>NZ_JBDPMH010000016.1:0-142149 GCF_039871735.1 Plantactinospora sp. B24E8
CAAACAACACCGCGCCGTGGCCACCCGCTACGACAAACTCGCCGTGCGCTACGAAGCCACCGCCACCATCAGCATGATCGACACCTGGCTTCGGAGACTCGAACGGCACTTATGACACACGGCCTAGGTCGGAGTGAGGTGCCCGCGTTGGCGGAGCGGATGGTTACCTGCTTTCGGCTGGTGTAGGGGTGGCGATAGGTCAGGGCCTGGGTCGGGCCCGCCGTCGAGGGCGGGCGGCGCTGTCGCGCTGTGCAGCGGCTCGCACCCCGACGGACGGAAGCGCGAGCATCCGGCACCTTACTGCAGGTACCGAGCGCGGCCCTCGCCGCGCCGCAAGCGTACGAGGTCTGCGTACTCCTCACCCGCAACGCCGTGGTTCACCCAGCGGTCTGACCGAGCACCGGTAAGTCTCGCCGCCTGGTGGATGGCCTCTGACGCGTCGGCGACCAGGGCCAGTTCGCGACCCTGTCCGACGTAGTCCTCGTCCGGCGGGTCCAGGGGCGGCAGGTTGTCCAGGTCGCCGAAGTTCTCGTCGTCGGGATCCTCGGCGGTGTGCACCGAGACCCTGTACCGGTCACCCCATGGGTCCACTGACACCCATCGGATCGCCGCCGTGCCCGCGATCTGGGTTTCGCCAAGGAACTGCCCGATGGCCCTGCCTTGCCACAGGGCCCCCAGCGCGAATGATCGCGTCAAGTACCGCACGGCTGGATCGTAGGGGCCGAACCGCACCGCTGTTGACCTGCTGCCTGGTGGACAGCCCATGTCCTGGCTCTGGGCTGGAGCGGGCGGGAGCCGCGCCGCCGCCCGGACGCTCCCGTGGCCCGACAGTGAATCTTGGTTCCGCCCGTAGGCAGCGCCCCGGCTGACCGCCGCGTTCTACTTCCGAACCGCAAATGTGGATCGGAGAGCGTATGAGCAGGTGGAAATCGGCGGCGCGCCGAGGCGCAACCCTCGCGTTGTGCCTGGCCATGGTGGCGGTCGACGTGGGCGTGGGCCAGGGTGACGCCGCTGCGGCACCCGTCGACTCCAGGAGGGCTCCCGCCGCCAGGGAAGCCAGCGACCGGATTCTCACCCTGGTGACCGGCGACCGGGTACGGGTCCACGACGGCGGGACCTACACGGTGGAGCCCGGGCCCGGACGCCAGGGCATGGTCTTCCACCAGCAGCGGTCCCGGAACCAGGATCTTGTCATTCCCGCCGACGCGCTCGGGCTGGTCGGTTCGGGCCGGGTCGACAGTCGCCTGTTCGACGTACCGACCCTGCTCCGGATGCGGTACGACGACGCGGCCACCCGTGACCTGCCCCTGATCGTCGCCGGCGACGAGTCCCGGGACGCCGTCCGGTCGTCCGAGGTGGCCGGGGCGACGGTGCGGGAGTTGCCGAGTCTCGGCGCGCGGGCGGTCCGGGTGCCGAAGTCGACCAGCGGCCGGTTCTGGGCGTCGGTCACGGCGGGCGCGAACCTGCGGTCGGCGCAGCCCGGGGCCGAGCTGCCGAGGATCTGGCTCGACGGTCGGCGTACCCCGAGCCTGGACCAGAGTGTGGCGCAGGTCGGTGCTCCGTCGGTGTGGCAGTCCGGGCAGACCGGCCGGGGTGTGCGGGTCGCCGTACTCGACACCGGCATCGACGCGACGCACCCCGACTTTGCCGGGCGGATCGCCGAGGTGCAGAACTTCACCGATGACCCGGACGTCGACGACGTCGACGGGCACGGTACGCACGTGGCGTCGATCGTCGCCGGGTCCGGTGCGGCGTCGCAGGGCCGGTACCGGGGTGTCGCCCCGGAGGCGACCCTGCTGGTCGGCAAGGTGTGCGGGACGGCCGGCTGCCCGGACTCCGCGGTCATCGCCGGCATGGAGTGGGCGACCTCGCACGGGGCCGCGGTGGTCAACCTCAGCCTGGGTGGTCTGGACGGTTACGACCTGGATCCGATGGAGGCGGCGGTCAACCGGCTGACCGCCGCGCACGGCACCCTGTTCGTGGCGGCGGCCGGCAACGACGGCCTGCCGGGTACGGTCAGCTCGCCGGCGAGCGCGGATGCGGCCCTCGCCGTCGGTGCGGTCGACCGGGACGACCGGCTCGCCGACTTCTCCAGCCAGGGGCCCCGGACCGGTGGCGGGGCGATCAAGCCCGAGATCACCGCCCCCGGGGTGGGCATCGTCGCCGCCCGGGCGGCCCGTTCCGAGCCGCTGGAACCGGTCGACGAGTCGTACACCACGATTTCCGGCACGTCGCAGGCGACTCCGCACGTCGCCGGTGCGGCGGCGCTGCTGGCCGGCCAGCACCCGGACTGGCGGGCGGCCGAGTTGAAGGCGACGCTGGTCGGTGCTGCGGTACCGAACCCGGATCTGGGCGTCTACGCCCAGGGCGCCGGCCGGCTCGACGTGGCGGCCGCCGCGACGCGTCCGCTCCGGGTGGTGCCGGCGGTCGTGGACCTCGGCCGGCCGGCGTGGCCGCACACCGACGATGCTCCGACGACCAGCGAGTTGGCGTACCACAACAGCGGTTCGGAGCCGCTTACCCTGTCCCTGACGGTCCAGGCCGACGGTCCGGGCGGCGTCCCGGCCCCGGCCGGCATGTTCGAGGTACGGCCGAGCCAGCTCACCGTTCCGGCCGGTGGCTCGGCCACCGCCATCCTCAGCGCGGACACCCGCCGATCGGCCTCGGACGGGGTGTACGTCGGCAGTGTCGTGGCCGCCGGCGCCGGACAGACGCTGCGGACCCTGGTCACGGTCGAGCGGGAGCCGGAGAGCTACAACCTGACGCTGAGCCATCTGGACCGGGCCGGCGACGTTCCGGTCGACTACACGTCCTCGCTGGACGGAGTGGACGTGTCGACGTCGACGATGCTCTACGACGAAGACGGCACGGTCACCGTACGGCTGCCCCGGGGCCGTTACCACCTGACCAGCACCATCCGTACCGGCGGCGACGGCAGTGTCAGTCTGTTGACCCGTCCGGAGTTGGCGCTGACCGCCGACACCACCCTGACCCTCGACGCCCGGGTGGCCCGGCCGGCGGCGAGTGTGACGGTGCCGAGGACGGGCGCCCAGCCGATGGGTTCGGTTGTCGGGTTCTTCCGCGAACTGTCGGACGGGACCGAGCTGTCCACTTCGGTGACCTCCTTCGCCGGCTTCACCGGGCTGTTCACCGCCCATCTGGGGGCGGCACTGCCGGCGGCCGAGATGCGGGGCCGGGTGCTGAGCTGGTGGGGAGAGAACGGATCGGCGGGGGACCTGGGGGACGGGGCACACCTCTACCACCTGGCCTGGTACCCGCCGGGGCGGCTGCCGAGCGGCTTCGAACGTCAGGTCCGGGAGTCCGACCTGGCGGTGGTCCAGGCCCGGCATGTGACCGAGTATCCCGGCACCCGGCTGGACAAGATCATCAGCTCGTCGGTGCCGGGGTACGTCGACGCCTGGGCGCTCGGCACCTCCGTCGCGGTGCCGGCGGAGCGGACCGAGTACTACAGCACCGAAACCGGGGTGCGGTGGTCGGCGTCCGTCTACGGCAACGACGATCCCGGGCAGCAGTCGGAGCCGACGGCGTACCCGGCCGGACCGGTGGTGCAGCGGTGGCAGCAGGCGCCGTTCGGGCCCGGTTTCCCCGCCCCCGCCGGGTACGAGGACCTGTGGATGTCCCGGACCGGGGACCGGTTCTGGCTGGTCCCGCCGATGTTCAGTGATCAGACGCTCGGGCACGCCGGCTTCGCCGACCTGGCCGCGCAGCGCCGGGTCCTGCTCCGGGACGGCCGGGAGGTCCTGCCGAACGCCGACGGCGACTACGAGGTACCGGCGGCGGCGGCGAACTACCGCTTCACGGTCGAGGCGGAACGCCCGGCGGCCGCCCAGCTCTCCACCCGGGTCAGCGCCAGCTGGACGTTTCGGTCCGGGCGTCCGGCTGACGGCCGCATCCAGCACCTGCCGGTGCAGGCGGTGCGGTTCGCCCCCGACCTCGACGGGCGGAACGCGGCCCCGGCCGGCCGGGAGTTCCGGATGCCGGTCCGGGTGCAGCGCCAGGCCGGAGCGGATCCGGCCGGTTGTGCCAGCCTGACCGTCGACGTCTCCTACGACGACGGTCGGACCTGGCGGCCGGTCCGGCTGGTCGGCACCGGCGCCGACCGGGTCGCGGTCCTCACCCACCCGACCGGTGCCGGCTTCGTCTCGTTGCGGGCCGCCGCGACCGACACCGCCGGCAACACCGTTCAGCAGACGATCATCCGGGCGTACCGCCTGGCGAACTGACCGTCGGCGCCACCGGTGGGCGGCGTTCGCGCCGCCCACCGGTGGTCGTCGCCCGTCCGGGCCGCGTCCGGCCGGATGGTCAGGGGGTACGCCGTCGGCGCGCGGCGCCGACCGGTATCTCCTGCCTGGGTCGGGAACAGCGGGCGGCCGGTGCTCAGGCGCAGTCCCAGAAGAACCGGCCCTCGCGGCGGTCGGGGCTGAGGAGGGCGTAGCCGGTGCCGCCGCCGAGGTTGAGCGCGTACGGGTCGTCGGGGCCCTGCCCCTCGCCGCCGTCCAACTGGAAGAAGAACCGCCAGTCGCCGGTCAGCTGTGGGAGGGGCGGCTGCCACAGGTGGATCCTGCCGCCCAGGTAGCTGTACGGGGGGATCGGGTCGGTCGCCGACCCGTCGGCTTCCGACGGGTCGTCGAAGGGATTCCCATCTTTGGCCTGTTCGGCAGCCGTACCCGGGTGCGCGTGCGGCACGGCGAGAAGGAGACGACCGTGGAGGTCAGCACCGACGGTCCCGGTACGCGCAGCGCCGCCCCCGGCGGGAGCGGGCGTGGGCTGGCCGGGCTCCGGGAACGGGTCGACGTGCTGGGCGGCGAGTTCAGCGCGGACCGGGAGGTCGGGGGAGGCTTTGTGGTGCGGGCCCGGATCCCCGACGGGAGTCGGTCGTGACCGGCCCGGACGGTGGGCGGACCGCCACGCCGACGCCGTCGGGTCAGGCCACCAGGCCACCGGTTCGCCGCCGTCGGGTCAGGCCGCCGCGTCGAGCCGGCGGCGCTGGTCGGGGGTGAGCACCAGCGCCACCCCGGCGAGCGCCTCGTCGAGTTGCGCCACGCTGCTCACCCCGACGATCGGGGTGGCGGCGGGGTGGCCGCCGGTGAGCCAGGCGAGCACCACATGGTTGCGGGTCGTACCCGTCTCGGCGGCGATCTCGTCGAGAACCGCGAGCCGCCGCTCGGTGCCGGGGTGCGCGTACTCGCTCGGGAGGGGCTTGTCGCTCCGGGTGTACTGCCCGCTCAGCAGCGGGGTGTACGCCCAGAGGCCCATCTCGGGGTGGCACTCCAGGTAGTCGACCACCTCGTCGCTGACCGCGCCGAACCGGTGCACCACGGTGGGTCGGGTCCCGGGCCGGGGCCGCAGGTAGGTGTGGTGCTGCTGCAGCACGGTGAACCCGGTCCAGCCGTTCGTCCGGGCGATGTTCCGGGCCCGTTCCACCTGCCAGATCGCGTAGTTCGAGCAGCCGAGGGCGCCGACCGTACCGGTGCGGACGAGTTCGTCGAGGGCGCCCACCGTCTCCGCCAACGGGGTGCCTCGGTCCTCCTTGTGGGCCCAGTACAGCTCGATGTGGTCGGTGCCGAGCCGGCGCAGGCTGCCCTCGATGCCGTTTTTGATCGCGGTCGCCGAGAGCCCCTCCGCCGTTTCCGGGAACCGGCCGGCCTCCAGCGGTTCACAGCCCACCTTCGTGCTGATCCTCACCCGGTCGCGTACCCCTGGACGGCGGGCCAACCAGCGGCCGAGCAGTTCCTCGCTCTGCCCGCCGAAGCCGCTGGGATGTTCCCAGAAGGCGTAGCAGTTGGCGGTGTCGATCCAGGTGCCGCCGGCGCCGACGAACCGGTCCAGGATCTCGAACGACCGCTGCTGGTCGATGACCGTGCCGAAGAGCATGGCGCCGAGCGCGATGTTGTCCGTCATGGACGTGACCCTAGGGCGCCATCGGACGGTCGTTACGCTCCAATTCCGTGGCTGATTCCCAGACCAATTTCGCCTGGGCGACCCTGCTGGACATCGACCCCCGACAGCCGGGGCGGCTGCCCCGGCACGAGCGGCTTGCGCAGGCGTTGCGGGCGGCGATCCGCAGCGGGCGGCTGGCCACCGGGGCGGCCGTACCGCCGAGCCGGGCGCTCGCCGAGGAGCTGGCCTGCTCCCGGTGGGTGGTGACGGAGGCGTACGGCAAGCTCCTCGCCGAGGGGTATCTCTCCGCCCGGGTCGGGTCGGCGACCCGGGTCTCGTGGTCACCGGAGGTCACGCCGGCACGTCGCCGTGCCGCGACCGGTCCGAAGCGGGCCACGATCCGGTACGACCTGGGGCCCGGGCTGCCCGACCTCGGGGCCTTTCCCCGTCGGCGCTGGTCGGAGGCGGTCCACGCGGTCGCCGGTTCGGCGGTCCGGTACGACCTCGGTCCGCCCCGCCCGTCCGGTCATCCGACGCTGCGCCGGACGATGGCCGAATACCTGCGGCGGTCCCGTGGCGCCGAGACGTCACCCGAGGCGGTGACCGTGTGCGCGGGCATCACCGACGGCCTGTTCCGGACGGCTCGGGCGCTGCGGGCCGAGGGGGTCACCGAGGTGGCGGTGGAGGACCCGGGGTGGCCGCGGCTGCGGGACGCGGTGACGAGTGCCGGCCTGCGGGTGTGTCCGGTGCCGGTGAACGACGACGGCCTCCGGGTCGATCTGCTGTCGCGCCATCCGGCGGTCCGGGCCGTGGTGGTCGGCGCGGCACACCAGTTCCCGACCGGTGCGATGCTCTCCCCACAGCGGCGGGCCGAACTGCTGCGCTGGGCACGGTCGGTGGACGGGTACGTCGTCGAGGACGACTACGACTCCGAGTTCCGGTACGACCGCCGCCCGATCGGGGTGGTGCAGGGGATGGATCCCGGGCGGGTGTTCCTGCTCGGCTCGGTCAGCAAGACGCTGTCGCCCGCGCTGGGCCTCGGCTGGCTGGTCGTGCCGCCGCCGCTGATCCGGGCGCTCCGGGCGGCGAACGTCGTCGCGGCGCCGCCGCCGGTGCTGGACCAGCTCGCCCTGGCCACGTTCATCGACCGTGGCTGGTACGACACGCACCTGCGGGCGGCCCGGCGTCGGTTCCGGACCCGGCGTGATCTTCTCGTCCGGGAACTCGCCGCCCGACTGCCGGCCGGTCGGGTCGCCGGCACCGCCGCCGGCCTGCACATCCTGCTGCACCTGCCGGACGGCACCGACGCGGCCAGGGTGGTCGCGGACGCGGCGGCGGCCGGGCTGCGGCTGGCGGACGTGGACGCGTACCGCTCGGGGCGGGCCGGTCCGCCCGCGCTTGTCCTCGGTTACGGCAACATCGGCGACGCCGAGATCGCTCCGGCGGTGGCGCTGCTCCGCAGCACACTGTCGGGCCCCGGGTGACCTGGCCGGCTGCCTGTGACGGTTGCCACAGGTGTCGGTTCGACGGCTGTCCGGACGGCGTGGTGTGCCGGTCGTTCGCACGGGAAGTATTCCTGTATGTCCCGTTCTCTCCCGGTCCGGCCTTGGCTGTGCGTGACCGAATGCACACAACGGGCAGGTCGCCGCAGATGCGGCCACACTGGATGGCTGACGTCCGGGGCAACCGGCCGGCACGGTGGCTCCGGCCCGGTCGTACGCCTCTTACACAACCCTTAGGTCCGGGCTGGCACGGTGGCGGGACACAGGGACGGGACGGTGAAGGGGGAGGCAGTGCGGGTGCTGGTCGCCGACGACGAGCGGCTCCTGGCGGACATGGTCGCCCAGGGGCTGCGTCGGCTCGCGATGGCGGTCGACGTCTGCTACGACGGCGACGCCGCGTGGGAGCGGGTCACCGTCAACCGGTACGACGTCGCCGTCCTCGACCGGGACATGCCGGGCCGGACCGGTGACGACGTCTGCCGGGCGATCGCCGGCTCCGACGCCGGGACCCGGGTGCTGATGCTGACCGCGGCGGCCGGGATCCGGGACCGGGTCGAGGGGCTCGGCCTCGGTGCCGACGACTACCTCACCAAGCCGTTCGCCTTCGCCGAACTGGTCGCCCGGGTGCAGGCGCTGGGCCGCCGGTCGGCGCCGGCGGTACCGCCGGTGCTGGAGCAGCACGGCATCCGGCTGGACGAGGCCCGGCACGAGGTGACCCGGGACGGCCGGCCGGTGCAGCTCAGCCCGAAGGAGTTCGCCGTACTGCACGTGCTGATGCGGGCCGGCGGCCGGGTGGTCAGCGCGGAGGACCTGTTGGAGCAGGCCTGGGACGAGTTCGCCGACCCGTTCACCAACGTGGTCCGGGTGACCGTGATGACGCTGCGCAAGAAGCTCGGTCCGCCACAGGTGATCCAGACTGTGCCCCGGGCCGGCTACCGGATCGGGGTCTGACCGGTGCGCTGGCTCTCGGTCCCACGGTGGCGGATCGTGCTGCTCTGCACGGTGGCGCTGTTCGTCGGTTACCACCTGCCCCTGCTGATCAAGTGGGCGTTCGGTTGGCTGTGGCCGTTGCGCGGGATCTGCGACGTGGAGATCACCGGCGTACAGCCGGTCTGCCACCAGTTGGCGGACAACTTCTACCTCGTCGGGACCGGGCTGCTGGTCGGGGTGGTCCTGCTCGCGCTGCTGGTCGCCGCGTTCGCGGCCCGGTGGGCGCTGCGCCCGGTCCGGGTACTCACCGAGTCGATCTCGCACGTCGGCCCGCAGAACCTCGGCTACCGGGTCCGGGCGACCGGCCGGGACGAGCTGGGGCAACTCTCCGGCGCCATCGACCAGATGATGGAGCGGATCGCCGCCGGGTACGAGGGACAGCGCCGGTTCGCCGCGAACGCCTCGCACGAACTGCGTACCCCGTTGGCGGTGCAGCGTACGTTGATCGAGGTCGGCATGGCGCAGCCACTGACCAACGACCAGGTGGAGCTGCTCACCGCCCAACTGCTCCAGACGAACGAGCGCAACGAGCGGCTGATCGAGGGGCTGCTCGCGCTGAGCGAGAGTGACCAGGGTCTGCGGGCCCGCAATCCGGAACGGCTCGACGAGATCGCCGCCGAGGTGGTCGCCGCGTACCAGGAGCGGGCCCGGGCCGCCGAGGTGACCCTCACCGGGCAGCTGGTGCCCCGGGTGGTCGTCGGGGAGCGGGTGCTGCTGGAGCGGCTGGTGACGAACCTGGTGGAGAACGCCATCAAGTACAACCGGCCGGGCGGGACGGTCCACGTCACGGTCGCGGCGGTGCCGGCGCTGACCGTGGTCAACACCGGTCCGCCGGTGCCGGCCGAGGCGGTGGCCGGACTCTTCGAGCCGTTCCGCCGACTCAGCGGGGACCGGCTCGCCCACGGTGGCGGCGCCGGGCTCGGGCTCACCATCGCCCGGTCGATCACCCAGGCACACGACGGGGTCATCTCGGCGGTCCCCGCCGGCCCGGAGGGACTGCGGGTGGAGGTCCGGCTACCGGGTCCGACCTGACGGGCTACCCGGTGCCGTAGCCGGGACGGCGCGACCGCCCGGGCCGATCCGGTAGCCGGGACGGCACGACCGACCAGCCGGATCCCACACCGGAAACCGACTGACCTGACGTACCGCGCACTCTTCTAGGGAGAATTGTGACTTTGATCCACATCCGTCCTGCGGCCGTTCCGCACGGCGCCGACCGTGGCGGCACCGACGCCGCGGCGGCACCGGCGGCCGGGCAGCGCGCCGAGTGGGCGGACGTGGCCAAGGGCGTCTGCATCATCCTGGTGGTGCTCTGGCACGTCGTGGTCAAGCACTACCTGCAGGTCGACTGGCATCTCGGCGTACCGCTGCCGGGGGTCTGGGGCACGTTCGGGGAGCAGCTCCTGCCGTTGCGGATGCCGCTTTTCTTCACCATCTCCGGCGTTTTCGCGGCGAACGCCCTGACCCGGCCGTGGCGGGTCTCGGCCCGCTCCCGGATCGCCGGCTTCCTCTACCTGTACGCGATCTGGCTGCTGATCCACACCACGGTCTTCGCCGCCGCGCCGGGCCTGCCGACCGAGCGGGCGACGTCCCCGCTCGGGCTGCTGGAGCAGTTAACCATCACCCCGTCCAACCTGTGGTACCTGTACGCCCTCGCGCTCTACTTCGCGTTCGCGAAGGCCGTACGCCGGATTCCGTGGCCGGCGGTGCTGGCCGCCGCCGCGCTCCTCTCGATGGTCACCGCCGCCGGACTGCTGGACACCCCCGGCAACCGGGGCGGCTTCTACCAGAACCTGGTCTTCTTCCTCGGCGGCCTCTACCTCAAGCCGTACGTCCAGCGGTGGGCGGCCACCGCGACGGACCGCCGGCTGCTGTGGACCTTCGCCGGGTACGCCGGTGCGGCTGCCGTGATGGCGGTGGCGGGTGCGCAGCGCTGGTTCGGGCTCTGGTTCGTGGTGTCGGTCCTGGCGGTGGCCTTCGGCATCACCGCCGCCGTCCGGGTGACCCGGTGGCCGAGGATCTCCGGGCCGCTCAGCGCGCTCGGCCGACAGACCCTGCCGATCTATCTCATCCACATGCCGCTGCTGGCCGTGGTGCACCGCCTTCTCGTCGGGCCGCTCTCCGAACTCGGCACGGCAGGTCAGGTCGTGGTGGCGATCGAGTACCCGATCGTGCTCACCGTGGTGCTGCTGGCGGCCTGCCTGGCCGTACACAGGGGACTGACCGCGGCCCGCGCGGGCTGGCTCTTCGCGCTGCCGCGACGCCGGAAGGCGACGCCGGAGCGCCGCGTCGGGGGCGGAACCGGGCCGCAGAGCGACGACAACAACAGGAACAGGAACGGGGGAGAACGGATGACACCGGAGACCGGTGCGGCGCGTACCGCGCCCACCTCCGCCGACGTCGAGGCGGCGACCCGCTGGCTGTCCGGGCAGGTGGTCCGGACCCCGGTGCTGCACTCGCCGGAACTCGACCGGCTGGTCGGCGCCCGGGTGCTGGTGAAGGCGGAGAACCTGCAGGAAGGCGGCTCGTACAAGCTCCGGGGCGCGCTGCTGGCGGTCGGCCGGATCGCGGCGGCCGGCGGACACACCGGGGTGATCGCGCAGAGCACCGGGAACCACGCGGTGGCGGTGGCGATCGCCGCCCGGCGGCACGGATTCGCCGCCACCGTGGTGCTGCCGGTGGACGCGGCCCCCGGCAAGATCTCCCGGGCCGAGCAGGCCGGCGCCCGGGTGGTCCTGGTCGGCACCACCGTCGAGCAGCGGATCGCGGTGGCCCGCCGGATCAGCGACGCGACCGGACACCCGGTCGTCGACGCGTACGACCACCCGGACGTCATCGCCGGTCAGGGCAGCGCGAGCCGGGAACTGATCGAGGAGGCGGAGCGCCTCGGCACCCCGCTGGACGCGCTGGTCCTGCCGGTCGGCGGGGGTGGTGGCGCGGCCGGCGCCTGCCTGGCCGCCGCCGGTCGCCCGATCGAGGTGTACGGCGTCGAGCCGGTCGGCAACGACTCGCTGGCGCAGAGCCTGGCGGCCGGTCGACGGGTGCCTGTCACCCCGGAACCGACCATCGCCGACGGCCTGCGTCCGTCCTGTGTCGGCGAACTGCCCTTCGACATCCTGCGGACCGGGCTCACCGAGGTGGTACGGGTCGACGACGAGGCGATCGGCGAGGCGTTCCGGCTTGTCCTGCGGCACCTGAAGGTGCTGGCCGAGCCGTCCGGGGCGGCCTCGCTCGCCGGTGCGCTGCGGATCGGCGCCAGCGGCGCGCACCGGACCATCGGCATCGTGCTGACCGGCGGCAACGCCGAGCCGGACGTGGTCGCCCGGTTGACCGCCGAGGGGCTGCGCGAGGTCGAGTACGCGGGCGGGAGGGCGGCATGATCCTGCTCTCCGATCCCCGGATCGCGGCCATACCGTCCACCGACGACGGGGACCCGCTGGTCGACCTGCGGACCGTGGCCGGGCTGCGGCTGGACAGCCGGGCGGCCGACCCGGCCGGCGCGTACGCCCGGGTGCGGCGGGCGCTGGCGGACCGGCTGCTGGCCGCCCAGGCGACCCTGCCGGACGGGCTGCGGCTGCTGGTGGTCGAGGGCTACCGGCCGTACGCCGCCCAGCTCGGCATCTTCACCGGCTACCGGGACGAGTTGCGGCGGCTGCACCCGTCCTGGTCGGATGAGCGGCTGCACCGGGAGACCAGCAAGTTCGTCTCGCCGGTCGAGGTGGCGCCGCACAGCACCGGCGGTGCCGTGGATCTGACACTGTGCACGTCGGACGGTGTCGAGCTGGACATGGGTACCGAGATCGACGCGACGCCGGAGGCGAGTGGCAACGCCTGCTTCACCGCCGCCGACACGATCCCGGACCGGGCCCGGCGGAACCGGCAGATCATGGTGGACGTGCTGACCGGGGCCGGTCTGGTGAACTATCCGACCGAGTGGTGGCACTGGTCGTACGGCGACCGCTACTGGGCGTTGGTGACCGGTGCCCGGTCCACCCGGTACGGCCCGCTGCGCGAGGTCACCCCGGCGGCCGGCTGAGTGACGGTTGCCGGGGCAGCGGGCGACGTGCGTGGTTCGGCATGATGGCCGGATGGGCGAATACTCGACGGCAACCGAGGACCTGGGGCTGCGGCGGCGATGGGACCGGATCGCCGGGGGACTGCTCGGGGTGCACGCCGGTGACTCGCTCGGCGCGACCGCCGAGTTCTTGTCCTGGGCCGAGATCCGGGAGCGGTATCCGGACGGCATCCGGGAGATCGTCGGCGGCGGCAAGCTGAACTGGCCGGCCGGGCATGCCACCGACGACACGGACCTGATGCGGGCGGTGGTGCTGGCGTACCTCGACCCGGGCGACGACGTGGTGCGGGCGGCGGCCGACCAGATGGTGAAGTGGTGGGTGGGCGAGTGGCCGGGCCGGGAGCCGGGCAGCCGTCCGCGCGACTTCGGCGGGGCCACCTTCACCGGGCTGCGCCGCTACCAGCAGCTGGAGGATCCGCGGCGGGCCGGCGCCGGGGAGGGGCAGGCCGGCAACGGTTCGCTGATGCGGTGCCTGCCGACCGCGCTGGTGGTGCCCGACCAGGAGCGGCGGATCCGGGAGTCGATGGAGATTTCCGCGATCACCCACGACGACTCGCGGTGCACCATCTCGTGTGCGGCGTACAACGAGATCGCCGCCGCGCTGCTCGACGACGCCACCCCGGAGGAGGCTGTCGCGGTGGGGCACGAGGTCGCCGTCCGGCTCGGCGGCAACGACGTGGCGGACGCGATCGCGTACGGGCGGCAGTTGAAGCCCGACAAGGCGGTGCTCACCGGGGAGACGTACCTGGCCAACGCGGGCCGGGGTTACGTCCTCGACTCGCTCAGTCTGGGGGTGGCGGCCGTGCTCGATTTCCGGCCACTGCCGGACGTGGTGATCGACATCGCGCACCTCGGCGGCGACACCGACACCAACGCCGCGATCGCCGGCGGGCTGCTCGGCATCCGGGAAGGCGTCTCCGCGATTCCGGAGCGGTGGCGTTCGAAGCTCCAGTTCGCCGACGAGTTCCTGGCGGCGGCGGACACCTTCAGCGGCCGGTAGTACCAGCCGATCCGTCCGGCGCCCGGGCCACCCCGCACGGCGGCCCGGGCGCGACGCCAGGGTCAGCGGGCGACGGCGGCCCGGATGCCGAGGGCGACGAGGACCGCGCCGGTGACCCGGCGGCTGGCCCGTACGAAGCCGCGCGAGCGGACCACGCGGCCGGCCCGGACGAGCAGTACGGTCCAGCCGAGCAGCCAGGCGGTGATGAGCAGCACCTGGGCGGTGGCGAGGACGAGGATCTGGGTCACCACCGGTCCCCGGGGGTCGACGAACTGCGGCACCAGGGTGAGGAAGATCGACGCCGCCTTCGGGTTCAGCACGTTGCCGAGCAGCGCCTGCCCGTACGCCGAGCGCCCGGCCCGGCTCGACGGCCGGCGGGTCCGGGCATGCCGGTGCCGCGTACCGGCGGCGCCGCTGTCGTCCCGGGCGGTACGCCAGGTCCAGAGCCCGAGGATGACCAGGTAAGCCGCGCCGGCGAGCCGGACGGCGGTGAACGCCTCACTGGAGTGCATCACCAGGGCGGAGAGTCCGGCGGCGGCGAGTCCGGCGTGGACGTACAGGCCGGTGGCGGTGCCGAGGATGACCGGCAGCCCGCCGGCCGGTCCGTTTGGCAGCACCTGGTTGGTGAGCAGGGTGAGACTGGCGCCGGGGGTGGCGATCAGCGGCAGGATCGCCACCAGGAACCCGGCGATGGCGTGGGCCGGCGGCATCAGGCCACGACGCGGAAGTGGGTGGTGAGCTGGCCCTCGTCGTCGAGAACGTGGTACGCGAGTGCGGGCGGGGCGTCCCGGTCGGCGGCGCTGTCGCCCTCCCAGGGCATCCGGAGGGTCCAGGTGATCGCCGGGCCGACCACCAGGGGACGCCCGGCGAACCAGGTGCTGGCCGCGGTGTGCGCGTGCCCGGTGAGGACCGCGACCACGTTCGGCCGGTCGGCGAGCAGGGCGGCGAACTCGTCGTGGTTGCGCAGCCGGTGCTGGTCGGGCAGCGGGTGGTGCAGGGTCACCGGCGGCTGGTGGAAGGCGATCAGCGTCGGCAGCTGCCGGACCTCGTCGAGCGTACGGCCGAGCCAGCTGACCGTCTCGGGGTCGAGCAGGCCCTCGTCCTGGCCGGGGATGGTGGCGTCGCACATCAGGATCGCGGTGTCGCCGACGGTGTGCAGTCGGTTGATCGGCCCGGTGCCGGTGGTGTTGCTGTCGGCGTGGTCGCCCCCGCCGTCGTTTCCGCCGCTCTCGCCGAGCAGCACCTTCCGGTAGGCGGCCCGCTCGTCGTGGTTGCCCGGGCAGGTCAGCACCGGGAACGGGAGGTCGAGCAGCGCGGCGGCCTCCTCGTACTCGGTCGGGGCGCCGTGGTCGGCGATGTCGCCGGTGACCAGGAGCGCGTCGACCGGGCGGGGCAGGGCACGCAGGTGGTCCACCACCCGACGGGCCCGGGTGGAGGCGCGTTCCGTGCCGTCGAGGTGCAGGTCGCTGATCTGGGCCAGGAGCAGCATGGATTCCCCGTTCTAACGCTAAAATGAATGGCAAGCGTTAGGACGCTAACGTAAGCTCTGGCCTGTGCACAAGGACCTGGGACTGGCGCTGGCGAGCACGATCCGGCACGACGGCCACGGCGGGGTCGCCGACGACCTGGCCGAGATCGACGGGCTGACCAGCTGGGTCCACGACCACGCCGACCTGCTCGACCGGGCCACGCCGACAGCCGGCGCGTCGCTCCACGGCAGGTGGGCGGCCGGCTTCACCGCCGACGAGGCGGCCTGGTCGGAGGTGGTCGCGCTGCGCCAGGCGGTCCGGGCCCTCTTCGCGTACGCGGTCCGCCCCGGCCCGCCGAGTCCGGCCGACGCACACCGGCTGCTCCCGCTCGACCAGGCCCTTGACCGACTCAACGCGGCGGCGGCCCGGGCCCCGGTCACCCCCCGGCTCGACTGGCCGAGCGGCGGCGAGCCTCTGGTCGACAACCCCTTCACCGTGACCGACGCGGCCGCCCGGCTGGTCGCCGCCGTCGCCCGGGACACCATGAACCTGCTGTCCGGTCCGCGCCGCCCGGACCTGCGGGCCTGTACCGCACCCCGATGCGTGCGCTACTTCCTCAAGGAGCACGGACGCCAGGAGTTCTGCAAGACGTCCTGCGCCAACCGGGCCCGGGCGGCCCGACACTACGAGCGGCACCGGGCCAACCCGGCGGAGCCGGTCGGCTGACGGGCCGAGCCGTGGGTCAGCGTGCCGGAGTGAGCACCTCGTCGGGCAGGGCCAGTTGCTCCCGGAACGCGCGCTGGCCCGCCGCCGTGACCGCGACCGCCCGTCCGGTGCCGATCCGGCCGATCCAGCCCGCCTCGAAGGCGTGCCGGCAGAGGGCGGCGCCCACCGCGCCACCGAGATGCGGACGACGCTCGGTCCAGTCGAGGCAGGACCGGACCAGGACCCGCCGGGCGCATTCCGCCTCGATCCCGAGCCCGGCCAGCCAGCTCGTACCCCGGTCGGTCAGGCTCAACCCGCGTTCCCACGCCAGGTAGCCGTACCCGGTCATCGCGTCGGTGATCGCCACCCCGAGCGTTCCGGCGAGGTGGTCGTAGCAGGTTCGGGCGTGCGCGAGCGCCCGGCGCCGGCTGGCAACGGCCAGCGACCGGACCGGCGCCGCCCCGACCGGTACGGCGGCGGTCAGCGTCTCGATCAGTTCCGCGGTGTCCGGGCCGGCCAGCCGGACGTACCGGTGGCGTCCCTGGCGTTCCTCGACCAGCAGTCCGCCGTCGACGAGCTGGTGCAGGTGACCGGTTGCGGTCGACGGCGCGACCCCGGCGTGCCGGGCCAGCTCGGTGGCGGTCCAGGCACGACCGTCCAGCAGCGCCAGGCAGAACGCTGCCCGGGTGCGGTCGGCGAGCAGGCCGGCCAGTGCGGCCAGCCCGGTCGCGCCCTCGGGAACCTGACGGTCGAAGCTGCTCATCGTGGCCATGGTGCCCGCCGGACACTTCGGCCGGCAACAAAACGTCCGGTGGCTACGGTCCCCGGCATGACCCTGGTGACCTGCGAGGATCCGGTACCCGAGCCGTCGGGAACCCACCTGACCATCCGACCCCGGATCTGGTACTTCGGCACCCCCGTGGTGCTGGTGAGCACCGAGAACGCCGACGGCACCGCCAACCTCGCCCCGATCTCCTCGGCCTGGGCACTCGGGTCCGGGGCGCCGACGAGTTTTGTGAGCTGGTCGGGGGTCTGCTCGTCGTGGTCGGCGACGCGGTGAGGGTGACCGCGCCGAGCACTCCGACGACCGCCGCCGCGACCGCGGCCACCACCCGGGCCCGTCGGGACCGCCACCAGGCGCTCCGGGATGCCTGACCGGTGCCCTGCTTCGCAGTTCCCGGTCCGGTGGTGGCCGGGTCGCCGGCTGACGCTCCGGTGCCGGCCGGTGGGGTGGCGACCGCTCCGGTGCCGGCCGGTGAGGTGGCGGTGGCGGCCTTTGTCGGGATGGTACGTCCCGGAGTCGATGCCGAGTCGCACGCCCACTCCACTCGCGACCGTCACGGTACGGGAGCCGTACCTGCCGCTGTGGTGGTTGATCGTCCGCCTTCTGTCATCGGTTCTGCGGCGGTCGCAGGTCGCCGTGCCGGCCGGCGAGGACCAGCCGCTCGTACGCCCACCGCCACTCGGCGCACCGGCTCTCGCCGCAGCGTACGCAGACTCCGGTCTCCGGGTCGTTGGCGTGCGTCACCAGGGTTTCCCGGAAGTGTGCCGCCATCTCGTCGGTGACCTCGACCGCCGCGCTGACGCCGCGTCGCGGGGTGTCGGTCATCGCCGGCCGCCCCGCCACCGGTTGTCGACCGCCCGGGCGTTGCGGGTCTGCCAGTTACGCAGCGCGTTCTTCACCCGGTCGGCGTCGTCGCGGGCGACCCGGATGTCCCGGCGCAGCAACTCGACCTCGTCGGCCATCCGGGCCAGGAAGGCGTACACCTCGTCCGGGTCGAGACCACGTCGCCACGCCCGGCGACTGAACCGGACCGACCGGATCCGGCTCGGGTCGAGTCTCGGATAGAGCGCCCCCACCACCGCACACCTCCTTGTGACGTCCACTGGATCGGCGCCGGGGTGGGCGGGGGCGTCCTCCCGCCACGCCGGCATGGCGGGAGACCGGTGACCACGGCACCCACCCCGGGCCGTGCTCACCAGCCTCGCGGTTCCGCACGGGCTCAGACAGCGCCGCCGTGACGGACCGTGGTGGTGATGCTGTTGCATTGATCTTCATGAGCTGCTAACTGTGTAGAGCCGATTCATCACCACCAGCGACGAGGGGGCGCCGGGTGGCCTTGAAACGAATCCGGTTCGTCCAGCGGCGGAAGGCGCTCGGCTACACCCAGGAGTCGCTGGCCGAGACCCTCGGGGTGGACCGGACCACGATCGTCCGCTGGGAGCGCGGGGAGAGCCAGCCGCTGCCGTGGGTACGCAAACCGCTGGCCGCCGCCCTCGACGTCTCGCTGGCCGAACTGGACGACCTGATCTGCGAAATCGTCCCGGCCACCCTGGACAACCCCCCACCCGGCGGGGCTACCGTGGCGACAGGTGTCGATGAGGGAGGTGATCCCACGGACCGCCGGACTTTCACGATCGGCGCGGCGCTGACCGCGCTCGGCATCGTCGGGCCGGCCCGGGAGGCGCTCGCCGCCACCGAGGTCCCCCGGTCGATCGGCCTGGAGCAGGTGCAACTCGCCGCCTCCCTGGTCGAACGGCTCCGCGCGGCGGACGCGGTGGTCGGGGCCAACCAGCTCTGCGACGTCGCGATCGGCGTCCACCACCGGCTGTCGACGCTGGCCGACCATTCCTCGTACGGCCGGGAGGTCGCCGAGGCCCTGCAGACCGCGCTCGCCGACCTGGCCAATGAGGTCGGCTGGTTGACCATCGACGCGGAACGCCGGGCCGAGTCCCGGCGCTATCTGCACGAGGCGATCAGCCGGGCCCGGGTGGTCGACGACCCCCGGCAGGAACTCCTCGCCCTCGTCTCACTGTCGCTGCTCACGAAGGAGAAGACGCCGAAGGAGTCGTTGCAGTGCGCCGAGGCCGCCCAGCGGGTCTCGGCCGGCTGGGCCACGCCCCGGCTGCGCACGCTGCTGCACCTGCGGGCTGCCCAGGCGTATGCCCAGCAGCGGGACGAGGTCGCCTTCGGTCGGGAACTGAGCAAGGCGTTGACCCAGTTCGACCGGGGCAGCCACGCCGACGACCTGCCCTTCCTCGGTTTTGTCACCGAGCGCGAGGTGGGCACCTCGCAGGCGTTGGCCTATCTGACCCTCGGACGCCCCGACCGGGCCACCACCCTCTTTCAGGGCATCGTCAGTGCCCCGGTCACCCCCGGCTACGAGCGGAACGATGTCCGGGACCGGGTGCTGCTCGCCGAGGCGACCCGGCGGCAGGGGGACGTGGTCGAGGCGGCCGAGATCGCGTACGCCGCGCTGCCGACCGTTGTCGGGCTCCAGTCCCGGCGTACCGCCGCCCGGCTCGGTCAGGTGCGGACCGGACTGGGCCGGGAGCGCACCCGCAGCCCCAAGGTCCGCGCCTTTGTCGAGGAGTACGACCGGGCCACCCGCGAGCCGGTGCGATAGTCGTCCCGGGAACGACGACCATCGCACCAGCTTGGGGAGGTGCGTGATGGCGGTACTGCGGGTACGGGGACGGGCGCTGCCGGACGGCGAACCCGTCGACCTCTACGCCGACGGCGACCGGTGGACCACCGATCCGGTGCCAAACGCGGACCTGGTCGCCGAGGGCTGGTTGATTCCGGGACTGGTCGACGCGCACACCCATCCGGGGGCGTCGACGCCGGGTGAGCCGCTGGATCATGACCTGCTCCGCGCCGACCTGCGGGCGCACGCCGCCGCCGGGGTGACGATGATCCGCTCACCCGGGCTCGCCGGTGACCCGCCGGACTGGTTCGGCGTCGACCCCGAACTGCCCCGGGCCGTCTACGCCGGACCGTGGATCGCCCAGCACGGCCAGTTCTTCGACGGCTGGGGGCGTCGGGCCGAGCACGCCGAACTGTCGCAGGTCGCGGTCGCGCAGGCCCGGCGTAGCGGCTGGGTCAAGATCATCGCGGACTGGCGACTCGACGACGAGCCGCTGCCGGTGGACGTCCTGCGGGCGGTGGTCGAGGCGGTGCATACGGTCGGCGGCCGGGTCGCCGTCCATTCCCAGCACGCGGCCGGCGGGGCCGCGGCGGTGGCGGCCGGCGTCGACTCGCTGGAGCACGGCATGTGCCTCGACCCGGCGCTGCTGCACCAGATGGCCCGGCAGCAGACCGCGCTCACCCCGACCCTGGACGTGATCACCGCCAGCCTCGCGCGCCGGCTGGCCACCCCGGACAGTCCAAGCCGCCGCTGGTACGTCGAGGGCGCCGGTCGGCACGGCACCCTGGTCGCGGCAGCCGCCGAGGCCGGCGTACGCGTGCTGGCCGGGACCGACGCGCCACCGCACGGCCGGGTCGCCGACGAGGTACGTGCCCTGGCTGCGGCCGGGATGACGCCGCACGACGCGCTCGGGGCGGCGTCCTGGGCGGCCCGGGACTATCTCGGACTGCCCGGGTTGCGGGTCGGTGCCCCGGCCGACGTGGTCGTCTACCCGGAAGATCCGCGTACCGACCTGCGGATGCTGGACCATCCGTCGGCGGTGGTGCTGCTCGGGCGGCTGCTGTCCGGGTCTGAGTAGCGGCGCGGGCCCGACCGGCCCGACCGGCCTCGGCTGCGGCCGAGCGCTCGGCGTCGGGGCATCGGGTGCGGCTGGGACCTCGCGCTGCTCGGCCTCGACCTCTTCCTGCGCGGGGTGGAGTTCGACCCCGCCACCTGGGGGGAGACGCCCGAGGCAAAGGACCTCGCCGTCCGTAACTGCCACGCCTGGGGGAGCCGCGATCCAGGCCGCCTCGGGAACCGGTGACGACAACATCGCCGCCGCCATCGCCTTTGCCGGGCAGCACTACGCCCCCGGGGCCGGCGGCGAAAGCTGACGTACCTGGCGCCTGGTCTTCGCCCGTACACCCGCTGCCGAACCACGGCCGGCGTGACCGCTGACGATTGGCGGGTTGCGCCAGCCTGTCCAGGAGAAGGGGCGCGGGCCCGGCCGAGGGGGGAAGCGGCCGGGCCCGCGGGCTCAGTGGTGTCGTTTGGCGTCCGGTGGAGTCTCCGGACCTCAGGCGGCCGACTCCTCCTCGCCCGCTTCCAGGGCGGGGGCGGTCGGGGCGCCGGAGGTGACGGCGATCCGTCGGACCTCGCTACCCGCGTACGCGTCGGTCACCCGGACCTGCAGCACGCCCGCGTCGTACGTGGCGCTGACCGCGTCCGCCGTGACGTGGGTCGGCAGCGCGAACGAGCGCTGGAAGGTGCCGTACCGGACCTCGCGCAGGCTGCGGCCGTCCCGCTCCTCGGCGCGTTCGTCGCGGCGTTCGCCCCGGACGACCAGGCGACCTCGGTCGACCTCGACCGTCACGTCGTTCCCGACGTCGAGTCCGGGTAGTTCGAGCCGGACCAGGGCGTCGTCGCCGTCCCGGACGACCTCGGCCGCCGGGGTGAAGCCGGTGAGCCGGGCGGTCGGTCGGGTCGCGGCCGCGCCGAAGGCATCCCGGATCAGCGCGTCGAACTCCGCGAACGGGTCCCGTCGGGTCCACAGCGACAGAGTGCTCATGATGCTTCTCCTCAGTTGCCATCCTGCCGGCCTGCCTCGACCGGCATCCATAACAACTTGAGTCGACCAGACTCAATTCCCAGCTGTGACGCCGATGACGATTCCGGACATCGCTGCTGGTCAGACGCGACCCAGAGGTGGCGGAAGTTGGCGCTCGCGGACTCCAACCGCTCGACGAGCGCCTGCGGCGGGGTCGTTGGCGCGGCGGCCGGCGGTGGCCTGCAACCCGGCGACGAGTTGGGGCACTGCTGCCGCTGATCCTCCGGCCAGCAGGATGGCGGTCCGGTTCTGGGCGACGACCTCGCCCAGAACCACCGGGGCGTTGAGAAGGGCGCGGGCTCGACCGAGAGGAGAAGCGGTCGGAGCGAACTCCGGCCTGTGATCGACATCACGACAACGTCTACTTCACTGTGAGTGACGAATTCGTTTCGCCGAATCCCTGACAGGGCTTGCGAAGGGTGCGTACCGGTCGACGGAAAATTCGGAGAGTAGCGCCATCGTCGCTTGACGTCATCGACATCCGTCGAAACAATCTCGTGTAGTTGTTTGAGGGCGTCGCACGTCGACCACGCCCTCGGCATACCACCACGGGAGGCGGACTTGAGAAGTCAGAACGTTGTGCTGCGCCGGTTTGCCGGCCTCGCTGCCGCAATCGTCGCCGGCTCGCTGTTCGGAATATCGGCGACAGCATCCGGGGCGTCTGCGGCGCCGAGCCCGGATCCTTCTACGCCTAGTTCGGATTCTACGTCCCTGGCCACGCGGGCCGAAAAAATGACCGTAGAGGACATTCTGCGAGCCAATCCAGATGCAAGGCGGGTGCGGACCAACGCGGTCAACATTTCCCCGGGAATCGACGTGATCCTTCCCCCGGCTGACGGCGACGCGTCCACTCTCGCTGAGGCGGAGCTCTGCGACTACTACCACCTCTGTGTGTGGGAGCATTCGATCGCGGACGGCTTCGGTGTGGGCCTTGGATTCTACGACTGTCAGCCCTCTGGAGTGGTCGTCAACCTCGGAGCAATGCGGTACCCAGACGGTGCCAGCGTGGGAACCGGAGCCTCCGGGCCGAAGTGGAACGACCGCATCAGTTCCTTCGAGAACAACCAGACGCCTGGAACGGCAACCTCGTTCTACAACTGGACCGGTAGCTGGACCAACGTTCTCGACAGTTATGCCTTCGATCGGGTGAGCAACCTTCGGTACACGGTGCGCGGGAACGTCAACGACATCATCGATGCGGTTCACGTCTGTACCAGCTAGAAATAAGCCGAACGGGCTTCCGGCTTCGCGGGGCCCGTTCGGCTCATTTCTTCGTCAGTCCGTCGAGGAGCGGTATCCGTATTCCAGAAAAAGGTTGTAGGCGAGTACCTGGCGGGGGCCGCTGAGCCTTACGTTTTCGTGTGCCAACAACTCTCCGGTCCTCCGGTCAAAAACCAGGACCAACTGCACGTCATGCTCTTCGTCATCCGTGGTGACGGCGACTCCCGTCCGTCCCGACCGGTCGGTTACTGTGCCCCGCCACTGAAATCCCGGGACGGCCGCGATCGTCTGGATAATCTTCTTTCGGGTCTCCAGTGGCACTACATGGCTGCGGTACAAGCCGTTGACTGCCTTGGCTACCTCGGGGGCCCCTGCCTCCACCTGCAGTGTGATCGGCAGAGCCGCGGGGTCGACGGGCTTTGTGGGGCCGACGGTTCCGGATGAGGTGACGACGGAGGTGGTCGCGGCCGGCTGCACGCCGTTCTTGCCGAGGATTTCCTGCCAGTACTGCCGTGATTCCTCATCCGGGAATTCGGGCTGGAGCTCCCGGACCCTGCTCTCACCCACCCCGTTGGCATCCGACCATGTCCACATTTCCTGGGCCAGGCTCATGTTTCGGTCGCCGGGCCCCAGTGCCCGAGTCGACCCCCAAGAACGCAAATGGTGGTAGGCGTATGTCCCGCGGTTTCCGTCGTAGCTGGTGCTACCGATCGTGCTGGCAAGATCGCGAAGCGCCTGCCCCGCTGCCGGTGCCCCATCCGGGATCTCGTACGCGATCGGCCTGAGGACAACGTCGCCGTTTGTGGTCTCGGCTTGCTGGAATGGCGGGACTGCGGTGTCCCCGGGAGATCGCAGCGTGACGACAGTGAACCCGGCGATGATCATGGCGGCGAGGGCGGGCGCGACCGTCCATGTGCGGAGTCGCCGGCGCGGCGCGAACGATGAGCGGGGTGCCGATCGGTCAGCGGATTCTGCCCTGAGGATGATGTGCTCGGCGGGTAGCGGCGGAGTCGTCTCCACGAACCGGGCCGGGTCTGCCGGGCCGAGAAGTTCCCGTAGTTGCTGGCGTGAATTCATTGTCGCCCTTCTCCAAGATTCTCGCCGGATTCTCCACGCGGTCGGTGTCCAGTTTCTGTCCCATCGCGACTCTGAGGCGGCGGCGGGCGCGATGCAGGCGGATACGAGCGGTCGGTTGGCTGCAGCCGAGCACGGAAGCCACCTCTGCCGCCGTCAGTTCTTCCCAAGCGACGAGTCGGAGGATCTCCTGATCTGTCTCGGGCAGGGACAGCAGCGCGGCGAGCAGGTCGACCAGTTCCACCGCGGATTCCGGGGGATCTGGCGACATCGGATGGTTTGCGGCCGCCGTAAGTTGCGTGAGCTCAACGAGCGTTGTGACGGTCGGCTGACGGTGTTGTCGCCGCCACCAGTTGGCGAGAAGCTTTCGGGCTACCCCGTACAACCACGGCAGCTCCTGCTGAGGAACGTCACCGCGGCGCTGCCACGCCACTACGAACACTTCCTGGGCAAGTTCGACCGAACGGTCCATGTCTGCGGTCCGGCGCATCCCATACCTGACCACGTCGGGGTAGTGGGTGGCGTACAGGCTGGTGAACCAGTCCTCGCCACGCTCACCCGAAAGCCCCATGCGACCTCCCGATCTACGCGCCGGATCCACTACCCCTGCTTGTGTCGTACGCGACCGTGGCGTTACGCCCTCGGCCCAAGAATTTGAGATCGCTTGCACCGACCCGCTCCACCCGGCTTCGGGTGAGCCCGGATACCGCAGAAGGTAGCCGACCGACTCCGCTTTGTGAGTTTGCGCCTGCTGGTCCGGACATCGGGGTTGTGCCCTGGTCTCGCTTGTCGGCTGACCGGGGCAAACCAGGTCAGTGATCGGGATCCGTAGATCAACCTGGCCTGGCTGACCTTCGTCCTTCTTGGTGCCATGGCCGCGGCTGCGCGCCCGCCACCCGACGGGACGGGCGCGACTGATCAGGGACGGCTGGGTGCGTGTCGAGCGAGGGCTGGTCGTGCACCCTTGGTCGCGGGTCACCGGCTCGCGGTCGCCATGCTGCCGTTTCCTGGCCCCTGTGGGTGACGTTCATTTGTAGAGGAATGGATCACGGGGTTTGCCTCGCCGCAGACGCCACAGCAGGCGGCGTACGGCGGACAGAACTGATCTGAACGGGCGCGACGAAACCATTTCCACCCCGCATGCTCGGGTCCAGGACCGGTGGTGGGAGGGTCAGAGTACCCGCAAGATATCGTCGCACGTCACCATGTGGCAATCGGCCCTCTGTGCTCCCACCTGTTGTGGGAGCGCATCCATCTGATCTTGTCTGCCCTCTTGACGGTCGTCAGTAAATCGTATTGAGTCAATGTCTGTCCGTACGGGCATTGCACCCGGCGAGGGGAAGGCAGGGGATGGCGTGTCCGTGTCCCGGTTTGCTGTGCCATGCCCCGGAGGATTTCTCCGGATCAATGGTGACCAGATAGTCGACGACGCTGGCCAGCCGGTTATCTGGCGCGGTATCGGTCTCGCCGGGTGGCTCAACCTCGAGAACTGGATGACCGGATTCCCCGCGTACGAGCAGGGGATGCGGGACGCCGTCCGGGACGTACTCGGCGCCGAGCGGGCCGACTTCTTCTTCGACCGGTTCCTGGAGCACTTCTTCACCGCCGACGACGCCCGGTTCATCGGCGAACTCGGCTGCACCGTGGTCCGGATCCCGGTCAACTACCGGCACCTGGAGGACGACCGGCGGCCGTTCGAGATCATCGAGTCCGGCTTCCGCCACCTGGACCGGGCCATCGAACTGCTCGCCCGCAACGGCGTACGGACCATCATCGACCTGCACGCCCTGCCCGGCTGGCAGAACCAGGACTGGCACAGCGACAACCCGACCCACGTCGCGCAGTTCTGGCGGCACCCGCACTTCCAGGACCGGGTCGTGCACCTGTGGCGTCAGATCGCCGCCCGCTACCGGGACGAGCCGTGGGTGGCGGCGTACAACCCGGTCAACGAGCCCGCCGACCCGAGCGGCGAGGTGGTCGGGCCGTACTCGCGGCGGCTGGTCGCGGCGATCCGGGACGTCGATCCCCGGCACATCGTGATCCTGGAGGGCAACCGCTACTCCAACGACTTCGACGTGTACGGCGACGAGCCGCTGCCGAACGTCGTCTACTCCCACCACGACTACGCCCCGCCCGGGTACGTCCCGGACGGCCACTACCCCGGAACCGCCCACCTCACCCACGTCTGGGAGTCCCCGGACGGGGTCTCCTACCAGCACGGCATCCTGCTGCCCGAGGACTCCCGGGACCAGTACTTCGACGCCGACGTGCTGGAACGGACCTTCCTCAAACGCAGCGAGTACATGCACCGCACCGGCACCCCGGTCTACGTCGGCGAGTTCAACGTGGTCTTCACCGGCGACCCGCAGACCGACCGGATGCGGCTGCACCTGCTCGCCGACCAGTTCGAGATCTACACGAGGCACCGGGCCAACTGGGCGTTCTGGCCGTACAAGGACATCGGGGTGGCCGCGCCGCTCACCGTCGACCCGGACAGCCCGTGGCTGCGCCTGGTCCGGCCGGTGCTGGAGAAGAAGGCCCGGCTCGGCGTCGACCTGTGGGGCGGTCGCCACGACCAGATCCAGGACGTCATGCGGCCGTTGAAGGAACTCTTCGCCCGGGAGTTCCCGGACTACCTGCCGTTCCCGTTCGGCAGCGAGTTCCTGATCGGACGGCTGGTGCCGCAGATCCTCTTCGCCGAGGCGCTGCTGCCGGAGTTCGGCGAGCTGTTCCGGGGCATGGACGAGGAGGAGATCGACGACCTGATGGCCTCGTTCCGGTTCGACCGGTGCCGGCCCCGCCAGCCCCTGGTCGACCTGCTTCGCCGGGCCTGCGCCCAGCCGACCCGGGCGTGACAGCGATGCCGGCCCCACCAGACGTCACCGCCGCCGGGCCGGGTCCTGGGTTGTGTGCACAAGCCGCCGGGCCGGATGTGTTGGTCGGTGGGGCGTGGGCGTTGGCCGGCGGGCCGGGGATCGTGGTCGACGTCGGCGGCACCCGGACCCGGCTCGCGCTGGCCGAGCAGGGGCGGCTGGTCGGCGAGGTGGTCCGGTTCGACACGCCCAGCCGGCGCGACCACCCCGGAGTCGGCCTCGACCAGGTCCGGGCCGACCTGCTCGACCGGATCGCCGCCGAGGCGGAGCGGCTGCACCGGGCCGCCGGGGCGCAGCCGTACCGGGACCTCGGGGTCGGCTTCGGCGCGGTGGTCACCGTCGACGGGATCGTCCGGGACGCGAGCGTGCTCTGGCAGGCGCAGTCGGCAGGTTTCGACGTACCGGCCGGGTTGGCGCGACGACTGCCCTGGGCCCGGGTCACCGTACTCAACGACGTCGCCGCGGCCGCCTGGCACTACCGGCGGCTCGGCCGGTTCGCCCTGGTCACGGTGAGCACCGGAGTCGCGGTCAAGGTCTTCGACAACAGCCTGCCCGACACCGCCAAGGTCCTGGTCGACCCGGCCGGGCTGGGCGGCGAGATCGGCCACGTACCGGTCGAACCGGGCCGGCTCGACGCGATGCCGGGTGGCCCGGTCGGCGCCGCCGGGCTGGGTCGGGCCGCCGCCGCCGGGGACCGGGCCGCCCGGCAGGAACTGGACCGGCTCGACCTGCCGTGGTGCGACTGCGGAGCCGTCGCCGACCTCTGCGCGTACGCCTCCGGCCCGGCGGTACGGCGGGCCGCGATCCGGCGGGCGCGGCGACCGGAGCACGGCTTCGCCGGCTCGGTGCTGCACCGCCTGGTCGGCGGCGAACCGGACCGGGTCACCACCCGGACGCTCGCCGAGGCCGCCCGGCACAACGACCCGTTCACCCTCGACCTGCTGCGCACCGCCACCCGACCCCTCGCCGCCGTACTGCTGCAGGTCTGCGCCCAGCTCGGACTCCGGACCGTGGTGGTGGTCGGCGGCTTCGCGCACGGCGTCGGCGGACCGTGGTTCGCCGCGCTGCGCGGCTGGCTCGCCGAACTCGCGGTCGACGCCGGCTGGTTCCAGGGCTGGACCACGGCCGAGCGCACCGGCCTGCTGCACGTCCCGGACGACGCCGAGTCGGCCACCCTGGCCGGGATGGCCGGCTACCTGGCCCACCGCCGGGACCAGGCCCGGGAGGTGGTCAAGCCGGTCGGCGAGGCACGGCTGCTGCTGCGGGTCGGCCGTCGGCCCCGGTGCGGACGCGAGCAACTGCTGCTCCGCCCCCGGTACGCCGGACTCTGCGGCACCGACCTGCAGATCCTCCGGGGCGACCGGGGTCTGGAACCGGGGGTGCCCGGCCACGAGTGCGTCGCCGAGGTGGTCGAGGTCGGCTCCGACGTACCGGACGGGCCACGCCCCGGCGAGCTGGTGACGATCAACCCGAACCATCCGACCGACGACTACCTGAAACTCGGGCACAACATCCCGGGCGTCTTCCGGGACGTGGTTGTCGTCGACCGGGGCACGCTCGCCCAGGGGCAGGTGGTCGGCGGCCTGCCCGACGACTGCGGACCGGAGTGGGTGCTGGTCGAGCCGCTGGCGGCGGTGCTCCGGGCCCAGCGGTTGATGGCCGGAGAGTGGGCGGGACGGGACGTACTCGTGGTCGGCGGCGGGGTGTTGGCGCTGCTGCACCTCACCCTCGCCCGGCTCTGCGGTGCCCGGACCGTCACGGTGGCGGCCCGGAGCGACCGGCGGCTGCGGGCCGCACTCCGACGCGGCCTGCCGGCCCCGGACGCGGTCCTGCCGCTGGACTCCGGTCTGGCCGGCGGAGTCCGTACCGTCACCGCCGGCCGGGGCGCCGCCCTGGCCGTGGTCGCGGTCGCCGGCGACGCCGGACCGGCGGCGGCCGAACTGACCTGGCCGGCCCTGGCCGACCGGTCCGTGCTGCATCTGTTCGGCGGCTTTCCCGCCGGCCGGCCACTGCCGGTGGGCGGTACGACGGTCGACCCCGGACCGCTGCGGGCCGCCGGCCGGTGCCAGCGGGTCGACAATCCGGCCGGCGGGTCCTGCACCCTGGTCGGCAGCCGGGGCGGCCGCAACGTCGACCTCGTCGCCGCCCGCGAGCTGCTCACCGCCGCTCCCGGTCGGACCCCGCTCGACCTGACGCCGCTGGTCAGTCACCTCGTCTCGCTGCCGGCGCTGCCGGCCGTGGCGGCGGAACTCCTGACCGCCGGCACGGTGGCCGGGCAGCCGCCGCTGCGGGTGGTGGTCGACCTCCGGCTGGACGGGACCGTGGTCCACCCGGTCGGCGGGCCCGACGACGCCGCGGACCCCGGCGGTACGTCGTGATCGGCGACCGGCGGCCCGAGCCGAGCGGCGCCGAACTCTGGACGTACGTCCGCGCGGCGGCCCGGGGCGAACGGCACGGGCCGGCCGGCACCGTCGCGGCGCTCGCCAGCCTGGACGGCGTACCCCGACTCGGCTGGGTGGAGGCGCCGCCCTGGTCACGGGTCGCCCGGGTGCTCGCCGCCCGCAGCGCCAACGAACCGCTGCGCAGCTGTCGACGTCTGCTGTTCGTCGGCACCGGCGGCTGGGCGTTCGGGCTGCGGGCACTCTGCGCGGCGGTGCCCGACCAGTCCCGGGTACGGGTGCTGGACTCCCCGGACCCGGACGTGCTGCGCCGGGTGCTCGGCGAGCTGGGCGAGTCGGCCGGAACGGCGTGTGTGGTGGTCAGCGCCTCGGGGCGTACCCGGGAGACCCGGCTGCTCGCCGACACGCTGGCGCTGCTCTGGCACCGGACCGGCGGCGCCGCACCGCTGCGACTGTCCGACCACGACGGCGGGTTGTCGCTGGCCGGAGCCCGGGACCAGGTGGCCCTCTACGGCGTACCGCTGTCGGTGCCGGCACTGCTCGCCGCGCGGATGCTGAGCTGGCCCCGGTTCGTCGAGGTGTACCGGGCCTTCGCCGAGGCGCTGCCGGCGATCGGTGAGTGGGCCGGTGAGCAGTCCCGACGACTGCCGCCGCACGGTACGCCCCGGGTGGTGTTCCGGCTGCCGGCGGGAGCCGGTGCCGACCTGCGGCTCTGGACCCTGCAGGCCGCCCGGCAGGGCTGGGGCGGCAAGTCGGAGCGGTTCCGCCCCTGGCCGGACGCGGTGATCCCGGGTACGACGGAGCCGGGCGCGGGACGGTCGGCGGAGCCGGGCGCGGGACGGTCGACGGAGCCGGGCGCCGGCCCACCGACGGCTCCCGGGGAGGTCGTGGTCGACGTCGCCGAGGCGCTGGCCGGGCTGCCCCGGCTCGACGGTGGAGCGGGGGCGGTGGCCGGGGCGATGGCCGCCAGTTACGCGGTCGCCGCCCTGGTCGCCTGCGTGGCGGTACGACACGGGCTGCGTTTCGCCACCCACGACGCCGTCGAGCACTACAAACGACTGCTGCCCACCGTACCGTCCGCCGCGCACCGTCCGGCCGGCGGTCGACCGGTGACCGGTGTCGGCGAGTTGACCGGCGTACTGGCCGCCTGGCTGGCGACCCGACCGGACCTGACGACCCTGCACGTCGTCGGGTACGGGATACGACTCGGCGATCTGGTGGGCGGCGACCGTGGACTCACCGAACGGCTCGGCCGCCCGGTCGAGGTGCACGAGGGAAGCGCCTGGAACCACCACTCGTACCAGCTCGTCTGGCACACCCGCTCGGTCGGGGTCGCGGTGGTGCTCGCCCCGGACCGGCCGGTCGCCGCCGCCGGGCCGCTGTGCGGCCGTACCCTCGCCGCCATGCGGTCCATGGTGGACGCACTGGCCGGCGCCACGTACCTCTCGCTCGCCCCGCGCTGCCTGCTGCTGCGCTGGTGTCCGGCCCCGCCGGGCGGGCCGATCCAGGGCGGACCGGTGAGGGGCGCACCGGTCGAGGGCGGGCCGGTGACGGGCGGGCCGGTGCGCGGTGGCTCGATGGCGGGCGGGTTGGTGGACAGCGGAGGGAGTGACGACCGGTGACCTTCCGGATCGGGATCGTGGGAGCCGGATTCCTGACCCAGCGGTCGCTGCTGCCGGCGATCGCCACCGCGGACGACCTCTGCCTGGCGGCGGTGCTGGACACCGACCCGGTGGCGCTGGGCGCGGTGGCGGCCCGATCCCCGGGGACCTGGTGCGGGGCCGACACCCGCTCCTTCCTCCGTGCCCCGCTCGACGCGGTGCACATCGCCACCCCGAACCGGCGGCACGCCGAGTTCGCCTGCCAGGCGCTGGCCCGGGGACTTCCGACGCTGGTCGAGAAGCCGTTGGCGGACACCGTCGACGCCGGGCAGTGGATCTTCCGGGCCGCGACGGCGTCCGGTGCGCCGGCGATGGTCGGCTACATGTCCCGGTACAACGCCTACAACCGGGCGGTGGTCGCCCTGCTCCGGTCCGGCGAACTCGGTGCGGTCCGGTCGATGACCGCCACCCACCTGGGCCACCGGGACGGCGACTGGCGCAACCGCCGGGCCGACAGCGGTCTCGGCTGCCTCGCCGACCTGGCCATCTATCCGCTGCTGACCGCGTCCGACGTCTTCGGCTCGGGCCCGACCGCCTGCCGGGCCACCGGCTATCCGAGCGGGGATCCGGACCGCACCGACATCCACGTCGAGGCGACCGTCTGGTACGGCGACGAACGGCAGTTGCAGTTGGAGGCCTCGTTCACCGAGGCGCCCGGCGTCGGCGTCTCGCGGTACACCGTCATCTGCGAGCGCGGACTGGTCGTCGTCCGCGACTCGTGGGCGATGGGCCCCGGCGGCTCCGTCCTGGTCTGCGACGAACGCGGCCGACGGTGGCTCTGGCCGGAGCCGGTGGATCCGTACCTGGCCCAGTACCGGGCGCTGGCCGCCTGCGTGGTCGGCGAACCGGTACCCACCGAGGTCAGCATCGCGCGCGGGCTGCGGGACCTGCGGGTGCTGCACGCACTTGACCGGAGTGTCGCCAACGGCGGAGTGCGGTTGGCGTTGAGCGGAGGGCAGAACACATGAAGCTGGTCCTGCACAGCTACACCTTCCGCCGGTACCCCCTGCGACACGTCTTCGCGGTGGCCCGGCGGTTCGGCTGGGACGGCATCGAACTGGTCCACTTCCACTTCGACCCGGCCCGGGTGGAGGACGAGGTCGCCGCCGCGGTCGCGCTCGGCCGCCGGTACGGGGTCGGGGTGCACTGCGTCGGCTACACCGGGGACTTCGTCTCCGACGACCCGCGGAGCCGGGCCGCCTCGCTGGCCCTGGCCGAACGGACCGTCACCGCCGCCGCCCGCAACGGCGTCGAGCTGGTCAACGGCTGGTCCGGCACCCTGGAACGGCATCCGGACGACTGGCGGCGCAACGGCAGCGCGGTCGCCGAGGAGCGGCACTACGCCCGGGCCGCCGAGGGCTACCGCCGGCTCGGTGACCACGCCGCCCGGCTCGGCGTCCGGGTCGGGGTCGAGGTTTATCCCGGCTCGGTGCACGACACGGTCGCGAACACCGCCCGGCTGCTGGCCATGGTGGACCATCCGGCCGTGGTCGCCACCGCCGACCCCGGCAACGCGTACGTCGTCAGCGAGCCGGACCGGGACCCGGCGGTGCTCGACCAGCTCGCCGGCCGGCTCGGCTACTTCCACCTGAAGAACCTGCACCCGGACGGCGGCCGGGCCGACTTCAACGTCGACACCGCCGAGGGGGTGCTGGACAACTACGCCTGGATCACCCGGGCCGCCGCACTCGGCGTGCCGGCGATCTGTGTCGAGTACTGCGGCGACGGCGACCCGCACCCGCCGATCTCCCGGGCCGTCGGCTACGTCCGCGACTGTCTGGCGCTCCGCGACGACCTGGAACGGCGCCACGCGGCGGCCGAGGCCCTGCCGGTCCCCGAGACACTGCCAGCCGCCGAGTCCCTGCCGGCTCCCGCCGGTCTGCCGTTGGCGGTGGAGTCGGAGCAGGTGGCGGTGGAGTCGGAGCCGGTGGCGGTCGGGGCGGCCGGGTCGGGCACCGGCCGGTGACCGGGCGTCCGATCCGCTGGGGCATCCTCGGCACCGGCTGGATGGCGGGACGGTTCGTCGAGGACCTGGCCACCCTGCCGGACGCCGAGGTGGTGGCGGTCGGGTCGCGGACCCCGGCCGGCGCCGACCGGTTCGCCACCCGGTACGCCGTCCCGTACGCCCACGAGAGCTGGGCGAACCTGGTCGCCGACGACCGGGTCGACGTCGTGTACGTCGCCACCCCGCACGCGACCCACCACGACGCGGTCCGGCTGGCGCTGGACGCCGGACGGGCGGTGCTCTGCGAGAAGCCGTTCACGCTCAACGCGGGGCAGGCCGTCGACCTGGTGAGCCGGGCCCGGGCCGACAACCTGTTCCTGATGGAGGCGATGTGGCTGCGCTGCGTACCGGCGATCCGCCGGCTGGTGGAGCTGGTCGGGGACGGGGCGATCGGCGTACCCCGGATGGTGCAGGCGGACTTCGGACTGGTCGGGCCGGTCGACCCGGCCCATCGGCTGCGTGACCCGGCGCTGGGCGGCGGCGCCCTGCTCGACCTCGGCGTCTATCCGGTCACCCTGGCCCACCTGCTGTTCGGCGAACCGACGTCGATCGGCGCGCTCGGCACCCTGACCCCGTACGGCGTCGACGAGAGCACCGGAATGCTGCTCGGCTATCCGGACGGCGCCCTGGCCAGCCTGAACTGCTCGATCGTCGCCGACACCCCGTGGACGGCGGCGGTCTGCGGCAGCGCCGGACGGATCGAACTGGGTCGGGGCTTCTTTCGGCCGTCGACGTTCACGGTGCACCGCGACGGTGTCGTGGCACAGACCGTCGAGGTGCCGTACGCCGGGGAGGGCTTTGTCCACGAGGCGGTGGAGGTGATGCGCTGCCTGCGCGCGGGCCTGACCGAGAGTCCGCTGGTCACGCTCGCCGACACGGTGGCGGTGTTACGGATCCTGGACGCGGTCCGGTCCCGGATCGGCGTCCGGTATCCGGCCGACGACCGGTGGCAGGACGAGCAGCCGTGGCCGGGCTGACCCGCTGACCCGCACCTCCGGCTCCCGCAGCAGTTTGTCGGCGGCGCCGTGGAACCGGTCATCCGCGCACCGGGTGGCCGGCGCGGTACACGGCGAGCGGGCGGCGCAGTGCGGTGATGTCGCTCGTCGGGTCGCCGTCCACGACCAGCAGGTCGGCGTCGAATCCGGGGCGGACGCGGCCCTTGCGCCGCCCCAGGCCACACACCTCGGCGCCGACCGAGGTGGCCGCGGCGAGGGCGGCGGTGGCGGGGATGCCGCAGGCGACGTACTCGACGACCGTCTCCGGCAGGACCCCGTGCGGCTTCGCCGGGCCGAGGCCCGCGTCCGACCCGGCCACCAGGCGGACTCCGGCCCGGTGCAGGGTGGCGACGCCGTCGCGCAGCGCGGCCTCGCTGAGCCCGGCCGCCGCCGCCATCGCCACCACCTCCGGCGGGGTGACCACGCCCGGGTCGGTGCCGAGCGTGGCACAGACCGCCACCCCGGACGCGGCGAGGCGGTCCGCGAGCCGGTCGGGGACGTGGGCGCCGGTCGCGGTCACGCACGTGCAGTGTTCGATGCCGTCGACACCGACGTGCAGCGCCTGCTCGACCGCGTTGAGCGCGTGCGCGTGCGCGGTCACCGGCAGGCCCAGCTCGTGCGCCCGGGTCACCGCGGCGGCCAGTTCCCGGTCGGTGAACTGCGGCCGGGTGGTGTCGGTGCCGGGGGTGAAGACTCCGCCGCTGGCCATGACCTTCACCAGGTCGGCGCCGGCCGCCGCCCGCAGCCGCACGGCCTCGCGGATCCCGTCGACGCCGCTCGCCTCACCCCCCAGCGCCCAGCAGTGCCCACCGACGCTGGTGACCGGTGCGCCCGCCGCCAGCACCGTCGGCAGGTCGTCGCGCACCGTCCGGTCCCGCCACCGGAGTACGGCGCCGCGCCGGTCGCCCAGGTCCCGGACGGTGGTGACGCCGGCCGCCAGGTGTGTGCGCAGCGACTCCTCGACGACCGCGTCGAGGTCCGACTCGGGACGTTCGGCGAGCCGGCCGAGTGCGTCGGGCCCGGCATCGGCACACAGGTGCACGTGCGCGTCGACCAGGCCGGGCAGCACGGTGCCGTCCGGTTCGTCGCGGACCGGCCAGCCCTCCGGCGCCTCGGCCCGACCCTGGTGCACGTCGGCGATGCGCCCGCCGTCCAGCAGGACCAGCACCCCGCCGCCCACCAGCCGTTCGCCGTCGAACATCCGTGCCGCCCGGACAGCGTGCCTCGTCATCGGCTCTCCTCCGTCGAGATCGACCGTCCCGGTCGGACGTCCGTGCTGACCGCGTTCCGTGGACACGGAGCTCTGGTCAGTGTGAAGTACGACGCGGACGCCACCAGCAGTCCGACGCCCCAGAGCGTGTAGCCCCCCATCTCCAACAGCAACGGCAGGAACGGGCCACCGAACTCACCACGGATCCAGGCGGTCATGCCGGCGATGCCGAAGTACGCGGTCAGGCTCGCCCCGACGAACAGGCCGACACCGAGTACCAGCCACCGGGGCACCGGACGCCCGCCCAGCGGGCCCAGCCACGCCGGCCAGAGCCGGCCCCAGCGGTGCACCAGGGCGAGCGGCAGCACCGTGCCGGCCAGGCTCATCAGCGCGAGGAAGACCAGCATCGCGGTCCAGGAGAGTCCGATCGCCCGGCTCGCCGCCGACGGCCACTGGCCGGTGACCGTGTCGTACGTCCACACGCCCATCCGGGCCAGGAACCCGCCGACGGCCAGATAGGCGCCGACGTAGGCCCAGCGGGGGGACAACTCGTCCCGACGCTCCGGCGACCTGCCGTGGACCCGCCCGCAGGACTCGCAGGGCCGCACCGCTAGGCGCCGTTCGCGCGCGGCGATGACCAGACAGAAGACGCCGCCGGCGGCGCCGCTGCCGGTGGCCAGCAGGCTGACCACCGTGTCGGTGCCACCGCCCTCGAACAGCAGTGACACGACGACGACCGGGAACAGGAACGAGTAGACGCACAGGGCGACGCCGGCGGCGGCGTGGAGACCGGCGAGCAGGTGGTGACGGCGGTCGCTCCACTGTCGACGAGCGCCCGCCACGGCGGCCGCGCAGCCGAGCAGGGCGACCGCGGCGATGACCACCGGAACCCAGCCGCCGGGGAAGTAGGACTCCCGGCCCGCCAGGAAGCGCGGCGCACCGTCGACGGCCCACCACAGGTGGACCAGCACGTAGGCGGCCAGCCAGACCACCGCGAAGAGCCCGAACCCGCGCACCGATCCGCCGACGGCACCGGTGGGCCGGCCCAGCACATCGGCGCTCATGACAGCGTCACCATGGCAAGATCCTCCCGGCCCCACCTTTGCCGGCGCTGAGAGAACCTGAGACAACGCTCAGGACCGGTGGGTTCAGGGGAAGACGACCCGGTTGCGGAGACTGCCGACCAGCCGCCCACAGCGCATCGCGCACCGGGTCACCCAGACCGCCCGGGACTTCCGCGACCGGACCAGGTCGGGCAGGTGCCACAGCAGCCAACCCCACTCCCGGGCCGCCGCCCGGATCGAGCAGGGCAGCCCGGCGGCGGCGAAGTCCCGGTAGAGCCGGGGATGGCTGAGGCCGTACGCGTAGTACTGCCGGGCCATCGACCGCAGGTCGCGGCGCAGCCGGTAGTGCACGACGGCGTCGGGCAGTGCGCCGAGGCGGTGGCCGGCGAGTTGCAGCCGCCAGAAGAAGCTCACCTCGTCGGAGCCGTACCGGTAGTCGGGGTCGAAGCCGCCGAGTTCCTGGTAGACGGTGCGCCGTACCCCGCAGTTCGCGCCGAGGGCGTACGGCAGGAAGTCGAAGCCGCCCTGCAGTGAACCGGGTGGCTTCTCGGGGCGGGTGGCCAGGGAGACCTCGTCGTTGAGCAGGTGCCGCTCGACGTGTCCGCCGACGGCGGCGAAGACCGCGAGTCCGCGTACCATCTCGGCCACCCAGTCCGGGCCGACGACGTCGTCCTGGTCGCAGAAGAGCAGCAGCTGCCCCCGGCTGACCCGGCAGCCCTCGTTGCGGGCGTAGCTGGTGCCGGCCCGCGCGGTGGCCCGGTGCAGGCGCAGGTCCGGCAGCCGGTCGCGGAAGCCGGCGACCACCTCGACGGTCCGGTCGGTGGAGCCGTTGTCCACGACGATGACCTCCCACCGCCCCGGGTACGTCTGCCGGCCCAGCGCCGCCAGCTGGGCGCCGATCGTCGCCGCGCCGTTACGGGTCGGGATGACCACCGACACGAGTTCCGGCCCGGTGGCTGGCCGGGTCCGGGGCGCGGTGGCCGGGCGGTGGGTCACGGTGGTCATGCCGAGGCCGTCCCGACCGCGCGGGGAAAGTGGAGCCGTTCGTCCGTACGCAGCCAGCGCAGCAGCGCGTTGGCGAAGTGCCGGTGTCCCTCGCGCAGTGGGTGGTCCCAGTGTCCGAACGGGACCCGGCCGACGACCATCTCCCGGAAGGTGTCCTGTGGTCGCGGCGGCAGTTGGCCGAAGACCAGGTCGGCGCGGAGGGCGCGCATCACCGGTACCGCCTCGGCCGGGATCGGGTCGGGCAGGACCTCCCAGGCGAACGCGTACCGGCTGGGCACGCCGAGCTGGGTGAGATGGTGTTCCAGCAGCAGCCAGTCCACGAAGAAGTTGACGGTCCCGCCGGTGGTGCTGAACAGGTGCTTCAGGTACGCCCGGGACGGCCGGTCCCCCTCGGCGGCCTTCCAGTCGGCGACCCGCTGCCAGTGCGGCTCCTCCGGCAGGTCGGGGCGGACTCCGAGGTCGGGCCGGACCGGGCCGTCCTCGATCCGGCTGTCGTAGTACTCGTCGCGGCAGAGCGCGGTCCACATGCCGAAGAAGAGGATCTGGTCGTACGTCACCCGGTGCGCCCGCCGGACGGCATCCAGGTGGGCGACGGTACTGCGGACGACCCGCCGGTTGGATCCGCCGTCACAGCCGAGGTTGGCGACCCGGACGCCGAGGTCGGCGCCGAGCAGGGCCGGCCAGGCGTCCCGCTCCGGTGCGGCGAGTTCGGCGCCCCGGGCGAAGCTGCACCCGTTCGCCACCAACAGCCGGATCGTGCTCATGCAGGTCGACCCTCTCCGTCACGTCCGAGGGGACGAGTGCCTGTGGGAACGCTCCCATTCGATGATGGGAGTGAATATATCCAGGCTCGGGTGGGAGAGGCAACGCCGTCGGTTCCGCGACCCGACGGGGCCGGAGCCTACGGGTCAGGTCCGGTCCGCCGACCCGACCCGGGTCTGGATGAGCACTCCGATTCCGTCCAGGACCCGCTGCAGGCCGAACTCGAAGGACCGGGCCGGGTCGGTTGCGGCCTGGTACTCCTCGCCCGTCGTCTGGCCGACCCGGGCCGCGACCGGGAACCGTTCGGCGTCGAAGACCTGCTCCAGCAGGGGTGCGTACGAGCTCCACCACTGCTCGTCGGTCATCCCGGTCCGCTGCTCGGCCTGGGCCGCCTCGACCGCGCCGCGTACCGCGCCGTGCACGTAGTCGGCGAGCAGGGTGATCACCAGGTCCATCTCGACGTCGGTGAGGTCGAGTCCCTCGACCGCGACGAGTTCCTGGTTCCAGCGGGCCATCAGGTTCGGGCCGAGCACCGGGCGGCTGGACGCCACCTGCAGCAACCAGGGGTGGCGCCGGTAGCGCTCGTAGTTCTGCCGGGTCAGCCGTTCGAGCCTGGCCCGCCAGTCGGCGGCGCCCCCGTCGGCCGGGGGTGGGTCCGGGGTGAGGTCCTCGCCGTACACCGTGTCGAGCATGACGTCGAGCAGTTCGCCCTTGCCGGGGACGTAGGTGTAGAGGGACATCGCGGTGACCCCGAGCTGTTCGGCGACCCGGCGCATGGAGAGTCCGGCCAGGCCGTCCGCGTCCGCGATCCCGATCGCCGCCTGCACGATCCGCGCCACGGTCAGCTTCGGCTTCGGCCCGCGCCGGGGTCGGTCCGGTACGCCCCAGAGCAGTTCCATGCTCCGCTTGGGGTCGCCGGTGCCGCTGTACTCCGTGGTCACCCCGCCATTCTCCCGGTTCGCGGACAGGCTTGAACTCTTTACGGCGTACGCTATATTTGCCGAATAACTCTTTACGACGTACGGGATTAGGGGTGTGATGACCGAGGCGCTGGCGATCCGGGCAGACGGACTGCGCAAGCGGTACGGCGACCGGCTCGCACTCGACGGATTCGACCTTGCCGTGCCCACCGGTACGGTGCACGGCCTGCTCGGGCGCAACGGTGCGGGCAAGACCACGGTGGTGCGGATCCTCACCACCCTGCTGCGCGGCGACGGCGGACGGGCCGAGGTGGCCGGTTTCGACGTGGCCCGCCAGGCCGACCAGGTCCGCCACCGGATCGGGTTGGTCGGGCAGCACGCGGCCCTGGACGAGGTGCTCTCCGGCCGGCGGAACCTGGCGATGTTCGGCCGGCTCCACCACCTGCCCGGCCGGGTGGCCGACCAGCGGGCGGACGAGCTGCTGGCCAGGTTCGGGCTCACCGACAGCGGTGACCGGCCGGTCCAGACCTATTCGGGTGGGATGCGGCGCCGGCTCGACCTGGCCGCCAGTCTCATCCTGACGCCACCGGTGCTCTTCCTCGACGAGCCGACCACCGGGCTCGACCCGCACGGACGAAACGAGGTCTGGGCAGCCGTCCGTGCCCTGGTCGGCGCCGGTACGACGGTCCTGCTCACCACCCAGTACCTCGACGAGGCCGACCAGCTCGCCGACCGGATCTGTGTGGTCGACGCCGGCCGGGTCATCGCCGACGACACCCCGGAGCGGCTCAAGGCCCTGCGGGGCGGCGACCGGCTCGACGTCGTGGTGCGCGAGGCCGACGACCTGCCGGCCGCCGCCGCCCTGCTCGGCCGGCTCGGCGCCGGCGACGTCAGCGTCGACCGGGAGAACCGTCGGGCCGGCGTCGCCGTCCGGGACCGCATCCACGCCCTCACCGAGCTGGTCCGCGCCCTCGACGAGCAGGGTGTCGTGGTCGAGGACATCGCGCTGCGCCGACCCACCCTGGACGAGGTGTTCCTGCACCTCACCGCAGGTGCCGGCAGTGCCTCCGGCGCCGGCACTGCCGCCCGTGTCGGCACTGCCGCCCGTGCCGACAGTGCGTCCGGTGCCGACAGCGTCGACAGCGCCTCCGGTACGACCGCCGCCGGGGAACGGGTCGCACCCGACCCGGCGAACCGGTGGCGCGCGCCGGAGGGGGCCCGATGAGCCTCGTGATCCCGGCCCCGCCGCGTACCGGCCCGCAGCGACTGCGCTGGGCGCTGCAGGACGGGTGGACGATCACCCGGCGGGACCTGGCGCACCGGGCGCGCCAGCCGCTGCAGGTCGCCATCGAACTGTTCTTTCCGATCATGGTCGTGCTGATGTTCGGCTACCTGTTCGGCGGCGGGATGCTGATCACCGGCGGCGGGAACTACCGGGAGTTCCTGATGCCCGGCATGTTCGCGATGACGATGCTGTTCGGCATAGAGGCCACCTACACCGCGATCGCCACCGACGCGGCCCGGGGCGTCACGGACCGGTTCCGGGCGATGCCGATGGCCTCCTCGGCGGTGGTGCTCGGCCGCAGCATGGCCGACATGCTCAACTCGGTGCTCGGACTGCTGGTGATGATCGGTTGCGGACTGGCGGTCGGCTGGCGCTGGCACGCCGGCGCCGGCGCCGCGCTGGCCGGATTCGGGCTGCTGCTCATGCTGCGTTTCGCCCTGCTCTGGGTCGGTATCTACCTCGCACTGCTGCTCCGGCAGCCCGAGTCGGTGGTCGCCCTCCAGATCCTGGTCTGGCCGGTGCTTTTCCTCTCCAACGCCGTGGTGTCACCCGAGACGATGCCGGGCTGGCTCGGCGTACTCGCCGAGGCGAACCCGTTGTCCGCGACGATCGCCGCGGTACGGGAGCTGTTCGGCAATCCCGGCTGGGGTGGGGACTCCTGGCTCGCCCGCAACGCGCTGCCCCTGGCGACCGGCTGGCCCGTGCTGCTGACCGCGATTTTCCTGCCCCTCTCGGTACGCCGCTACCGGCGACTCGACCGGTAGCCCGGACCGGGCCGGACCGTCTCCGCCGGACCGGATTGGGGCGGCCGGGCCCGGGTATCCGGGGCGGGCGACCGTTGTCACCTCGGCACGCCCGTTCGGGCCGCGACCGTTCGGAAGAGGACACCATGCCCCTCATCCCTGCCGTACCCACCACACCCGACAGCATCGTGCTGATCCACGGCATGTGGTTGACCCCGCTCAGCTGGGAGCAGTGGGCGGACCGCTACCGGGCCGCCGGCTACCGGGTGCTGACGCCCGCCTGGCCGGGCATGGAGGAGACCGTCGAGGAGATCCGCCGGGACCCGGCCGCCCTCGCCGACCAGAGCGTGGCGCAGATCGTCGACCACTACGAGGGGATCATCCGGAGCCTGGACCGGGCGCCGATCCTGATCGGTCACTGCTTCGGCGGGGCGTTCACCCAGATGCTGCTGGACCGGGGGCTCGGCGCGGCCGGGGTGGCGATCGACTCGGCGCCGGTCAAGGGGGTGCTCCGGTTGCCGGTGTCGACCGTGAAGGCGGGCCTGCCGGTACTGCGCAACCCGACGAACCGGCACCGGGCCGTACCGCTGACCCTCGACCAGTTCCACCAGACCCTGACCAACACCATGTCCCGGGCCGAGGCGGAGCGGCTCTACCAGCGGTACGCGGTACCGGCGGCCGGAAACCTGCTGTTCGAGGCGGCGGTGGCGAACGTCAACCCCCGTACGGCGCTGCGGGTCGACTTCGGCAACGAACGGCGGGCGCCCCTGCTGCTGATCGCCGACGGGGCCGACCGGGTCGCCCCGCCGACGGTCAGCCAGGCGACGGCGGGGCGCTACCGGAAGTCGACCGCGATCACCGGCTACAAGGAGTTCCCGGGTCGGCCGCACTACAGCCTCGGCCAGCCCGGCTGGGAGGAGGTCGCCGACTACGCCCTGAACTGGGCGGTCGAGGCGGCGAAGTCCCGCCGCCCGCTCTCCACCAACAGGTGACGCGTTCGGTCGGGAGTCAGTTGACCGACGCCGGGCCGCCGACCACCGGATGCCACTCCCGGACCTGGTGCACGGTCACGCCCGGGGTCCGGTAGTAGGGGTCCTCCGTCATCCGCTGCCGGACCGTCGCCTCGTCCGCGTCGAAGAGCAGCAACGCTCCCGATTCGTCCGGCCAGGGCCCGGCGGCCACCACAAACCCCTCGGCGTGCCAGCGGGCCAGCAGGTCACGGTGTGCCGGACGGGCCGCCAACCGCTCCGCCGCGTCCGAGGAGAAGCGCAGTTCCACAACGATCATGTCGGGATCGTACGGCCACCGACCCGGCCCCGGCTGTATCAGCCGATACAGCCCGGCCAGGGAACATCAGCCGGCAACCGGCAGAAGCGACCAGGGCCGGGCGGCACAATTGCCGGATGGAGGCAACGGAGCTGAGCCGACTGGCCGCCGTACCGCTGTTCGCCGGGCTCGACCCGGAGCGGCTCCACCACCTGCTCGACCGGTCACCGCCCCGGGTCGTACCCGCCGGCACGGTCCTCGCCGTCCGGGGTGAGCCGGCGGGACACCTGCTGGTGCTGGAGGCCGGAGCGCTGACCGCCGTACACGAGACGGCCGGCGGCCGGCGGCTGCGACTCGGCGAATTCACCGCGCCCTGCGCGGTGGACAAGAGCGCGGTTCTGGACGGTGGCCGCCACACCGCCACCTGGCTGGCCGCCACCACCGTCCACTGCCGGATGCTGCCCGCCCCGGAACTGCTGCGGCTCGTCGACGACGTCCCCGCGGTCCGTCGGCACGTCCTGGCCCACCTGGCCCGCGAACTACGGCACCGGCAACGCGACCTGGTCCGCACCGCGTTCGCGGACGCCCCCACCCGGGTCGCGTCCTGGCTGGTGACGGCGGCCGCACAGACCGGCCGACGGGTCCCGCTGCCCGGCGCCCAGCAGGGGCTGGCCGAGACGCTCGGCCTGACCCGCGTCTCCGTCAACCGGGCGCTGCGGACCCTGGCCGACGCGGATCTGATCCGGGTCGAGCCGGGGGCGGTGACGGTACTCGCCCCCGAGCTCCTCGCCCGCCGGGCGGCCGGAGCCGACTGACTTCCGCCCCGCCGGGCGGCCGGAGCTGACTGACGCCAGGTCGGCCGGGCGGCCGGAGCCGACCGACGTCGGTCCGCCGGGGCGCACTGACGTCGGGGCCACCGAGTGACGCCGGTCAGCCGATCGCGACGGCGATCTTGCCAACCGTGCCGCTGCTGTTGAAGTCGGCGAACGCCTGCGGCACCTCGTCCAGCAGGTAGGTCCGGGCGATCGACGGGCGCAGCCGGCCGGCGGCCACCTCCGTCGCCAGGTGCTCCAGCACGATCCGGTCCGGGACCGCCTCGATCGCGGTCACCGACAGGTCCCGGCCACCGAACTGCTCCGGGCCCACCCCGAGACTGGACGAGAAGCGCCCGCCCGGCACCAGCAGGTCGGCGAGCACGTTCGGATCCCCGGCCAGGTGCACCACGCAGTCGACCCCGGCCGGCGCCAACCGTCGTACCTGGGCGGCCAGGTCACCCCGGTGGTCCACGGTGTGCGCGGCGCCCAACTCGAACATCAGGTCGGCCTGCGGCCCCGGCTCGGCGGTCGCGATCACCGAGGCGCCCCGGGCGGCGGCGAGCTGCACGGCGTAGTGCCCGACCCCGCCGGTCGCACCGCAGATCAGCACCAGCTCGCCGTGCCCCGGCGCCACCGCGTCCACGCTGGCCAGCGCGGCCACCCCGGCCAGCCCCAGCACCCCGGCGGCGCGGTAGTCGACCCCGGCCGGCAGCGGGGCCAGCCCGATGTCCTCCGGTACGACGACGTACTCGCTGAACGAGCCGTCGCCGAGTCGCGGCTTGGCGACGACCCCGAAGACCTTCTCACCCGGCATGAAACCGGCCACTCCGGGACCGACCTCGGTGATGATGCCGGCGAAGTCCCGCCCCAGCACGACCGGGAACTGGTGTTCGATGTCGCCGCCCAGGTATCCGTCGACGAGTTTCGCGTCGTACCCGTTCAGCGACGACGCCTGGACCTCGATCTTCACATCGCCGCCGACGGGCGACGGTTCGGGCATCTCCCGGACCTCCGGCATCGCCCCGTACGACTCCGCCATCACCGCGCGCATGCGCCGACCTCCCCAGCAGACTCGACCGTTTCCGACACGGTCGGGTTCCCGTCCGGGCCACCGGCATGCCTTCCCCCGGCATCCCGGCGGGGCGTCGGCTGTGCCGGTCAGTCGAAGAACCGGGCCAGGTGGGCACGGTCCGGGCCGGGATCGTCCGGGCCCAGCGGGGTCAGGTCGGCGAAGATCGACGCCCCGTCGCAGCCGGCGTGCAGCGGATACCAGCGCCGGGCCCCTGGATGACGGTCGCACATGTGCTTGATCGTCTGGACGTCCAGCAGTCGTACGTGGGTCGGGTCGGCGACCGCGTTGACATGCCCCCACCAGGGGCTCATCACATGCAGGACACCGCCCGGCCGGAGCACCCGGTGGATCTCGTCGACCAGGGTCAGGAAGTCGATCAGGTGTTCCAGGATGTGCACCGTGAAGACCACGTCGACCGAGTCGCCGGCCAGCGGCAGCGAGGTGGAGAGGTCCGCCTGGGCGTCGACCCCCGGTGCCAGCCGCAGGTCCAGGCCGAGGTTGCCGGGATACTGCTTCGCCGCACCACAACCCAGGTCGACGACGACCGGCTCCCGACCGGCCACCCGGACCCGCGACCAGACGGCGAGTACGCCGTCCAGCCGTCCGACCAGGTCCCGCACCATCCGCAGCTCGGCGGCGTCCGCCACGTCACCGGTCAGGTGCGCGACCCCCCGGTCGAACCGGGCCTCGACCGCGGTGCCGCGCAGCCGGTCGTCGTGCCTGACCAGGTCGGCGTACGCCATGCCGAGAAACTCGTCGATCGCCCGCAACCGGTCTCCGGAGGGCGCCCTGTGCAGTTGCGCGACCATGCCCACCTCCGGGTCGTGCCTACCCGGTTTCCACCCCGCCATGCGTGTGGGGACGCCCCTTCCTGTCGCGGGGACGCCCCTTTCTGTCGCCGGGGCGGCAGCCGGTGGCGCGGAAGGGGCCTTGCGCACACTCCGGCGCTGCGCGGGGTGTCAGCCGACGGCGCGACGGGCGGACCGACTGACGTTGCGGATCCGGGGCCGGGTCGGGGCGACCGCGATCGGCCGTTTCATGTGGTAGCGGTGCAGTTCGGCGCTGCCCTGCATGTTGCTGTCCTCGGTGACCGAGACCAGTTCCCAGCCCTGGGCTCCGGCGCGGTTGAGGTGGGTCAGGGCGGTGTCCCCGTACGCGGAGACGTCGAGCACGGCACCGTCGGGGCCGTACCAGGTGTATGCCAGCTCCCAGCCGGCTTCGTCGAGCCGGGGCTGCCGCCGGCGGACCAGCAGGGCGTACTCCCACTTGGGCATGGCGGGAGCTTTGCCCAGTCGGTCGGGTAGGCAAACAGGGGAGTGCCGATGTCGCTGCCGTCCGTAGTGCGGAGGGGCGGCGAGGTCAGGGGCGGATCAGGGCGCTCGGACTCAGCGTTCGGTCACCCGGCCGGCGTCGACCCGGATGTGCCGGGTGGTCCGGATCGTCTCCAGCATTCGTCGGTCGTGGGTGACCAGCAGCAGAGTTCCCGGGTACGACTCCAGCGCCGACTCCAACTGCTCGATCGCCGGCAGGTCGAGGTGGTTCGTCGGCTCGTCCAGCACCAGCAGGTTGACGCCCCGGGCCTGGAGCAGGGCCAGCGCCGCCCGGGTCCGTTCCCCGGGCGACAGGGTGGTGGCGGGGCGGAGCACGTGTGCCGCCCGCAGCCCGAACTTGGCCAGCAGGGTCCGCACGTCCGCCGGGTTCATCGTCGGTACGGCGGCACCGAAGGCGTCCAGCAGGGCCTGCTCGCCGAGGAAGAGCCCGCGTGCCTGGTCCACCTCGCCGACCACCACCCCGGGTCCGAGCGACGAGGTGCCGTCGTCCAGCGGCAGTCGCCCGAGCAGCGCCGCCAGCAGGGTGGTCTTGCCGGAACCGTTGGCCCCGGTGATGACCATCCGGTCGGCCCAGTCCACCTGCAGGTCGACCGGGCCGAGGGTGAACCCGCCCCGGCGTACCACCGCGCCACGCAGCGCCGCGACCACCGCACCGGCCCGGGGCGCGGCGGCGATCTCCATCCGGAGCTGCCACTCCTTGCGCGGCTCCTCGACCACCTCCAGCCGTTCGATCAGCCGTTCGGTCTGCCGGGCCTTCGCCGCCTGCTTCTCGGTCGCCTCGGTCCGGAACTTCCGGCCGATCTTGTCGTTGTCGGTCGCCTTCCGACGGGCGTTCTTGACGCCCTTCTCCATCCAGGCGCGCTGGGACCGGGCCCGCGCCTCCAGCCCGGCCCTCGTGTCGGCGTACTCCTCGTAGTCGGCGCGGGCGTGCCGGCGGGCCACCTCCCGCTCCTCCAGGTAGGCCGCGTAGCCGCCACCGTAGTGCCGGACCTGCTGCTGCGTCAGGTCCAGTTCCAGGACCCGGGTGACCGTGCGGGTGAGGAACTCCCGGTCGTGGCTGACCAGCACCGTGCCGGCCCGCAACCCGGTGACGAACTCCTCCAGCCGTTCCAGCCCGGCCAGGTCGAGGTCGTTGGTCGGCTCGTCGAGCAGGAAGATGTCGTAGCGGCTGAGCAGCAGCGACGCCAGCCCGGCCCGGGCCGCCTGGCCGCCGGAGAGCGCGGTCATCGGCTGGTCCAGGTCGACGGTGAGGCCGAGTTCGGCGGCGACCTGGTCGGCCCGTTCGGCCAGGTCCGCCCCGCCGAGGGCGAGCCAGCGCTCCAGCGCGGCCGCGTACCGGTCGTCGGCGCCGTCCGCCCCGGTGGTCAGCGCCTCGGTCGCCGCGTCCAGTTCGGCCTGCGCGGCGGTCACCCCGGTCCGCCGGCCGAGGAAGTCGCGGACGCTCTCGCCGGGTCGGCGCTCCGGCTCCTGCGGCAGGTAGCCGACGGTCGCGGTGGGCGGGCTGAGACTGACGGTGCCCTGCTCGACGGCCTGCCAGCCGGCGAGGGTACGCAGCAGCGTCGACTTCCCGGCGCCGTTGACCCCGACCACACCGACGACGTCACCGGGGGCGACGACCAGTTCCAGGTCGGCGAAGAGGATCCGCTCCCCGTGGCCGGCGGCGAGGTCCTTGGCGATCAGTGTGGCGCTCATGAGGACTCCGATGCTATCTGCCGTGATCCGATGACCGGCCGGCAGCGGGGCGGACGCGAAGGCGACCGGAGCGGGCGGACCGTCGGTCGGGGCGGCAGACTGGGACGGTGAGGACCACGTTGGCGATCGACTGCGGTGGCGGCGGGATCAAGGCCTCCGTACTCGACGAGGCCGGCACCATGCGGGCCCGGCCGCTGCGGGTGCCGACGCCGTACCCGCTGCCGACCAGCCTGTTCGTCAAGACGCTTGTCGACCTCGGGTCCCGGCTGCCGGGCGCCGACCGGGTCACCGTCGGCATGCCCGGGATGATCCGGCACGGCGTGGTGGTGGCGACCCCGCACTACGTGACCCGGGCCGGGCCGCGGACGAAGCCGGAGCCCGCGCTGGTCACCGAGTGGTCCGGGTACGACGCGCAGAGCGCGCTCGCCGAGGCGTTCGGCCTGCCGGTGCTGGTGCTCAACGACGCCGAGGTGCACGGTGCCGGGGTGGTCGCCGGGACCGGCCTGGAACTGGTGTTGACCCTCGGCACCGGGCTGGGCTGCGCGCTCTTCGACGGCGGGGTGCTCGCCCCGCATCTGGAACTGTCGCAGGCCCCGGTGCGGTGGGGGATGAGCTACGACACCTACGTCGGGGAGCACGAGCGGCGCCGGCTCGGTGACGCGTTCTGGTCCCGGCGGGTCCGTACCGTCGTCGACGGGCTGCGTCCGGTCTTCCAGTGGGACCGGCTCTATCTCGGTGGCGGGAACTCCCGACTGGTCCGGCCGGAGCAGTTGGCCCGGATGGGGGACGACGTCGTCGTGGTGCCGAACACCGCCGGCATCGTCGGTGGGGTACGGGCCTGGGCGATTCGGCCCGGTTGAGCCGGATATTCCGGACTGAACAGGCATCTTTCGGTCGTACTGCGGTAGGGGGCGGAACAGTCGCGCGAGTGGCGGTGTTGTGCCAGCGTCGAGGCAAGTGGCGGCGACAGTGGGAGGTGGGTCGAATGGATCTTCTGGCGGACTACCGGCGGGCGACCATGTACTTCGAGACCGGGGACCCGTCCGAGGCGGCCCGTTTGCTGGAGCCCATCGTCGAGGCGGAGCCCGACAACGCCGCCGTACGGCAGCTGCTGGCCCGGGCCTACTTCCAGACCGCCCAGCTCGGCCGGGCCGAGGAGCAGCTGCGCACCCTGGTCAACCGTGACCCCAGTGACCACTACGCCCACCACGTGCTGGGCCGTACGTTGGAACGGGTCGGTCGGCCGGTGGAGGCGCTGCGGCACCTGCGGATCGCGGCCGCGATGTACGCCGGCAACGACGACTATCGGATCGCCATGGAGCGGGTGCAGACCCGGGTCGGCGGGCGTCGGTGAGTCCGGGCCGGCGGGTGGCGGTGAGGTCGGCCCGGCAGGCGCTGGCGAGGTCGGCCCGGCCGCCGTCGGCGTGCCTAGGATGGGGTGCCATGGACCCTGCGCCGACGGTGGCCGCCCGATGAAGCTCAAGCTCGACCTGCACGACATCTTCAACCGTGGGCAGGACATCGACCGGGCGCTGCGCGGGATCATGGACGAGGCGGTGGCGAAGAAGGCGACCCTGGTCGAGATCATCCCCGGCAAGGGTTCCGGTCAGCTCAAGAAGCGGGTGCTGCGGTTTCTCGACCAGAAGGAGATCAAGCAGCTCTACCACCGGGTGGAGAAGGACTCCAAGAACTTCGGTCGCCTGTTCGTGCACTTCCGCTGGAAGTAGCGGCCACGTCGGCGGGCCGCCGACGTGGCCGCCGGTCAGGCCGGGGTGTGTTCGGTGGGCTGGCCGGTACCGGCTGCGGCGCGTGGGGTCTGGTTGCTGACGCCGTTGCTGGAGACCGCCGGGGCGGCGCCGACGCCGGCCACGGTCAGCGCGGCCAGCAGCAGTGCGATCCACTCGTTGGAGTCCAGGCCGCCGAGGATCACCGTGGCGAGGACCTGGAGGACACTGAGGACCACGGCGACGGCGGTCTTGGCCCACCGGTACTGCGGGGTCAGCGGTACGAGGTAGACGCCGATCGCGGTCGCGGCGGCGATGGCGATCTGCACCGCCTCGTCGGCCTCGATGCGTTGGTCACCGGAGAGCGCGCCGTAGGCGACGGTGAGCGCGGCTCCGGCGATCGCGGCGAGGGCCTTGCCGTACTTGCGGATCATCGGTGGGCTCCCCTCGGATCCGGCGGCGCCGGGAGGACCTCCCAGGTGGCGCCGGCTGGGCTGAACGCGGGCGGACAGCACGATGCTGTCTGACCAGGCGCGGGATGTCAGTCCAAGATCTTGCCGACCTTAGTCGGATTTATCGCGATCAACGGGTTGCGGTCCTCCGAACGGGCTGTTGACACGCATGAAACTCGATGTCAATCTCCCGGTATCCATCGGTCTGGGAGCGCTTCCATCGATCCTGGTCCGCGTCCACCAGACTGGTCCGTCCGCACCTGACACCCAACCGGCGGTGCCGGCCCCCCGGTCACCGCGTGCCCACCGGAAGGACTCCCGTGCCCAGACCCCGCTGGCAGCGAGCCGTCCCCCTCGCCGCCGTGACCGCCACGGCGCTGGCCGCCACCGCACTGAGCGCGCCCGCCGTCGCGTACGCCCCGACCGACGGGACCACGACGGTCGCCGCCGACGCGCCGGAACAGATCGTCAACGGCAGCTTCGACAACGGCCACGCCCCCTGGTGGGGCACCGCCAACCTGACCCTCGACTCCAGCACCGGCCAGCTCTGCGCCAACGTCCCCGGCGGCACGGTCAACCCGTGGGACGTGATCATCGGCCAGGACAACATCAACCTGGTCGCCGGTGAGACGTACGAGTTCCGGTTCTTCGGCCAGGCGACCCCGGCCCGGGTCGGCAAGGCCCTGGTCCAGCTCCCGGTCGACCCGTACACCCAGTACCTGGCGGCCAACCCCGAGCTGAGCGTCTCCGGCAACAACTACCGGTACACCTTCACCTCCCCGGTCGACCTGCCGAACGCCCAGGTCGCGTTCCAGATCGGCGGCAGCGCCGAACCGTGGACCATCTGCCTCGACGACATCTCGCTGACCGGTGGCGCCGAACCCGAGGTGTACGTCCCGGACACCGGCCCCCGGGTCCGGGTCAACATGGTCGGCTACCTGCCGAAGGGGCCGAAGAACGCCACGGTGGTCACCGACGCCACCGGGCGGCTGCCGTGGCAGCTGCGGGACCGCGCCGGCCGGGTCGTGGCACACGGCCACACCACCCCGCGCGGCCTCGACCGGTCCTCCGGGCAGAGCGTGCACACCATCGACTTCGGACGGTTCACCCGCGCCGGCACCGGATACACGCTGACCGCCGACGGTGAGACCAGCCGGCCGTTCGACATCGACTCCGGCTTCTACGAGCAACTCCGTACCGACGCGCTGAAGTTCTACTACACCCAGCGCAGCGGGACCGAGATCTCCGAGACGCTGCGCCCCGGCTACGGCCGGCCGGCCGGACACGCCGGGGTGGCGCCGAACCAGGGCGACACCGTGGTGCCCTGCCAGCCCGGCGTCTGCGACTACACCCTGGACGTCTCCGGCGGCTGGTACGACGCCGGCGACCACGGCAAGTACGTGGTCAACGGCGGCATCTCGGTGCACCAGCTGATGAGCGAGTACGAGCGCGCGGTACGGGCCGACACCGGTGAACCGTGGCGGATCGGCGACCGGACCCTGACCCTGCCCGAGAGCGGCAACCGGGTGCCGGACATCCTCGACGAGGCCCGCTGGGAGCAGGAGTTCCTGCTCAAGATGCAGGTCCCGGCCGGTCAGCCGCTCGCCGGGATGGCCCACCACAAGATCCACGACGACTCGTGGACCGGCCTGCCGCTGCTGCCGCACCTCGACGACAAGCGCCGCGAACTGCACCCGCCGTCCACCGCCGCCACCCTCAACCTGGCCGCCACCGCCGCGCAGGCGGCCCGGGTCTTCACCCCGTACGACCGGACGTTCGCGCAGCGCAACCTGGTCGCGGCCGAGCGGGCCTGGGCGGCGGCCAGGGCCAACCCGGCGATCTACGCCGACCCGAACGACGGCAACGGCGGCGGCGCCTACAGCGACCCCGACGTCAGCGACGAGTTCTACTGGGCCGCCGCCGAGCTGTACCTGACCACCGGGGCGAAGACGTACCGGGACTTCCTGCTCGCCTCGCCGCACCACACCGGCGACGTGTGGCGGGAGCGGGGCATGGACTGGGGCAACACCGCCGCGCTCGGCCGGCTCCAGCTGGCGACGCTGCCCAGCCGGCTCCCGGACCGCAACCGGGTACGCGCCTCGGTGCTGGCCGGCGCCGACCGCTACCTGGCCACGCTCAAGGCCCACCCGTACGGCATCCCGTACAACCCGTCGGACAATCTCTTCGACTGGGGTTCCAACAACCTGATCGTCAACAACGCGATCGTGATGGCGGTCGCGTACGACATCAGCGGCAAGGACCGGTACCGCGACGGGGTGCTGCAGACGATGGACTACATCCTCGGCCGCAACGCCCTGAACCAGTCGTACGTCACCGGTTACGGCGAGGTGGCGTCCCGTAACCAGCACAGCCGCTGGTACGCCCGCCAGCTCAACCCCGACCTGCCGAACCCGCCCCGGGGCACCCTCTCCGGCGGCCCGAACTCGGCGATCCAGGACCCGGTGGCGCAGCAGAAGCTGCGGGGCTGCGCGCCGCAGTTCTGCTACATCGACGACATCGAGTCGTGGTCGACGAACGAACTGACCATCAACTGGAACGCCCCGCTGGCCTGGATCGCGGCCTTCGTCGCCGACCAGGACAACGGTGACGCCCGGGGTCACCGGCACTGACCCGCGCTCAGCCGGGAGGGGCCCCTCCGCAAAGGAGGGCCCCTCCCGCACACCTCAGGCGTCGCGGTGGATCCGTACCCGGGGCCGGTCCGGATAGTCCGTGCGGTTCGTCGGCCAGCGGGTTCCGGCGCCCTGGACACCGGTCGGCGGACGTTGACCGACGGGCGGATCGACCAGGGCCGCCGCCTCGCCGGTCCGGACCATCCGGTGCCAGCGCAGCCGGCCGCCGAGCAGGGCGGTGACCACCGACTGCACCACCACCAGGTACATCAACTGGCGGTGGACGAGCTGCTGCAGCGGCAGTGCCCAGAGCGGTCCGAGTCGTTCCCCGTCGAGTCGCAGCGCGTACCCGGCGGTCAGCGTCTGCAGGGCGAGCAACCCCAGCCAGGCCAGCACGAGCTGACTCCAGGGCAGGAAGAACAGCCCGTAGACGGCGAAGACGTCGACCGCCGGCGCGGTGAGCGGCAGCAGCACCTGGAAGACGGTGAGGTACGGCAGCGCCCGTCGGCCCAGTCGTCCGCCGGCACCCCGTTCCTGTACCGACCGGCGGTGCTTCCACATCGCCTGGAGGGTGCCGTAGCACCAGCGGTACCGCTGTCGCCACAGCTGGCGCAGCGTCGCCGGCGCCTCGGTCCAGGCGATCGCCCGTCCCTCGTACGGCACCCGCCAACCGGCGCGCAGCACCGCCATGGTCAGGTCGGTGTCCTCGGCGAGGGTGTCCGCCGGTACCCCGCCCGCGTCCCGTAGCGCCTCCCGGCGGAACGCGCCGATGGCTCCGGGGATGGTCGGCATGCACCGCAGGACGTCGTACATCCGGCGGTCGAGGTTGAAGCCGATGACGTACTCGAGGTGCTGCCACCGGCCGAGCAGCCGGCGCCGGTTCGCCACCTTGGTGTTGCCGGAGATCGCCCCGACCGACGGGTCGACGAAGCCCTGGACGAGCCGGTACACGGTGTCGGGCTGGAAGACGGTGTCCCCGTCCACCAGGACCAGGAACTCGGTACGGGCGTACCGGATGCCGGTGTTGAGCGCGGCCGGCTTGCCGGCGTTCGCCTGCCGGACCACCCGTACCCCGGGCAGCCGCATCCGTTCCACGATGTCGGCGGTGCCGTCGGTGGAGCCGTCGTCGACGACGATGACGTCGAGGGCGGGATAGTCGCTGGCCACCAGGGACCGTACCGTCGCCGCGATGTTCGCCGACTCGTTGTACGCCGGCACGACGACGGTGACCGGTTCGAGGAACCGGGGCCCGGTGCCGGACCGGGCACCCACCCGCCGGCGGTGCCGTTCGGCGCAGACCACCTGGACGGAGAGCCGGGCCAGGCCGAGCAGCAGCGCCAGGCCGAGCAGCCAGGTCATCGCGGCGGCGAGCCAGCCGGCAGCGGTCTGGGCGTACCGCAGGGTGTCACCGCCCAGCCGGTCGGTCCGGGAGGCCGGCGGATTCGACGACGGCGCGGCGAGTCCCCCGGAGACGGTGGTGAACCGGTAGCCCTGCCCGGTCAGCGCCGGCAGCAGCCGGTCGAGCGCGGCGACGGTCTGGGACCGGTCGCCGCCGCCGTCGTGCATCAGCACCACCGCACCCCGGTCGCTGTCCCCGGTGTCCTGGTCGCCGGTGCCGTCGTCCACACCGAGGGTGGCGGCGACGACGGCGTCGACGCCGGGCCGCTGCCAGTCCCGGGTGTCCCGGTCGGCCAGCACCGCGATGTGCCCGCTCCGGGCCGCCGCCCGCAGCACCGACTGGTCGTCGGTGGTCAGCGCGCCCGGCGAGGACGAGAACGGTGGTCGGAAGAGGGTGGGGTAGCGGCCGGTGGCCCCGGCGACCGCGGTACGGGTGAGGCTGAGCTCCAGCTCCCGGCGCCAGTCGGGCACGGCAGCCAGCTCGGCGTGGGTGAAGGTGTGCGAGCCGATCTCGTGGCCCTCGGCGAGGATCCGGCGGGTCAGTTCCGGGTGCTCGTTTACCCGGGCGCCGACCACGAAGAACGTGGCCTTGGCGTGGTGCCGACGCAGGACGTCCAGGATCGCCGGGGTCCAGCGCGGATCGGGACCGTCGTCGAAGGTCAGCGCGATGGTCCGGGCGGGCATCGACCGGGTCACCGGCTTCGGGCCGTCGAGTCGGATCACCGGCCCGCCCCGGCTCAGGTCGTCGTCCGTCGACGGCCCGCCGGGCGGAGTCGGGTCACCGTCGGCGGTGCCCGCCCGGTCCGCGGCGTGGCCCGAGCCGCCCGATCCGACGGTCGCGTACCCGTGCAGGAACAACGCGGCGAGCAGCACGGTCAGGGCGAGGAAGAGCAGGAACCAGTGGGCGCGGGGGTCCTTCCGCGCGACGTGCAGAGCCATCCGCGTCACCCCGGCGTCCCGGCCGACCGGTCCGGCCGGCCCGTCCGGTCCGGCCCGCCGGGTTTGCCCGGCGACGGGTTCCGGTGCGGGTCACCAGGGTTGGCGCGGGTGGTCGATGCTGACGGTGCGGGCGTCGTACGGGGCGTCTCGGCGGGTGGGCGGGCCGGCCCCTCCGCCGGCCCGCCCTGCCCCGTCGGGGTGGTGCCCGGCCCAGGGGCGTCGACCAGTTGGCCGACGCCCGCCCTCTCCCGTCCGGTTCCGTCCTGCGGGTCCGGCCAGCCCGGTACCGGAACGGAACCGCCCGCGAACAGCCCGAGTGCGATGGCACCGAGGCTGACCAGCAGGCCGGCGCCGAGGCCGGAACCGGCCAGGACGGCGAGCCGGCGGCGTCGACCGGTCCGGTCGACGAACACCGGCTGGGGCCGTGCCGGGCGATGGCGCGTTCGCGTGGCGGGATGGCGGCTGTCCAGCATCTATCGCTCTCTCCTGGATCCGGTGCCGGGATCGCCGACACCGGGTTGGTCACCCGGCCGGCTGCCGGGCTGGTTGGTGGACCGGGGTGGCATGGAGGGCCGGCCGGCCGGCGTCGTGCCGGGGGCCCGGTCCGGGCCCGGTGGCTGTTCCGGTCGCCGGGTCGGGTGTGCCGGGGTTCCGGATGGCCGGTCGACGGGTGTTCGGGCGGCTGGCGGCGGGACGACCCGCGAGGTGGCGGAGTCGGCGGCGGCCAGGACGGCGGCGCAGTAGGCCGCGACCCGGTCCACCCCACCGGCCGCCGCGACCAGGTCGGCGGCCGGCGCCGGGGCGGTCGTGCCGGTGGCACCGGCCCGGCGCCCACCGGGGTCCCGGTCGTCGTCGGCTGGTCCGGTGTCGCGGTCGTCGTCGGTCTGTCCAGCGTCGCGGTTGTCGGTCTGTCCGGTGCCGGATGGCCGGCCGCCAGCGGGTCCGCCGCCCGGGTCGCCGCCGGGCCCGCTGGTCGGGCCGGCACCGGACGGCGGCGCATCCGGTCGGGGAACGCCGGCGTACGCCCGGCAGAGGTCGAGGTGGGCGGCCGGCGGGGCGGCGGTGCCCGGTGCGGTACCGGACGGGGTCACCGGGGCGGCGGGCACGGCGACGTCGGGCCGGGGCCGGGCCGTGGTGGTCGACGGCTCCCGGAGCGCCCCGGACGTGGCCGCCAGGGTGGCCCCACCGCCGACCGCGACCACCACGGCGGCCAGCACACCGGCCCGGACCGGCCCGCCGGTCCGCAGCCACCGGGGTGCCGAGATCCGGGTACGCAGGGGCCGCCGTCGGTCCGGCAGCGGGTCCGGCCGGCCGAGTCGGACAGCCCGGTACGCCGCCGCCGCGTCCGGCTCGCCCACGAGTTCACCGGGCCGGGCCGGTGCCGAGGCGGCGACGAGCAGCCGGACGAGCCCGTCCAGCCCGGGCGGGGGCCGACCGTCCTGATCGAGCAGCCGGTCGGCGACGCGGGTGTCGAGCCGGCTGAGGTGCTGATTGTTCATCTCAGGCACTAGAGCGCCGTGCCTGCCGCGGGTGTTACCTCAGAACCGGACCCGTCCCGGACGGCGGCTCACCGGACCCGTCCCGGACGGCGGCTCACCGGACCCGTCCCGGACGGCGGCTCACCGGACCCGTCCCGGACGGCGGCTCACGGGAGGGAATAGCGGCGGGCGACGGCGACGAGTTCCGACTCGTGCGATCCGACGACTCCCACCCCGGGCGGACGGGGCCGGAACCCGGGCAACCCGGCCAGACCGTCACTGCCGTCCATGACCCGCAGCGACACCGGCCCACCGGTGGTACGCAGCCGCAGTTCGACCTCGATGCCCTCCGGCGGCGGCGCGTGGAACACCACCCCGAACGGTTCGGCCGCCCCGGAAACCGGCTCGGCCTCGACCGGGTGGCCGGCGACCCGGGCCCCGACGACGGTGGCGGTCGCCGGGTCGACGTGCAGCGAGACGAGTCGTACCGGCCGTTGGGGGACCAGCCGCAGCCGCAGGGTGCGTACCCCGGCGTCGGTCTGGTCGGCGAGCACGTCGAGCCGGGGCGCGGGCAGGGCCGCCGGCTGTGCCGGACCGACCCGGAACTCCTCGTCGCCGAGGGCCGGGAAGGCGTCCCCGGCCCGGTCGGTGCCGGTGACGTACCGCGCCGTCCACGGCTGCGGGTCCGTCTCGGTGCTCAGCCAGCGGGCCGTACCGGTCTCGGCGTCCAGGGCGTACATCAGCTGGGTCGGCACCGGATGGGTGGCGTCGAACCGGTCCACCGCCAGCCCGACCCCGGCGAGGACGACGGTGGTCAGCGCCGTGGCCAGCGCGGGTACCCCACCGGCGCGGCGGGCCCGGAGCGCGGCCATCGCCCGCTGTCCGCCGGCGGCCGGGTGCAGCAGGTCGACGACCGGGAGTGCGGCGAGGCCGAGCAGCGCCGCGAAGAGCGCCGCGACGCCGCCCATCGCCAGGCCGAGCGCGGGGAAGAGCAGGACCACGGTCGGCAGCAGGATCAGTACCCCGACGGTCGCGCCGGCGGTCACCGCGACCACCGGCCAGACACCGTCGCGGCGGCCGACCAGCGCCAGCAGCCCGCCGAGGGTGCCGGCCAACGCGGGTAGCGTCGTCAGGTACGACCCGCCGGGCGCCAGGAAGGCGAGCGCCACCCCGAGTACGGCCAGCCAGCCGAAGCCGCCGACGGCCAGGGCGGCCGGCCCGACCCGGCGTCGGGTGAGCGCGTACCAGGCGCAGAGGACCGTGCCGGCGAGCGCCAGCACCGCCAGGCGATACCACAGTGGACGGTACGGGTCGAGCAGCGTCGCGTAACCGGGTCGGATCGCGGTGATCCCCGCCCAGAGCAACTGGGCCCCGACCGGCGCGACCACGATCGGCACCAGGGCCAGGCCGAACCCGGCGGCGAGCCGCGGCCACGAGGTCCGGCCACGTCGCCGGGCCAGCCAACCGAGTAGACCGACCCCCGCCAGGGCGAGCAGGGCGAGCGGCAGGGTGAGCCAGCCCGGGTACCGGGCCAGCCCGCCGGGCAGCGGGAAGTAGCTGGCGTCCCCGTCGGCGGTCACCCCGGCCAGGTCGATCGCGCCGAACTCCCGGGCCAGCGCCAGCGCGTTCGCGCCGTGTTGCTGCAGGGTGCCCCGGTCCACCCGGTCCGGGGTGTCCAGCGGGGTGTGGTAGACCGCCGCACCGTCGATGTAGGCGGCGTTCAGACCGACGAAGCCCTGGTCGAGGAAGGCCGTGAAGTCGGTGTCGTTCGGCAGCAGCCGGTAGACCTCGACCGCGAACGAGGTGCCGACCGGGTACGGCGCGGCCCGGCCGAAGACCTCGACCAGCCCGGCGTTCCGGACCGAGGTCTCGAACATGATCACCGGTCCGGTGCTGCCCCGGGCCTCCAGGTTGAGCACCACCCCGCCGTCGGCGGCCAGCGGATGGCTGGACGCGAACGCCGCCGCCCCGCAGAGGCACGCCTCCTCGGCGTCGGTGAAGACCAGGACGACGTCGTTGCGGGGGCGGGGGCCGGTGGTCAGCGCCCGGGCCACCTCCAGCAACGCCGACGTCCCGGCGCCGTCGTCGTTGCCACCCGGCCCGGACTGCACCGAGTCGTAGTGGGCGACCAGGAAGACCCGTCCGGTGGGGTCGGTACCGGGGATCCGGGCCACCACGTTGCGTACCCGGGCCAGGGTGACCCCGCCGGCCCCGCCGCTGAGCTGCCCGGCCTCCGGGCCGACGGTGTCCTGGGTCTCGGTTTCCAGGCCGAGGCCGCGCAGGGTCGTCTCCAGGTGGACCCGGACCCGTTCGGCGGCCGGGCTACCGGCGACGTGGGTTTCCGCCGCGATCGTCCGAAGATGCCCGTACGCCCGTTCCGCGCTGAACTGGTCCGCCGGCGCCCCGGTGCCGAGTGGGGCGGGCGTGCGCAACCCGGCCAGGGTGATCACGCCCACCACCAGCAGCGCGGCGAGCGAGGCCAGCGCCGCCGGTACGCGCCGACGGGGCCGGGCCAGCGCCCGGTCAGCGGCCGGCAGCAGCCGCGCCGGTCCACCGGTCGGTCCGGCCGCCGGTCCACCGGCCGTGCCGGCATCGGGGGTGGAGGCAGGCCCGGAAGCGGCAGCGGCGGCGGGTGCCGGGGAAGCGGACTCGTCGGGGATGGCCGGGGACGGCCCGTTGGGGGTGGGCACGGGTGCCTCCAGGGAAAACGGCAGAGGGGGTGTCATCATCGCGCCTCGATCCGCCGCCGGCCTCCCGGGGCGGCTGAACCGCCGCCCGTCGCATAGCGTGCTCCATATGTCTGTGTCTGTTGACCCGATCGCCGTACTGCGGGAATTTGTCGCGCGGGTCACCCCGTACGACCCGGATCCGGGTGCGGTGCCGGTTGCCTCCGTCACGGTTTCCGCCGGATCGGACACGGAAACGGTGCCGATCACCCCGCATCTGGCCCGGGCTCTGGCGCAGGCGCTGTCCGCCTACCGGGATCCGGCCGATCGGGGTAGCTGCGCGGGTTGCGGTGGCCGCCGGCTTGACGACAATCTGCACTGCGTCGACTGCGGTCGGTTGCACGGCATCCTTGGTGAGGTGATTTCACGACAGGCGGCCCGGGTACGGGAACAGGCCGCCGAGGGCCGGCCGGGCACCGTGCCGTGAGCGGCGGCGCGGCGCCGGCGATTTCGGTGCCGGCGGTGTTGTGTGGCAGCGTGGGGTGTAAAGGATCGGCCTCGATCGGGCGGCCCGGGGCGGGTGCCGACGGTCACGGCTGGCGACTGATCGGAGCGAGGAGGGACCAGTGACGCGTCGTTGCGTCGCCAGCGGACGGTCCCCGCGTGCGGGAGCGGGGCGGTGACCGGGTCATCCCTGGTGCCGGCGCCGGCGTACCCGCACGGCGGGCTCGGCCGGCACGCGAAGCTGCCGCCCCGGGAGCGGCTGCGGGTGCTGCTCGTCGAGGACGACGAGGCAGACGCCTTCCTGGTCTCGGAACTGCTCGCGGAGAGCGACGCGGCGGTCGACCTGCTGGTCGCCCGTAGCCTGAACGAGGCCCGCGCCCGGATGGCCGGCGTCGACTGCGTACTGCTCGACCTCGGGCTGCCCGACGCCCAGGGACTCGAGGGGTTGCGTCAGGTGTTGGACGCCGTCAGCGGGGCGGCGGTCTGTGTGCTCACCGGCCGCTCCGACGAGCACCTGGGCATCGGTGCGGTGGCCGAGGGCGCCCAGGACTACCTGGTCAAGGGCCAGGTCGACGGGGTTCTGCTGGCCCGGGCGCTGCGCTACGCGGTGGAGCGCAAGCGGGCCGACGAGAACGCCCGCCGGCTGCGCGAGGTGGAACTGCGTCAGGCCGAGTCGGCCCGACTGGAGCGGGGACTGCTGCCGCAGCCGCTGATGGACACCGACCAGGTACGGGTGCACACCTTCTACCGACCCGGCCGGCACGCCGCGCTGATCGGCGGCGACTTCTACGACGTGGTGCAGACCCGACCCGACCGGATCGACCTGATCATCGGCGACGTCTGCGGACACGGGGCGGACGAGGCGGCGCTCGGCGTCGAGCTGCGGGTCGCCTGGCGGGCCCTGGTGCTCGCCGGGGTGCCGGACGACCAGGTGCTGCCCGCGATGGAGCAGGTGCTGATAAGCGAACGGCCGCTGCGGGAGACCTTCGCCACGGTCGCCGCCGTCCGGCTCGACCTCGCCAACAACCGGGCCCTGGTCCGGCTCGCCGGCCATCCGCCGCCGCTGCTGCTCGCCGGCGGGCGGGTCGAGCCGGTACCGGCGCCGTACGGGCTGCTGCTCGGGGTACGCCCCCGGCCGCCGGTCGCCTACGAACTGCAATTCGAGACCGAGGACTGGTCGCTGCTGATGTACACCGACGGACTGATCGAGGGACGGGTCGGCGAGGGCGACGACAGGCTTGAGGTACCGGGGCTCACCGACCTGGTGGCGCAGCCCCGCACCCGGGACGTGCCATTGCCGCGGCTGCCCGGCTGGCTGGTCGAACGGGCCGAGGAGGGCAACGGCGGGCCACTCGCCGACGACGTGGCGATGCTGCTGCTCAGCCGGGGTGCGGGCCGATGAGGACCCGGGCTGCCGCGCCGAACTGGACCCTGCGGCGCCGGGTCACCACGCTCTGCGTGGTGGTCGGCGCGCTGCTGGCGCTGCTCGCCGCCGGCGCGGCGGTGGTCGCCGCGAACAACCGTCAGCACCTGGACACCCTGCTCACCAAGACCGGGCCGCTGCGGACCAACGGGGAGGCGCTGCTCAGCGCGCTGGTCGACCAGCAGACCGGGGTACGCGGCTACGCGGTCACCGGGCGGGACGCGGACCTGGCGCCGTACCGCGCCGGTCTGGAGCAGGAGACGAAGCTTATCGCCGAGATGGACGCCCTGCTCGGTGACCAGCCGGAGATCCGGCGGGACCTGCACACCGTGCGGGACCACGCCCGGCAGTGGCGGGAGGCGGTCGCCGAGCCGGTCATCGAGGCGGTCCGGACCGACGGCACGGCGGCGGCCCAGACGCTGCTCGCCGCGCAGGCCGGCGACCGGTTCGACAACCTCCGCGCCGAGGTGGCGACGCTGCAGGAGTCCGTCCTCGCGCTGCGCAACGACGTCGCGGACAAGGCGCGGCGGACCGGAAGCGCCCTGGTGCTGCTTTTGATCCTGGCCGCGATCGTGGTGGTGCTCGCCGGGGTGGCGCTGGTGACCTCGCTGAACCGGCTGGTGATCGGACCGGTGACCAGCCTGGCGGGCCAGGTGCGGAGAATCGCCGACGGTGACTACCAGCGCCACATCGAGCCGTCCGGGCCGCCGGAGCTGGCCCAGCTCGCCACGGACGTCGACGCGATGCGTCGGCGGATCGCCGCCGACCTGAGCGAGGTACGCCAGGCCCGGGAGCGGATCGAGTGGGTCAACAGCCAGCTGGAGAAGCAGGCCGAGGAGCTGGTGCGCTCCAACCGGGACCTGGAGCAGTTCGCCTACGTCGCCTCGCACGACCTGCAGGAGCCGCTGCGGAAGGTGGCGAGCTTCTGCCAGCTGCTGCAGCGCCGGTACGCGGGCCAGCTCGACGAGCGGGCCGACCAGTACATCGCGTTCGCGGTGGACGGCGCGCAGCGGATGCAGCGCCTGATCAACGACCTGCTCGCGTTCTCCCGGATCGGGCGGTTGACCACCGGTTTCACCGAGGTCGACCTGAACCAGGTGATGACCGAGGTGGCGGCCCAGACCGAGAACAGCCGCCGGTACGTCGACGGCGAACTCACCTGGTCGGACCTGCCGGTGATCCGGGGCGAGGAGACCCTGCTGACCAACCTGCTGGCCAACCTGGTCAGCAACTCGCTCAAGTTCCGCCGGCCGGACCTGCCGCCGAAGGTGCACGTCTCGGCCCGTCGGGTCGGCGACGAGTGGGAGATCAGCTGCCAGGACAACGGGATCGGCATCGAGCCCGAGTTCGCCGACAAGATCTTCGTGATCTTCCAGCGGCTGCACGCGAAGGACGCCTACCCGGGCACCGGCATCGGCCTGGCGATCGTGAAGAAGATCGTCGAGTACCACGGCGGCCGGGTCTGGGTCGACGTCGAGAACCGCGAGGGTGCCCTGATCCGGTTCACCCTGCCGGTGCCGCCGGAGCTGCGGGATGCCGCCGAGCCGGCCGAACCGACCGCGGTCGGCGCCGACGGAGCTGACGAGGTCGACGGGTCCGGGGACGACGCCGCCACCCCGGCCGAGACGACGGGGACCGGGGCGTCCGGGTCATCCGAGGCGTCCGGGGCCGACGAGGCCACGCCCGCCGGGGCCGGCGGGTCGCGGCGTGACCCGGATCTCGCCACCGGTGAGTCGGCGCGTCCGGCCGACGGGATGAAGGAGACTGTGTGACGGCCGAACTGATCGACGAGGAGGGCCGATGACGGCACCCGCCGACGGTAAGAGCCCGATCGAGGTGCTGCTGGTCGAGGACGACCCGGGCGACGTGCTCATGACGCAGGAGGCGTTCGAGGAGCACAAGCTGCGGAACCGGCTGACCGTCGTCTCCGACGGCGCGGCCGCCCTGGCGTACCTGCGCCGGGAGGGCGAGTACGCGGACGCCGTCGCGCCGGACCTGATCCTGCTCGACCTGAACCTGCCCCGTCGCGACGGCCGGGAGGTGCTGGCCGAGATCAAGCGGGACGAGCAGCTCTGCCGGATCCCGGTCGTGGTGCTGACCACCTCCCAGGCCGACGAGGACATCCTGCGCAGCTACCAGCTGCACGCGAACGCGTACGTCACCAAACCGGTCGATTTCGACAGATTCATCTCGGTGGTCCGGCAGATCGACGAGTTCTTCGTCAGCGTCGTGAAGCTGCCGCCGCGTGGCTGACCCGATCGTCGACCGGGTCGGCGCGTTGCTGCGCGAGGCCGCGGCCACCGCCATCCTGCCGATGTTCCGTCGGCTCGACGCCGCCGACGTGACCGAGAAGGCCCCCGGCGAACTGGTCACCGTCGCCGACCGTCGGGCCGAGGAGATCCTGGACGCCGGGCTGCGCCGGATCCTGCCCGACTCCGAGGTGGTCGGCGAGGAGGGGGTCGCGGCCGACCCCGACGTACTCGACCGGCTCAAGGGTCCCGGACCGGTGTGGCTGGTCGACCCGGTGGACGGGACGGCCAACTTCGCCGCCGGACGGCAGCCGTTCGCGGTGATGGTGGCACTGCGGGAGGCCGGGGTCACCCGGAGCAGCTGGATCCTCGACCCGGTCGGCGACACCCTGCTGGTGGGGCGGGCCGGCGAGGGGGCGTACCGGGACGGCGTCGCGGTGCGGTTGGCGCCCGGGGAGCTGGAGCCGGCCGCGCTGCGCGGCGCCGCGCCGACCCGGTTCCTCCCACCCGACCTGCGGGAACGCATCCTGGCCGGTGGACGCCAGCTCGGCGAGCTGCTGCCCGGTCTGCACTGCGCGGGTCAGGAGTACGCCGACATCGTCGCCGGGCGGCAGCACTTCGCCCTCTTCTGGCGGACCCTACCCTGGGACCACGTACCGGGCACGCTCCTGGTCGAGGAGGCGGGCGGGGTTGTCCGCCGGCTCGACGGCAGCGCGTACGACCCGACGGACAGCCGGCCCGGGTTGCTGGCCGCCGCCACCGAGCAGATCTGGGACACCGTCCACGCCGCACTGTTCGCCTCCTGATCCCGGCCTCGACCAGCGCGCTCGCGCCACGGGGCGGCGGCCACGGACAACCCGGCGACCGGGCTCGGGACACCGCGCCGACGCGGGCCGACAGCGGTTGCGGATTCCGGTAGGCTGACCGGCGGTCTCCGCCGAGTGGCGCCGCCTTGGGCGCCGGCGGTGGCCGCCGCCGAACGGTGCCGGTGGATTGCGGTGACGGTGGATCCTGCGGGGTCGGCGGCCGACGCGGAAGGATTGGCTTTCGTGCGTATAACGGCCATCGCGCGGCTACACGGGCCGCGCCGGATCACGGCGTTGCTGGTCGCCGCCGTACTCCTCGCCGTGACACCCACTCTCCTGATCAGTCCCGACGCCCCGGCCCTCGCCGCGCCGAGCGGGCCCGGCAACGAGGGGGGCACCAAGAAGCTGCGGGACGCCCTGGAGGACGCCGCCAAGGGGCACGTCGAGGCGACCAACAAGCTGGAGAACTCGAAGAAGCGGCAGAAGCAGCTCGGTGAGCGGTTGAAGCAGCTGGAGACCGACATTGCCACCCTCACCGAGGAGGTGGGGGTGATCGCCGCCCAGTCGTACCGGCAGGGCCGGCTCAGCCCGGTCTCGGCGTTGCTCAGCAGCGCCTCGCCGGAGGCCTTCCTGGAGCGGGCCAACCGGCTCGACATGATCGCGCAGCGCAACGACAAGCAGCTCCGCCAGCTCACCGAGGCGCTGGACGAGGCGGGCCGGGCCAAGCAGGCGATCGACGCCGAGGTCACGGAACAGAAGCGCCAGGTCGAGATCATCGCCAAGAAGAAGCGGGACGCCGAACGCGCCCTCGCCGCCGTCGGCGGCGGCGCGGCCGGCGGCCTGGTCAGCGCCAACTCGCCGCTGGCCAAGCCGGCGCCGAAGAACTCCGACGGCTCCTGGCCCAGGGAGTCCTGCAACGTCGACGACCCGACCACCTCCGGCTGCATCACCCCGCGCACCCTGCACGCGCTGAACCAGGCGAAGGCGAACGGCTACCGCCGGCACGTCTCGTGTTTCCGCAGCGGTGGCGGCGGTGAACATCCGAAGGGACGGGCCTGCGACTTCTCCGCCGCGGCCGGCGGCTTCGAGAACGTGCACGCGACCGGCGGCGACCGGAGTTACGGCGACACCGTCGCGGCGTTCTACGTCAAGAACGCCAGCCGGCTCGGCGTGATGTACGTGATCTGGTACCGGCAGATCTGGATGCCCGGCACCGGGTGGCGGGCGTACAACGGTGGTGGCGATCCCGCCTCCGAGCACACGAACCACGTTCATCTGTCCATGTTGTAGCCCGAATCTCCCCGACCACCGCATAGCATCGCAGCGATGGACTCTTCACCACCTGAGGTCGCCGACGCTGACGCCGGCACTGACACCGACGCCGGTAACCGGCCCGGGCAGCCGGCGCCGGAACCGGAACGGCGTGCCCTGCCGCCGGGACTCGCCGCCACCCTGGTCTTCCTCTCCAGCGGCGCGGTCCTGGTCCTGGAGACCGCGTCGCTGCGCCTGGTCGGCCCGTACGTCGGAGTGACCCTCCAGGTCACCAGCTCGGTGATCGGGGTGGCGCTGGCCGCGATCGCGTACGGGGCCTGGATCGGTGGCTGGCTCGCCGACCGCCGCGACCCGCGTACCCTGCTGGCGCCGGCGTTGGTGCTGGCCGGCATCACCACCGCACTGACCCTGCCGATCGTCCGGTACGCCGGCGAGGTGCTGCGCGGCGGAGCCGCCGTCGGCATCCTGCTGCTCACCGCGCTGGCCATCTTCCTGCCGGCGGCGCTGCTCTCGTCGATCACCCCGCTGGTGGTCAAACTGCAGCTCGCCGACCTGCGCCGGACCGGCCAGGTGGTGGGACGGCTGTCCAGCATCGGCACCCTCGGCGCGATCACCGCCACCCTGGGCACCGGGTTCGTGCTGGTCGCCGCCCTGCCGAGCTCCGCCATCATCATCAGCCTCGCGGTGCTGCTCGGGCTGACCGGTCTCGGGCTCGGCCGGTGGCTGCACCGGCGGACCCGGACCACCCTGCCCCGGCCGTCCCGGGCCACCGCCGCGCTGGCGGTGCTGGGGCTGGCCGGTGCCTCGTTCTCCGCGGTCGCCCCGACCCCGTGCGACGTGGAGACCGCCTACCACTGCGCGTCGGTGGAGCCGGATCCGGTGAACTCGACCGGCCGGCTGCTGGTGCTGAACTCGGCCTGGCACTCCTACGTGGACCTGAACGACCCGGCGCACCTCGAGTTCGCGTACACCCAGTGGATCGGGGCGGTGGCGGACGTGGCGGCGCCGGCCGGGCAGGCACTGGACGCCGTACACCTCGGTGGTGGTGGCTTCACCATGCCGCGCTATCTGACCGCGACCCGGCCCGGCACCCGTAACGAGGTCTACGAGATCGACGGTGAGCTGGTCGAACTCGGCCGCCGGGAACTCGACGTACGACTCGGGCCGGAACTGCGGGCCCGGGTCGGCGACGCCCGGATGCTGATCGGCGAACGGCCGGACCGCAGCGCCGACCTGGTGGTCGGGGACGCCTTCGGTCACCTGGTGGTGCCGTGGCACCTGGCCACCCGGGAGATGGCGGCCGAGGTACGCCGGATCGTCCGCCCCGGCGGCATCTACGCGCAGAACGTCATCGACCATCCGCCGCTGCGGTTCATCCGGGCCGAGGTGGCCACCGTCGCGGCGGAGTTCCCGCACGTGGCACTGATCGCCCCGCCGGCCGCGATCGCCGGTGAGCAGGGCGCGAACTTCGTCATCGTCGCCTCGGACGCGGCGCTGCCGGTGGAGGTGCTGCGCGAACGGCTCACCACCAGCGCCGACTCGCCGGTGGCCCTGCTCTCCGGTGCCGAGTTGGACGACTTCGTCGACGACGCGATGGTGCTGACCGACGAGTACGCGCCGGTCGACCAGCTGCTCGCCACCGCCTGAGCCGGTCGTCCAGAACCGTGCCCGGTCGGTCGGCCGGGAAGGGGTACGCCGGACGGTGGTCACCGGGACGCCGTCGCGGTCGGCCCTTGTCTGTGCCGGCCATCTCCTCGGTGTTACTTGTGGGTTTCAGCCACATAGCCCGTGCGTGACGTCACTCCTACCGTGAGCCGACGATGCTTCTCCCAACTCCCCCTCATGTGGAGCGAAGATGACGGTCCGGACGACGCGGCGGGTGTTTGTCACCGCCACCACGCTGCTGGCCGCGGCGCTCGCCGCGACGGCCTGCGGCAGCCCGCAGGAGACCGCGACCGGAGGCGGCGACGGCACCGCCCCGGTCAAGGTAGGCCTGGTCTACTCCCAGTCGGGGGCGTTGGCCAGCTACGGCAAGCAGTACATCGAAGGCTTCCGTGCCGGTCTGGCGTACGCGACGGGTGGCACCAACAAGATCGGTGACCGTACCGTCGAGGTGACCGAGGTCGACGACGCGGGTGACCCGGCCAAGGCGGTCTCCGCCGCCAAAGACCTGATCGGCAAGGGATACAAGATCCTGGCCGGCTCGACCGCCTCCGGGGTGGCGCTGCAGGTCGCCCCGATCGCCGCCCAGAACAAGGTGCTCTTCATCTCCGGACCGGCCGCCACCGACGCCGCGACCGGGGTCAACAGGTACACCTTCCGGTCCGGGCGGCAGTCGTACCAGGACGTGCTGACCGCGAAGTCGTTCATCGGCGACGCCACCGGCAAGAAGGTCGTGGTCTTCGCCCAGGACAGCGCGTTCGGCAAGAGCAACGAGGACGCGGTCAAGGCGGTGATCGGCGGCGCCGGTGCCACCGTGACCAGCGTGCTCGCCCCGGCCAGCGCCACCGACTTCACCCCGTTCGCCAGCCAGCTCACCGCCGCCAAGCCGGACCTGCTCTTCGTCGCCTGGGCCGGCACCACCGCCCCGGCCATGTGGCAGACCCTGGACCAGCAGGGCGTGCTCGGCTCCACCACCGTGGTCACCGGGCTGGACATCCGCGCCTCCTGGCCGACCTTCGGCGCGGCCGGCACCAAGATCTCGTTCCTGTCGCACTTCTTCGACGGCGCCGCCGACAACCCGGCCGCGCAGGCGGCGAAGAAGGCGGTCCCCGGCGGCGTGCTGGACCTGTTCCACCCGGACGGTTTCACCGCCGCCCAGATGGTGGTCCGGGCGGCCCAGGAAGGCGGCGACGACGTCGACAAGATGGTCACCGCGCTCGAAGGCTGGAGCTTCGACGGGGTCAAGGGCAAGCTCACCGTACGCGCCGAGGATCACGCCCTGCTCCAGCCGATGTTCCAGGCGAAGCTCGCCGGCAGCGGTGACGCGATCACGGCGACGGCGCAGAAGGTGCTGACGCCGGAGGAGACCGCGCCGCCGGCCGTGGCGATGAAGGGCTGAGCAGGTGCTCGCCACCCGTGCCCTGACCTGGCGGATCGGTGAGGTCGCCATCGTCGACGGCGTCGACCTCGACCTGGCACCCGGGGAGTTCCTCGGCGTGATCGGGCCCAACGGCGCCGGCAAGACCTCACTGTTCAACCTGGTCTCCGGCCTGCGCCGGCCCACCGCCGGCCAGGTGCTGCTCAACGGTACGGACATCAGCGCCCTGCCGCCGTACCGGCGGGCCCGGCTCGGCCTCGGCCGGACCTTCCAGTCCTCGTCGGTCTTCGGCTCGCTCAGCGTGCGGGAGAACGTGCGGCTGGCCGTACAGGCGCACCGGGGTGGCTCGATGCGGCTGTGGCGGCGGGCGGCGGCCGACCGGGAGGTGGTCGCCGCCGCCGACGCGGCACTGGACCGGGTCGGGCTGGCCCACCGGGCGGAGGCCCTGGCCGGCACGCTCGCCCACGGGGAGAAACGGAAACTGGAGATCGCGCTGCTGCTGGCCGGCGAGCCGACGGTGATGCTGCTCGACGAACCGATGGCCGGGGTCAGCGCCGAGGACGTGCCGGAGCTGGTCGCGGTGATCCGGTCGCTGACCGGCGACAGCGGACGGGCGGTACTGATGGTGGAACACCACATGGACGTCATCCTCGGCCTGGCCGACCGGATCGCGGTGATGCACCACGGCGCGCTGCTCGCCTGCGACGTACCGGAGACGGTGATGGCGAACCCGGTCGTGCAGGAGGCGTACCTGGGGGAGGAGCTGTGACCGGGCCCGTCCTCACCGTCACCGACCTGTCGGTACGGATCGCCGGCCTGCACATCCTGCAGGGGGTCTCGTTCGACGTGGCGCGCAGCGGGGTGACCGTGCTGCTCGGCCGCAACGGGGTCGGCAAGACCACCACCCTGCGGGCGATCCTCGGCCTCACCCCACGCGGCGGTGAGGTACGCGGCACCGTCCGGACCGGCGACCGGGACCTCGGCGGCGAACCGACGCACCGGCTGGTCCGTGGCGGTCTCGGCTATGTGCCGGAGGACCGCTGTGTCTTCGCCGGCCTCACCGTCGCGGAGAACCTCCGGCTCGCCGAGCAGCGTTCCGGCACCCCCGCGTACGACCGGGTCTACGAACTGTTCCCGGAGCTGAAGCGGCGTGGCCGGCAGCGGGCCGGCTCGCTCTCCGGCGGACAGCAGCAGATGCTGGCGATCGGCCGGGTGCTGCTCAACACCAACCGGCTGCTGCTGGTCGACGAACCGACCAAGGGACTCGCCCCGAAGGTCGTCACCGAGGTCGCCGAGGTGCTGGAACGGGTCGCGGTCGCGGTACCGGTGCTGCTTGTCGAACAGAACCTGGCCGTGGTACGCCGGCTCGCCCGCGACGCGGTGGTGCTGGCCGCCGGCCGGGTCGCCTGGAGCGGTGCCGCCGACGACCTGCTGCGGGAGCCGGAGCTGACCAGGTCGCTGCTCGGCGTCGGCGTCGCCGGCGAGCACGCTGCCGGTGCCATCGGGAAGGCGGATTCGTTGTGAGCACCATCGTGTTGTTGACGCTGACCGGGCTCGGGTTGGCGGCACTGTACTTCCTGGTCGCCTCCGGACTCTCCCTGGTGTTCGGGCTCGCCGACGTCCTCAACTTCGCGCACGGGCTGTTCCTCTCCGTCGGGGCGTACGCCACCTGGTGGGCGGCGGGGAACCTGCCGGGTGCCGGCCCGTCCGGCCTCGGTTTTGTGCTCGCGGTCGCCTTCGGGGTGGTCGCCGGGGCGGTGGTCGGGATGGCCGTCGAACTGGTCATGATCCGGCCGCTCTACTCCCGCACCATCGAACAGGTGCTGGTCACCGTCGGCCTCTCGCTGGCCGGTGTCGCGCTGCTCCAGGCCACCTGGGGTGCCGATCCGCGCCCGTTCCCCCGCCCGGCGTGGACCCAGCAGGTGACCCCGGTGCTCGGCGCCAAGGTGCCGAATTCGGGCATCCTGCTCATCCTCGCGGCGCTGCTGGTGCTGGCCGCGCTGCTCGGCTTCCTCCGCTACACCCGGTACGGCCTGATCATCCGGGCCGGAGTGGAGAACCGGGAGATGGTGACCGCGCTCGGCATCGACGTACGCAAGGCGTTCACCCTGGTCTTCGCCATCGGCGGGGCCGCAGCGGCGCTGGCCGGGGCACTCGGCGGCGTCTACTTCGGATCGGTCTCGCCGAGCCAGGGCGGGTCACTGCTGATCTTCGCCTTCATCGTGGTGGTGATCGGCGGCATGGGTTCGGTCGTCGGATCGGCGTACGCGGCGGTCGCGGTCGGGCTGCTGCAGCAGTTCGTCAACTACTACGGCACCTCGGGTGCGGGGGACATCTGTGTGGTCGCGTTGCTCGCGATCGTGCTGCTGCTCCGCCCGCAGGGCATCGCGGGAAGGGCGGCGGCGGCATGACGGAGACAGGCACCTCGTCCGCCGGACCGGCTCCCGCGCCGGCCCCGGCCCCGGCTCCCGCGCAGGCTTCGGCCCCGGCTCCGGCGCAGGCTTCGGGCCCGGCTCCGGCTTCGGCGCAGGCTTCGGGCCCGACCTCGGCTTCGGCGTCAGCTCCGGCCGCTGGGGCGGCCCCGGCGGCCGGTCGGGGCTGGCGGCCCCTCCTGCGGACCTGGTCGCCCCTGCTGGTGCTGCTGGTCTTCGCGGTGCTGCCGTACTCGACGGTCTCCGTGCCGGGCATCTTCGACGGACCGCTCAACGCCCCCGGCACCCTGCAACTGCTCGCCATCTGCCTTGTTTTCGGCGGCCTCGCCGCCGGCTACGACCTGCTCTTCGGCCGCACCGGGATGCTCTCCTTCGGCCACGCCCTGTACTTCGCGGCCGGGGTCTACGGCACCGACATCCTGATCACGAAGGGCGGACTGCCGCTGTGGCAGGCGGCCCTGCTGACCCTCACCGGCGGCACCATCCTCGCCGCACTGCTCGGCGCGGTCGCGCTGCGTACCGCCGGCATCGCGTTCGCCATGGTGACCCTGGCGTTCGCCCAGGTGGGCGCGATCCTGGTGGCCCGGGACTTCGGCGGGCTGACCGGTGGCGAGGAAGGTCTGCCGCTGGACGTCTCCGGACTGCCGACGATGCTGGTCGGCGTCGCCAACACGGTCAACCTGTACTGGCTGGCGCTGGTGTACCTGGCGGTCGTGGTACTGGTGGTGCACCGGGTCGCCGGTTCGCCGGCCGGTCGGGTCCTCGCCGGCCTCCGCGACGACGAACGGCGGATCGGGGTGCTCGGGCTCGACCCGTACCGGTTCAAGCTGGTCGCGTTCACCCTCTCCGGCGGGCTGGCGGTCGGTGGCGGGGTGATCTACTGCCTGCTGGTCGGCGGTGCCTCACCACACGTCACCTCCTCCGAACTGACCCTGTCCCTGCTGGTCATGGTGGTACTGGGTGGACCGGGGACCCGCTGGGGTCCGGTGCTCGGCGGAGTGCTCTACATGTACCTGGACCACCGGCTCACCGCCTTCGGCTCCTCCTCCGCGGTGGACTCGCTGCCCGGCTTCCTGAGCGGGCCGCTCTCCCAGCCGCTTTTTGTCCTCGGCACCGTCTTCATCCTGGCGGTGTACTTCTTCCCGGGTGGGCTCGCCGGCCTCGCCGGTCGACTCGGCCCGCTGCGCGCGGCCCTCGGCGTCGGCCGCCGCCGTCCCGACTGACCCGGCCTCCTCGGTGATCACGTAATCGTCGGCCGGCTGGGGTAGGCCGGCGATTACGGGATCACTGCTTCGCTGATGTAACCAGGGGACGGGTCGGGCCTGTGCACAACCCGACCGGTTGTCCACAGGCCCGCGGCTTGGGGTGGCGGTGCCCACCGCCGTTCGGCACCCTCGGCCGCATGTCCGAGCAGCCCGCATCGCACCGCCCGGGTCGCGGCGATCCGGCCGGCCATCCCACCCTGCCCGAACTGCTCCGGCGGCAGCACGGAGTGCTCACCCGCCAGCAGGCGTACGCGGCCGGACTGACCAAGGCGCAGCTCGAACACCGGGTGCAGACCGGGCGGTGGCGGCGGCTGCCCGCCGGACGGGTCTTCGCCGTATTCACCGGACCGCCGACGCGTCCGGCGCTGCTCTGGGCGAGTCTGCTGCGTGCCGGCCGAGGTGCCGTACTCAGTCACCACACCGCCGCCGAGTTGCAGGGACTCGTCGACGATCCTTGGCCGGACGTCCACGTCACCGTGCCCGGAAACCGCCGGGTACACCGCCTGCCCGGGGTTGTCCTACACCTGCGTACGGGGATCGGGGCGGCCCGGCACCCGAGCCGGCTGCCGCCGCAGACCCGGGTCGAGGAGACGGTGCTCGACCTGACCCAGCAGGCCGGCACACTGGACGAGGCGATCGGCTGGCTGACCCGGGCGGTCGGCCGCCGGCTCAGCACGGCGGAGCGGATCGGCGCGGCGATGGACCGGCGGGCGAAGCTGCGCTGGCGGGCCGAACTGGGGGCGGCTCTGGCTGACGTGGCGGACGGCTGCCACTCACCACTGGAACTTCACTACCTCCGGGACGTCGAACGGGCCCATCATCTGCCGACCGGACATCGGCAGGCGGCTCGGGCCCGTCAGGGCGGCCACTGGTACGACGACGTGTACTACCTGGGCTACCGGACCCGGGTCGAACTCGACGGCCGGGTTGCGCACCCCGCCGATCGCCGGTGGCGGGACGCCCACCGGGACAACGCGGCGGCGGTACTGGGCGACACCACGCTGCGATACGGCTGGGCCGACGTGGTCGAGGCTCCGTGCGGCGTGGCGGCCCAGGTCGGGGCGGTGCTCCGCCGCAACGGCTGGGCCGGCCCACCGCGCCCGTGCGGTCCCGCCTGTACGGCGGCGTCCATCCCGTGATCACGTAATCGCCGGCCGGCTGGGGTAGGCCGGCGATTACGTGATCACTGCTTCGCTGGTTGAACGGCGGGGCCTGTCAGACCGGACGGCAGCGCTGGTCCGGGGAGACGCCGTCGAGCCCGCAGTGGAACACCTCGACCGGTGCGGTGGCCACGTCGGGCACCCGGGCCACCCGCAGCAACGAGATCCGTTTCGCCACCGGCTCGCCGGAGTCGGGGGCGAACCGGATCGGCCCGGCCACCCCCGGGAAACCCTGTGCCGCGTTCTGCCGCAGCACCTCGGTGTGCACCCCGATCGGATTGACCGCCCGGGGGTTCCAGCGCTGCCGGGGGTCGGCGTGCCGCAGCCGCGCCGCCAGGCCCTCCACCGCGCGGACCATCATGGTCGCCGCGTCGTACGCCAGGCTGACCCGCTCGCCGACCGGGGCGTTGACGCCGTCCCGGCAGCGTGGCACGTCGAGCAGACCGTCGGCCTGGATCCAGGTCAGGAAGCCGCCACGCACGTCGTCCCGACGATCCCGGGCGGCGTGCAGACTCGCACAGCTGGCCAGACCGGCCTTGGAGACGTACGTGACCGGAAGGTTGCCGGGGGCGCTGGCCCGGAGGCCGGGATTGGCCATGTACCGGTTGGCCGAGTCGTTGGCGACCAGGTGACGGGGCGGGTTGGCGCCACACTCCTTCAACGCCCGGAGGAACCCGTCGAACTCGGACCAGCGGCCGGTGAAGAGCAGCAGGCCGGAATATCCACAGTTGTCGGTCAACCGCTGTCCGGTGCGCCACTCCTCGGCCCGGGCGAGCCGGTCACCGAAGCGCTGCCGGAGCCCGGTCAGCATGGTGCCGACGTACAGGTCCTCGGTCAGGGAGCTGTACTCACCCGTGGTGTAGTACACCCGTGCCTCGTCGACCCGGAGCACCTGCCGGGCGTACTCGTCGATCATCGCCACCTGGTCCCGGTTGGGCGCGGAGATCTGCAGGTAGAGGTCGGAGTTGGCGTCCATACCGTCGGCCGAGAGGGTCGGCGCGATCGCCGGCAGGCCGATCCGGTTGAGTTCGCGCAGCGCGAGGGCGGTGCTGGTCCGGCTGTCCACCAGGCCGACCACGCCGAGCACCGTCGGGTCGTCCCGGGCGAGGTCGGCCAGCATCGCCACCGCACGTCCGGCGTGCCGCATCTGGTGGCCGCCGTTGGCGACCACGACCCGGAGCAGCGCCGCCCCGTCGGCACCGGCCGACTCCTGCAGCAGCGCGTACTGGGCGGTCGCCATCCCCTCCAGTTCCTCCCGCTCCGAGACGTACGACTCCTCGTCGGCCCGGGTCCGGTTGCCGGTGAGGGTGCCGAGGTAGACCAGAGTGAGGAAGGGCCGCCGCCGGTCGCTGCGTTCCCAGACCTGTTCGGCGGCGGTGTTCTGGGCGAAGATCCGTCGCTGGATCGCCCGGAGCCGGTCCTGTCCCGGGTCCCGGTTGAAGACGTGTCGGGCCGAGTCGCTGTAGCCGACACACTCGCCGTCGACCATCTCGACGGACACCGCGACCCCGGGTACGGCCGCCGGGTGGCAGTCCACCGACCACCGGCTGTCGACCCAGGTCACGGCGCCGGCGAGGAGCAGCAGGCTGATCGCGGCGGGCAGGAAGCGACGGGACCACCACGGCGGGGGCGGCGGGCTGAAGTGGTGCGTACCGCCCCGTGGCTCGGATCCGTCGCTCGGGTCGCCCAGCGCCAGCACGATGAGCCAGGCCCCGGCCCGGCGCAGCCGACGCGTCTCGGGCAGCACGTCGGCCCACTCGTCGTACGCCTCCTCCGCGTCGACCAGCGGATACGCCTCGGGCAGTTCGGCTGGTGCGGCGGTGGCCGCGACGAGGACCAGCAGCGGGTCGTTGCGTCCCGTCTCGTTGCGGACGTCGTTGACCAGGCGGACCAGGGTGTGCCCGGGGTCGCCGGGGCGCACCCCGTCGACCAGCAGGATCGGGTACGCGGTACGCCGCCAGCTTCCCGGTCGCCAGAACCGCCGCCGGTACGCCTGCCGCAGGTCCTCCAGGAAGGCGTGTACCAGCAGCTTGTGTACCTGGTCGGGTTGTTCGGCGTCCCGCCAGCCGGCGGTGAGCCGCTCGGCGAAACCGAGGAAGCTCACCGACTGCCGGGGCGCGAGATACTGCTGGCGCATGAACCACCGGTAGTGCGAACCGAGCAGCGGGACCCGTCCGGAGATCGCGACCCGGAAGACGATGCTCGGGATCGCGCGACGGACCAGCCAGAAGACGAACTGGTAGACGGTGGCGCCGGCGTCGTCGCCGCCGGCGGGTCCGCCGTCGGTCGTCTCGTCGGCGGGCCGCCGTCCACGTCGGTCGCGCAGCCGCCGGACCAGGTCGCGGCGGTGCTCGCCGGTGTCGGATTCGTCGGTCGGCGTCTGGTGCAGCAGCCAGTCGGCGAGCGGGTAGTGCCGGAACCGGAGGCGTTCACCGCCGAACGCCTCCAGGGACAGTTGCCGGTACACCTGACGCAGTGCGATCGCGAGGTCGGTTCCGGCGGTCGGCCCGCCGCCGGTCGGCGGGCTGTCGGCCGACGGTGGCGGGCCGCCGTCCCGGGTGGTGTGCGCGGGCTGCCGGGCGGTGGGGCTGGACCGCAGCGGCACGGGGTCGGGCTGCCGGGCCGAGCGGGCGGACGCCTCGAGGACGGCGTGCGGGATCCGGCGTCGTTGTCCCCGGCCCAGGATCCGGCGGAGCAGGCTGATCAGGTCGGGCGCGCCGTCGGCCCGGACCAGCCAGATCAGCGGCAGTTTGCGTTCGCCTCGCCGGGGTCGCCGGAGCAGGTCGGCGAGCAGGCCGAGGAATTCCGAGCCGCCCGACGGGAGTCGTTCCCGTCCGGAGGCGGACTGCTTCTGCTCCGTCAGCCCTCGCATCCCGCACCTCCGACTGTGACCCTGGGTCGTTTAAAGATGACCACAGTGTCGCGAGCGCGGACAAGGGGAGTTTTGACGTCAGCCGATCCTCACCGGGTGCGATGGGGACCGGGTAGCAGCAGGGCCAGGACAGCCCCGACGGCCACCACGAGCGCGCCGACGGCCACCGCCGGTCGCAGGCCGTCCACGAACGACGCCGGGGTGGTGTAGTCGCCCTGGCCGGCGAAGACCGAGGCGAGCACCGCCACCCCGACCGCGACGCCGAGCTCCCGGATGGTGTTGTACGTGCCGGAGGCGATGCCCTGGGCCTCGGACGGCACGCTGGCGAGCGTGGCGGTGCTCATCGGGGCGAAGGTCAGGCCCATGCCGACGCCGGCCAGGGCCAGCGGTACCGCGAGGGCGCCGTATCCGGCTTCGACGGTGCTGACCAGGGCGAGCCAACCGAGGGCGATCGCGAGCAGCATCTGCCCGGTGACGATCAGGACGCGTGGGCCGAGTCTGCCGACCACCAGGCCGGCCAGGGGTGCGACCAGCATCGGCGCCATGGTCCAGGGCATCGTCCGGATGCCGGCGGCGATGGGACTCAGCCCCTGTGCCACCTGGAAGTACTGCGCGAGCAGGAAGACCGAGCCGAACACGCCGAGCGAGAAGGTGAACGCCACCGCGTTGACCAGGCTGAATCCGCGCGAGCGGAACAGGTGTGGCGGCAACATCGGGGTCGGGGTGCGGTGCTCCCAGAGCACGAAGGCGGCCAGCAGGACAAGCCCACCGAGGATCGTGCCGGTCACGGCCGTGGACGTCCAACCGCGGTCCTCGCCGTTCACGACGCCCCAGATCAGCGCGAGCATGCCGGCGGCGGAGAGGACCAGTCCCAACGGGTCCAGCCGGCCGGCCGGCCCCCGGGATTCGCGCAGCACGGTGGTTACCAGCAGGACAGCCACCAGCCCGACCGGGACATTCAGCCAGAAGATCCAGCTCCAGTCCAGTCCCTCGGTCACCGCGCCGCCGACCAGCGGCCCGACCGCGACCCCGAGACCGCTGATTCCGCCCCAGATGCCCACGGCGGCGTTGCGCAGTCGGTCCGGCACGGCGGCGGCGAGCAGGGTGAGGGAGAGCGGCATGACGGCGGCTCCGGCCGCGCCCTGGACGGCCCGGGCCGCGGTGAGTATCCAGGGTTCGGTGGCCAGCGCGCAGGCGGCGGAGGCGATCGTGAACAGGGTGATGCCGGCCAGGAACAGCCGGCGTCGCCCGATCCGGTCGCCGAGTGCGGCGGCGGTGAGCAGCAGCGCCGCGAACGGCAGCGTGTAGCCGTTGACGAACCACTGCAGGTCGGTGAGGGACGCGCCGAGTTCGGTCCTGATCACCGGCAGCGCCGTGGTCACCACCAGGTTGTCGAGGGTGACCATGAACATCGGTACGCCGACCGCGGCGAGCACGGCGGCCAGTGGTCCGCTGCCGGACCGGCCGGTGGGTCCGGCCGGTGCCGACGGTGGGGCCGGACGGGGTCCGGCGGTGTCAGCCGGTTCGGTGGTGACCACGGATCGGCTCATCGGGACAGCTCCTTAGTTGTTATCGACTGATAACTTCACGGGAGCGAAAGTAGCTATCAACTGATAACATGTCAACCGACGGGCTGAAGGAGGCACGATGACCAGGACCCGGTTGACCGCCGCCGAACGAGGTGAGCAACTCGTGGAGGCCGCGGTACGGGCATTCGCCCGGGCCGGGTACGCCGGCACCAGCACCGACGACGTGGCCCGGTTGGCCGGCGTCTCCCAGCCGTACGTCATCCGGCTCTTCGGGTCGAAACAGCGGCTCTTCATCGCCGCCGTCGAGCACGCAACCGGCCGGATCGAGCAAATCTTCCGGGACGCGGCGTCGGAACGGGCCGACCTGGAAGCCCTGGGCGACGGCTACGATCGGCTACTCGCCGAACCCGACCTGCTCGCCATCCTGATGCACGGCTTCGCGGCCAGCGCCGATCCGGAGATCGGGGCCCGGGTCCGCGACCGTTTCGGCCGGATCTACACCCTGGTCCGCGAACTGACCGGCGCGGACCCCCGGCAGACCCGGGACTTCCTGGCCGCCGGAATGCTGCTCACCGTACTCGGTGCGATGCGGGTCACCGGCCCCGACGCGGTCACCCCGGACACCTGGGCGGCCGAACTTCTTGACACCTTCGACCGCCCCGGCGCCAAGTCGGGCGACCATGGCTGCTGAGCGCCGTCCCACCGCCCGTCCCCGAATTTGATCATCGCGCCCGCGGCTGGGCAGGATGTCCGGAAACGACCAGCACATGGGGGAACTGATGACGGAACGTCTGGCGGTGGTCAGCGGCGGCGCGACCGGGATCGGCGCGGCGATCGCGGCGGGCCTGGCCGAGGACGGGTACGACATCCTCGTCGTCGGCCGTCGGGCCGAACTGCTCAGGGAGACGGCGGACCGGATCGGGGCCGGATGTGGCCGACCGGACGCGGTCCGGGCGGTGGCGGCCGACCTGACGGATCCGGCACAGCTGGCTCCGGTCGTGGCGGCGGTCGGGGACCGGCAGGTCGACGTGGTGGTGAACAACGCCGGTGGCTACCTCGGCGGGGACGGATCCACCCTGGAGGGTGTCGCCGCGCAGTGGCGGGCGAACCTCGACAGCAACGTGCTCACCGCCGTACTCCTGACCGAGGCGCTGCGGCCGGCGCTGCGTCGACCGGGCGGACGGGTGATCCTGCTCAGCTCGATCGCCGCGCTGCGAGGCGGCGGTGGGCCGTACTCGGCGGCGAAGGCGGCACTGCACGGCTGGGCGTACGACCTGGCGCAGCAGCTCGGACCGGAGCAGATCACGGTCAACGTGGTGGCTCCCGGCTATGTCGTCGACACCGAGTTCTTCGGCGACCGGATGACCCCGGAGGGGCACCAGCGGCGGGTCGACGCCACCCTGGTCGGCCGGGCCGGTGAGCCGGCCGAGATCGCGGCGGCGGTCCGCTACCTGGCCGGCCCGTCCGCCGGCTACGTCACCGGACAGGTGCTCGGGGTCAACGGCGGCTCGGTCTTCGGCCGCTGACATCGCCTGGCCGGGGCATCCGCGCCGGCAACTGACCGGATCGGGCGGCGGCTCCCCGTGCAGCCGCCGCCCCCCACGTTCCGACTATGCGTTGAACATCTCGTACGCGGCCGCCGGCGCCGGCTGGGCCTCGTCGCCTTCCGGCGCGGTCAGTTTCGGCGCGTTGCCGTAGTCCTCGTACGTCACGACGTACGTGTACGCCTTCGCGTCGCCGGCGGCGGGCACCTCGAGGGTGAGCGAGGTCAGGTTGCCGTCGCCGTCGACGGTCGCGGTGAACGGAACCTGCTTCGCCGCCTCGCCGAGCGCAGTCATCTGGTCCGCCTCCAGGACTTCGGCCGCCTCACCCGAGGTGAGGTCGATGCTGCCGGAGTACTTTCCGGACCCCTGGTCCTCGACCGACGTCGCGGCCTGGATCAGCGGGCCGGTGTTGCCGATGTCCACGCCCTCGTAGCGCGGCACGCTCTCGCCGTCGTCGAGCTTGGCGCGGTCGATCGCCATCCACGTCTTCGGCAGTTTCGGCAGCCCGGTCAGGCCCTCCGTGTCGGAGAAGGTGATTTTGGACCACACGTCGTCGCCGATGACCAGGAATGCCACCTTGGTGGTGAAACCGTGCTCCGGGTCCTTGGTCGAGATCGCCAGCTCGGCCGCTTTCGCCGCCCCGTCCACCGAGCCGGTCAGTTCGCCGGTGCTGTCCTTGTGGGTGAAGCGGAACGGGCCCTCCGTGCCGTCCGGCACCGTGGCCAGCAGCTTCTCCTTGGCGGTCGGTTCGGCCAGCGGGTTCAGCTCGGAGCCGCACCCGACGAGCGCCGCCGCCGCGAGTGCCACGGCGAACAGACCGCCGGTCAGGCGTACGGCACGGGTCGCCCCGATGGTTCTGTTCATTGTCTTCCCTTCGAACGTCTGTGCTTCCGCAGGGAGATGCTGCCTGGACCTACTGTCGTCGTACTGCCGTTATGCTGCGGTCGGAATGCCGTGGCACTGCCGTCGGAATGCCGTGGCACTGCTGTCCGCCGCGGTGCGGCCGTGAGCGGCGGAGTTGAGTCCTGACGCAGGGTCCGGAAAGGTCGTCTGGTCGCCGATGGTGGGATTTGAGATCCTCGGCCCGCAGCGGGCCTGGTACGGCGACCAGGAGCTCGATCTGGGTCCCGGCAAGCAGCGGGCGGTTCTGGCCGTGTTGCTGCTGCACGTCGGACGGCCGGTGTCGACGGCGCGGATCGTGGACGCGGTCTGGGCCGGGGATCCGCCCGCGAACGGCCCCAACGTGGTGCAGAAGTACATCGCCGGGCTGCGCCGGATTCTGGAGCCGGAGCGTTCGCCGCGTACCCCGGCCCAGGTGCTCACTCTCACCGACGCCGGTTACCTGCTGCGGGTGCCGTTGGACGCGGTCGACGCGGCACGCTTCGAACGGTTGATCCGGCAGGCCCAGGCGGCCCGGGCGGACGGCCGGGTCGCCGAGGCGGTGGAGCTGCTGCGGACCGCGCTCGAACTCTGGCGGGGCGAGCCGTTCCCGGGCCTCGACACGCCGTTCTTCGAGGCCGCCCGCAACCGGTTGGTGGAGTTGCGTACGTCCGCCCTGGAGACCTGGTCGGAGTGGGGGCTGGAGCTGGGGCGCCACCAGGAGCTGGTCGCCGAGCTGAGCCGGCTGGTGGTGCGGTTCCCGGTCCGGGAACGGCTGCGCTACCTGCAGATGCTGGCGCTCTACCGGGACGGGCGGCAGGCCGAGGCGCTGGCCGCGTTCCGGGAGACCCGGTCACTGCTGCGCGACGAGTACGGCGTGGAGCCGGGTGAGCAGCTCCAGGAACTGCACCGGCGGATCCTGCGGTCCGATCCGGGTCTCACACTTCCCACCCCGGCCCCGGCCGCCACAGCCCCGGAACCGGATCCCGGGCTCGGGGCTGTGGCGGCCGGGCATGTGACGGCCGGGCACGTGACGGCCGGGCGTCCGGTTGCCGAGGGTGCGGCCGTCGCCGGTGGTTCGGAGGGTGCCGGTGGTTCGGAGGGCGCCGGGCCGACCGTGGCCGAGGCCCGGCCGGTGTACGTACCCGAGCAGCCGCCGTTCCCGACCGGCGCGGTGACGCCGGGCGGGTTGCCGGTGGAACTGGGCCCCGACCTGGGCGGTGTCTGGCGGCGGGACCGCGATCACCGGTCCCCGCTCTGGGTCAGCCACGTCGGCACCGGGTTGGGCGCCCTGATCGTGCTCGTCTCGTTCGGCGTCCTGACCTGGCTGGTGATGGCCGTCTTCGCGATCCGGCGACGCAGTTGGCCACTCGCCCTGTCGGCGGTCGGCTACCTGCTGGTCAGCCTGGTCTTCAGCGTCACCATGGGCAGCGGCGATCCGGACGAGCCGAAGCCGTTCGACTTCGTGATGATCGTCATCATGGCCGCCGGCTGGGTCGGTGGCGTGATCCACGTGGTTCTGCTCAACCGGGGCCTCCGGGCGGCGATGGGCGGCGGATGGGCCGGGAAACGCCACGACGGGGAGCGACGGCTGCGGCGGGAGCAGGCCAGGTATCTGCTCTACCACTACCCGGCGGCCCGGACCGAGCTGCGGATCGGCCGCCCGGACCTGCCCCGCCGCTTCGACGACGGCGGGCTGGTCGACCTGAACGCGGTTTCCGAGCAGATCGTGCTCCGGCTGCCCGGGCTCGCCGAGGCGCAGTGGCGGCGGGTTGTCGCGGACCGCGGCCTCCGCGGCCCGTACGGGTCGATGGAGGAACTCGTCTCCCGCTGTGCGCTTCCGCTGACCGCCACGGAACCGCTCCGGGAGATCCTGCTCTTCCTACCTCCCGTACCGGCGGCCGGGACGCCGTTCGACCTGCCGAACGTGCCGGTTCCCGGGCAGTCGGCCGGGCCGGTGTCCGGATGGTCGGCCGCCGTCCCGTTGCCCGAGCCGTCGCCGTACGCCCGGCCGGCAGTGGACGCACCGCCGCACGCGCGGTGAGTCGTCCGTCGGCATCCGCTGGTAGAAATGCCGGATGGGTGACGATCGGGCAGAGGTACGCGAGCGGGCCGAGGCGGTGCTGCGCCGGCTGGCCGGCGAGCGGGCGCGGCTGCGGGACGACCAGTGGCGGGCGATTGAGGCGCTGGTGGTCGACAAGCGGCGGGTGCTCTGCGTACAGCGCACCGGATGGGGCAAGTCGGCGGTCTACTTCGTGGCCACCGCCCTGCTCCGGCAGGTGTCGGGCGAGCCTGGAGCGGGCGAGCCCGGAGCGGGCGCGGCCCGGGAGACCGGGCCGACGGTGATCGTCTCGCCGCTGCTGGCGCTGATGCGCAACCAGGTCGAGGCGGCGGCCCGGGCCGGGATCCGGGCCCGCACGATCAACTCGGCGAACCTGGACGAATGGGACGAGATCGCCGCCGAGATCGCCGCCGGTACGGTCGACGTCCTGCTGATCAGCCCGGAACGGCTCAACAATCCGGACTTCCGGGACGGGGTGCTGCCCCGGCTCGCCGCCACCACCGGACTGCTGGTGGTCGACGAGGCACACTGCGTCTCCGACTGGGGGCACGACTTCCGGCCCGACTACCGCCGGCTGCGGACCTTCCTGGCCGGGCTGCCCGCCGGTACGCCGGTGCTGGCCACCACCGCCACCGCGAACGCCCGGGTCACCGAGGACGTGGCGGAGCAGCTCGGCGACGCCCTGGTGCTGCGGGGGCCACTCGACCGGGAGTCGCTGCGGCTGGCCGTACTGGAGTTGCCGAGCCCGGCGTACCGGCTCGGCTGGCTCGCCGACCACCTCGACCGGCTGCCCGGTTCGGGGATCATCTACACCCTCACCGTGGCGGCGGCCGGCGAGACCGCCGAGTTCCTCCGTACCCGTGGTTACACCGTCGCCGCGTACACCGGGCAGTCCGACGACGCGCAGCGGCGCGCGGCCGAACGGGACCTGCTGGACAACAAGCTGAAGGCGCTGGTCGCCACCTCCGCGCTCGGGATGGGGTTCGACAAGCCGGACCTGGGTTTTGTCGTGCACCTGGGCGCCCCGCCGTCGCCGATCGCCTACTACCAGCAGGTCGGGCGGGCCGGCCGGGCGGTCGGCGAGGCCGAGGTGCTGCTGCTGCCGGGCGCCGAGGACACCGCGATCTGGCGGTACTTCGCCTCGTTGGCGTTTCCGCCGGAGGAGCAGGTCAGGGCGGTGCTCGGGGTGCTGCGGCCGGACCGTCCGCTCTCGACCCCGGCGCTGGAGCCGATGGTGGACCTGCGTCGGGCCCGGCTGGAGCTGATGCTCAAGGTCCTCGACGTCGACGGCGCGGTCCGCCGGGTCCGGGGCGGCTGGCTGGCCACCGGCGAGCCGTGGCACTACGACGCCGGCCGGTTGCGTCGGGTCGCCGAGGCCCGCGCCGTCGAGCAGCGCTCGATGCTGGAGTACGCGGCCACCAGCGGTTGCCGGATGGAGTTCCTCCGCCGTTGCCTCGACGACCCGGGGGCGACCGCCTGTGGACGCTGCGACAGGTGCGTCGGCCCCCGGCATCCGGCCGAGGTGTCGGCGCCCGGGCTCGCGGCGGCGCAGGCGTTCCTGGGCCGCCCCGGGGTGGAGATACCGCCGAAGAAGCTCTGGCCGACCGGTCTGGAGGCGGTCGACGTACCGCTGCGGGGGCGGCTCGGTCCGGCCGAGCAGGCGCTGCCCGGGCGGGCTGTCGGACGCCTCTCCGACCTCGGCTGGGGTGCTCGGCTGCGGTCCCTGGTCGGCCCGGAGGGGGTCGACACCGACCTTCCGGAGGACCTGGCGGGCGCGGTGGTCGACGTGCTCAAGGTGTGGGCGCACGGTGACGACCGGTGGCCGGCCCGCCCGGTCGGGGTGGTGGCGGTCGGGTCGCGGCGTCGGCCACGGCTGGTCCGTACCCTGGCCGAACGGATCGCCACGGTGGGGCGACTGCCGCTGCTCGGCGAGGTCCCGGCCCGGTCCGGCGATCCGGACGGTGCCGGGCCGCGCGGCAACAGCGCCCAGCGGGTACGAGCCCTGCACGACGCCTTCACCCTGCCCGGGCCGATGGCGGCGGAACTCGCCGGCCTGACCGGCCCGGTCCTGCTGGTCGACGACCTGGTCGACTCGGGCTGGACGATGACGATGGCCGCCCGGCTGCTGCGTCAGGCCGGCGTGCCGGCCGTGCTGCCGTTCGTCCTCGCGGTCGCCGGCTGAGGCTCCGGATCCGGACCGGGTCCGCTCAGCCGGGTCGGCCGTAGCTGTGGACGGGCTGGTAGTCGACCCGGTCGATCCGGACGCGGCGGCCGGTCCCGGGCGCGTGGATGATCTTCCCGTGTCCGACGTAGATCGCCACGTGGTGCAGGTCACGGTAGTAGAAGACCAGGTCGCCGGGGATCCGGGCGGCCGGGCTGACCCGGGTCACCGCCCGCCACTGCCGGGCCGCGTTGTGCGGCAGGCGTATCCCGGCGGTCGCCCAGGCGGCCATGGTCAGACCCGAGCAGTCGTACCCGTCGGGGCCCTCGCCGCCCCACCGGTACCACGTGCCGAGCTGTGCGTACGCGAACCGTACGGCCTGGTTGGCGGCGCCCGGGGCGGAGGCGGCGGGCGGTGGTGCGGTCTCGGCGGGGCGGTCGTCGCCCCGCGGTGACCGGCCCAGCCGGGTCAGTTCGCTCTCGATCGCGAGCCGGCGGGCGGCGAGTTGACGCTCCTGACTCCGCTGCCGGGCGGCGAGTGTCCGCACCGTGTCGCGGGCGGCGGCCAGCCGGGCGTACGTCTCGGTGAGCCCCGTGACGACCCGCTGCCGCTCCCGGGTGAGCCGGTCCAGGATGATCAGCGGATCGACCAGGTCGTCCCGGTTCCGCATGCTGATCAGGGCACCCAGGAAGCCCAGCGAGCGGACGTCGCCGACCCGGTACGCCCGCGCCGCCAGCTGACTGATCTCGGCCCGGTGCGTGTCGACCGCACGCTGCAACTGCACCATCTCGGCGTGGATCGCCGCAGCCCGGGCCTGGGTCTCCCGCAGTTCCTCCCGCAGGTTGTTGTACTGCTCGACGACGATCTCCAACTGCTCCGCCGCGGTGCCGGGGCCCGGCTCGGCGGTCGGGTCGGCCCGGCCGGGGAGCGGGGCGAGCGCCAGCGCCACGGTCATCCCGGCGGCGAGCGCGGCGGCGCGACGTGGCCATGCGGTGGTCGGCACGATCTCTTCAACGATCGATGCCCGGCCGAGGCGACGTGGTGCCGGTCGGCGTCGCCCGGGGAGCCCGGGGTGACCGGCGGTCCAGGGGAGCTGACCAGCGGGTAACCTGCCCGGTATGAGCCAACAGCGGTCGGTCGATCGACGGACCCGGTCCGTCGGTTCCCCGCCGCGCGCCGACGCCGACAAGGTGGTCGGGTCGCGTGCCGACGCCGACGAGCCGGTCGGGTCGGCGGTACCCGACCGGGGCACGGTCCGCCTCGCGCTCACCATCGCCGGTCTGGTCCTCGCCCTGCTCGGCGGCTTCACCCTCGGTCGGCTGAACCCGGCCCCGGGCGCGACACCGGTCGGCGGCCCGGCCGCCGGTACGACGTCCGCCGACCACACCCACCCGCCGGGTACCGGCCCGCACGAGCACCCGACCGGCGCCGGCCCGGCCGGTGCCGCCGAGGCGGCCGGTCTGGCGGTCAGCGCCGCCGGCTTCACCCTGGTGCCGACGGGTACGTCGTTCACCGCCGGTCGCCGTACCGATTTCACCTTCCAGGTCCGGGGTGCGGACCGGCGGGTGGTGACCGACTTCGCGGTGGTGCACGAGAAGCCGCTGCACCTGATCGTGGTCCGTCGGGATCTCACCGGCTACCAGCACCTGCACCCGACGATGGGGCCGGACGGCACGTGGCGGGTGCCGCTCACCCTGGCCGAGCCGGGGATCTGGCGGGCGTACGCCGACTTCACCGCGCGGGACGGTGCCGGCGCCGAGGTGCCGGTGACGCTCGGCGTCGACCTGGTCGTCGCCGGGGCGTACACGCCACACCCGCTGCCGGGGCCAGCCCGGGAGGCGACCGTCGACGGGTTCACCGTGACGTACGAGGGGACCGGGCAGGTCGGGGCGAGCACACCACTGCTGTTCCGGGTCTTCGCCGACGGAAACCCGGTCACCGACCTGCAGCCCTACCTCGGCGCGTACGGGCACCTGGTGGCGTTGCGCGAGGGTGACCTGGGCTACCTGCACGTACACCCGGAGCCCGAGCTGGTCGGCGGGGCGGTGAAGTTCTGGCTGACCGTGCCGAGCCCGGGACGCTACCGCCTCTACCTCGACTTCCAGGTCGGGGGCGTGGTCCGGACCGCCGAGTTCACCGTCACCGTCGCCTGACGGCTGCCCGGCCGGCCCTCAGCCGGCCCGGCGGATCGGCCGGTGGGCGAGCTGGCGCAGGGTGTCCCGGATCAGCTTCTTCTCCTCGGCCGGTACGGCGGGATCGGCGAGCCGGGACATGATCATCCGTAGGTCGGCGTCGACCGGCGACTCGACCACGAGCCGGCGGGCAGCCGGCGGGCCCGGTTCGGCGTCGGGCAGTCCGAGGGCCCGGAACGCGGCACCGACCGGTACGCCCAGTGCGGCGCAGAAGCCACGGACCTTGGCCAGCTCCGGATAGTCCTGCCAGTCGCCGGCGAGCCACCGGAAGACGGTGGACCGGCCGACACCGGTGTGGGCGGCCAGCTCGCTGACGGTCCAGCCGCGGTCGCGTTTGGCGTCGTCGATGGCTCGGCGCACGAAGCGGGCGAAGGCCGCCTGCGGCGAGTCCTGAGTGGCACCAATACTCAGCGGAATCCCTTTCGCCCGGAGCGGGTGACTCTGCTGAGAGTAGTGCGACGTGAAGGTCGACAGTGCCGCCTGATTGACCCCATCCCGCCGGTACCCTCGGCCAGAACTGCCCTCCCGCCTCCGGCTACCGGGTGGCGTCGGACCCGCCGGCCGGCCGGTCGAACAGGGTCTTCAGACAGGGTGTGACCTGCCACTGTTCGACCAGTCCGGCGTACTCGGCCCGGTGTTGGTCGGTGGGCGCGGCCCCGGTGCGTCGGGCCCGCAGCAGCAGATTGCGCGGGGTGTGCCGGGAGTCGACGAACTCCACCACCTCGACCCGGTAGCCGTGCAGCCGGAGCAGGGCCGCCCGCAGCGCGTCGGTGAGTACGTCGGCGAAGCGTTCCCGCAGGATGCCGTGCCGGACCAGTGGCTCGTACGGCGTCGGAGCCGGGTTGGCCCGCAGTTGCGCGGCCAGGTCGTGGTGGCAGCAGGGGGCGGCGAGCACCCAGCGGGCCTCCCACCGGACCGCCCGGGCCAGCGCCTCGTCGGTGGCGGTGTCGCAGGCGTGCAGCGCGAGCACCAGATCGGGGGCCGGGTCGACCGTCGCGTCCAGGATGGTGCCGGCGACGAACCGGACCTGGTCGGCGCAGCCGAGCTGCTCGGCCAGCGCGGTGTTGCGGCGCCGTTGGTCCTCGCGGACGTCGACACCGACCACCTCGACGGCGACGCCCCGGCCGGTCAGGTACCGGTGGGCGGCGAAGGTCAGGTACGCGTTTCCGCAGCCCAGGTCGACGACCCGCAGTGGACCGGTCAGGTCGGCGGGCAGGGTGGCCGCCAACGCCCGCAGGAACGCGTCGACCTGACGCCGCTTCGCCGCGCTGGCGCCGATCGCGGCGAAGAACGGGTCGTCCGGGTCGAGCAGGTGTTCCCTGACCCGGTCGTGCCCGTTGACCGGCGCGACCGGGGCCGAATCGGCGCCGGCTGTCGCACCGGCGCCTGCTGTCGCACCGTCTCCGGCCGTCGTGCGGTGGTCGGGCTGCGGCCGGACCCCGGGGTGCGGGGCCGGGGCGCGGTGCAGTTGCGCCTCGCCGCGCTTGGTGACCCGTACCTGCAGGGTGGTGGTGGCCGTCTCGACGTGCCAGTTGCCGAACGGCTCGGCCAGCAGGGCGTCCACCGCCGCGTCCGCCTCCGGTCCGAAGGAGACGTTCCGGGTGTGGGGGCGGGCGCCGTCGTCGGTGACGATCTGCAGCCGGGGACCCGCCTTGAGCGCCACCGGGCGCAGTTCGGCGCGTACCACCGCCGGGGCCGTCCCACGGCGCCGCCCGGCGGCGACCGCGCGGGCCAGCCCGGGGTCGAGCAGCAGCGCCCGTACTTCGGCGAGCGCGCCGCCGAGATCCTGTGGCATCTCTCTCCACTTTCCGCCGGCGGCGTTGTCACGCCGGCCCGACCAGTCCCGCCGGCGGAGTCCGGGCCGCCGGTCGACCTCCGGCGGGGTCCGGGCGGACCCGGACCGGTCCGCCGGCCGGTTCGACAGAACCGCCGCCGGCGGGTGCCGGCGGCGGGTGTTGACGGGGGTACGAATCCGTCCGGTCAGTCCTCGGTGGACGGCTCGCCGCCCGGGGTCACGTCGCCGGTCTGGCCGGCACCGCCGGAGCCGGCCCGGCGGCGACGCCGCCGCCTCGGCTTGGCCGCCCCGTCGGTCGTCTCGACCATCGTGGAGGTGCCGCCCGCGCCGGTCTCCCGGCCGGGAGCGTCCGACGCGGTGTCCGTCGATGCGGCGCCTCCCGGCGCGGTGTTCTCCGGGGTCCCGGTGACGATCTCGCCCGCCCGGCGCCGCCGGCGCTGCCGGCGACGGGGCTCCTCCTGGCCGGTGGCCTCGGTCTCGGGCCCGGTCGGCCCGGTCGGACCGGTCTGGTCGGCTGTCGCGGAGTCCCGGCCACCGCGCCGTCGGCCGCGGGACCGGCCCGCGCCGCCGCCCTCGGTGCGGCCGGGGCCGCGCCGGCCACCGGCGCTCCGGGACCGGCCACCGAGGTCCTCCTCGACCTCGGCCGCCAGCCCGGCCCGGGTCCGCTCCGCGGACGGCAGGGTGCCCGGCGTGCCGGCCGGGATCTCCAGGTCGGTGTAGAGGTGCGCGGAGGTGTGGTACGTCTCCGGCGGCTCCGGCATGTCCAGCCCGAGGGTCTTGTCGATGATCCGCCAGCGGGGCATGTCGTCCCAGTCGACGAAGGTCACCGCGACACCGGTGGCGCCGGCCCGGCCGGTCCGGCCGATCCGGTGCGTGTAGGTGTCCTGGTCCTCCGGGCAGTCGTAGTTGATCACGTGGGTGACGCCGGTGACGTCGAGTCCGCGCGCCGCCACGTCGGTGGCGACCAGAATGTCGATTTTGCCGGCCCGGAACGCCCGCAGCGCCCGCTCCCGGGCGCCCTGGCCCAGGTCGCCGTGGACGGCGGCCACCGCGAACCCGCGGAAGTCGAGGTCCTCGGCCACCCGGTCGGCGGCACGCTTGGTCCGGGTGAAGATCATCGTGAGGCCCCGGCCCTCGGCCTGCATGATCCGGGCGACGATCTCGATCTTGTTCATCGAGTGGGTCCGGTAGACCAGTTGCCGGGTCAGCGGCGACGGCCCGGTCTCGGCGGTGTGCCCGGCGTGGATGGTCACCGGCTGCCGGAGGAACCGTCGGGACAGGGCCACGATCGGATCCGGCATGGTGGCCGAGAAGAGCATCGTCTGCCGGTCCTCCGGCAGCATCGCCAGGATCCGCTCGACGTCGTCGAGGAAGCCCAGGTCGAGCATCCGGTCCGCCTCGTCCAGGACGAGCGCCCGGACCCGGTCCAGCCGCAGCTGCTTCTGCTTTGCCAGGTCGAGCAGCCGGCCGGGCGTACCGACCAGGATCTCGACGCCCTTGCGCAACGCGTCGACCTGCGGCTCGTACGCCACGCCGCCGTAGATCGGCAGGACGCGTACGCCCCGGGTGCTACCGGCCGCCGCGAGATCCTTCGCGACCTGCAGACCCAGCTCCCGGGTCGGTACGACAACAAGCGCCTGCGGCAGCCCGTCGCCGCCCTCGGCCGGGGCGAAGACCCGCTCCAGCAGTGGTACGCCGAAGCCGAGGGTCTTGCCGGTGCCGGTCGGCGCCTGGCCGATGAGGTCGGAACCGCGCAGTGCGATCGGCAGGGCGTACTCCTGGATCGCGAAGGCCCGGGTGATGCCGACCGCGGCGAGTGCGGCCACGGTCTCCTCGCGCGCGCCCAGCTCCGCGAAGGTGGGAGCCTCGGGACGTACCGGCGCGTCGGCGGCCAGCGCTTCGCCGGCCGGGATGTTCTCGGTGTGATCGCTCATGTGGTTGTGGGGGTGCCCTCTCGTGGTGCGCCCCGTCTGTCCAAAGGGCGCGATGTCGGTAAATGGCGCGGGCCACACGGTCGACGGCGAATCGCCGAGGAAGAGACCGGGCCGCACGCGCGCCGCGAGGCAGAATTTCCGAGGAACGTCAGCGCCCGTTTCCGGGACGTCGGGCCCCCGTGGGCCGGCGGGTAAACCGTCGGTACCCGTGGAACTCTGCCGACCAGCGGAACTCTGCCGGCTGCGGCAACTGATCCATGCTACCTGAGCCCGGCATACGGCGTCTCCACTCCGCCCGGAACGCCGACGCGCGGGGTGGCCAGATGTGAGCTTGCTAACTCCGAAGTTGGAGACCGGAAGGGGCGCGACCGGTCGGAACGCCCGGTTTCCGCCGTGGATCGCCGAAGGAGCGGGTTGTCGTCATCCCACCCGCCCGCCGGTCCCCGGGCGGTAACCTGCGGGCGTGTCCGCCCCCGCAGAGCCCGTTCCCGCCGGCCCGTCCGCCGCCTCTCCCGCCCCGGTTCCGGCCGGTGTCGGGGACGGTCCGAGCCCCGGTGCCCGGCCCGGTCCCGTACCCCGGGCCGCGTTGGTGGACCTGCTCGGCCTGGTCGCGTACGGGGAACTGCTCGCCTTCGACCGGATGGCCGCGGACGCCCGACTGGCGCCCGACCTGACCCGGCGGGCCGTGCTCTGTGAGATGGCGGCGGTGGAGATCCAGAACTACCGGCGGCTCGCCGACCGGCTGACCGCACTCGGTGCCACCCCCGGCGAGGCGATGGCGCCGTTCGTGCCCGCGCTGCAGTCGTACCACGACTCGACCGAGCCGAAGGACTGGTGGGAGGCGCTGACCAAGGCGTACGTCGGAGACGGCATCGCGGACGACTTCTTCCGCGAGATGGCGGCCTTTCTCGACGAGCCGGACCGACGGCTGGTCCTCGACGTGCTGCACGACTCCCGTTACGACGAGTTCGCCGGCCGGGAGATCCGGCTGGCGATCGCGGCGGAACCGAAGCTGGCGAGCCGGCTCTCGATGTGGGCCCGGCGGCTGGTCGGGGAGGGCGTCTCGCAGGCCGTCCGGGTGGCCGGCGAGCGCAGTGCGCTGGCCGCGCTGATCGGCACCGACCCGGACGAGCAGACCGGTGTCCCGGCGCTGTTCAAACGGCTGACCGTGACGCACAGCGCCCGGATGACCGCGGTCGGTCTGAACAACTGAGCCGGCGGTCGGTACGGGACTTCCCGGACGTTGTCCGGCCACCCGTCGACGGCACGTTCGGCCGTCGCCGGGTACGGCGGGACAGGGTCAGCGGGCGACGAATCCGACGGCGCGCGGCGACGCCTCGGCGATCTCGACGTACGCCACCTTGTCGGTGGGGACGATGACCCGCCGGCCCTTCTCGTCAGTCAGTGACAGGGTGCCGCCGCCGTTGCTGCCGAGGGCGTCCGTCACGATCTGCTCGATCTCGGCCGGCGTCTGCGCGCTCTCCAGGACCAGCTCGCGGGGCGCGTACTGCACGCCGATCTTGACCTCCACAGGACCTCCTCGTTCAGGGCGAAAGATCCGCCGTCGGAAAGGCTATCCGATTGCCGCGGGCGAGAGTCAGGCCGACTCGCCCTGGAGCGGGAAGCTTGCGATCCCCCGCCAGGTGAGATTGGTCAGCAGCGCCTCGGCCTCCTCCTTCGGCACCTGGCGTCCGTTGGCCAGCCAGAACTGCGCCGCCGTCTCGGCCGCGCCGACCAGCCCGGAGGCGAGCAGTTCGGCGCGGGCCCGGCTCACCCCGGTATCCGAGATGATGGTGTCGGTGAGGGCGGCGATGCAGCCCTGCTCGACCCGCTCCACCCGGTCCCGGACGGCCGGCTCGTTACGCAGGTCAGACTCGAAGACCAACCGGAACGCGCCACTCTCGTGGTCGACGAAGTCGAAGTACGCCCGGACCGCGCCGCTGACCCGTTCCCGGTTGTCGGTGGTCGCCGCCATCGCCTCCCGGACCTTCGCCACGATCGCGTCGCAGTGGGTGTCCAGCAGTGCCAGGTACAGCTCCAGTTTGCCGGGGAAGTGCTGGTACAGGACCGGCTTGGAGACCCCTGCCCGCTCGGCGATGTCGTCCATCGCCGCGGCGTGGTAGCCCTGCGCGACAAAAACCTCCTGGGCCGCCGCCAGCAGCTGTTTGCGCCGGGCCGAGCGCGGTAGCCGCGTTGGTCGGCCGGCAGTCTGCGCGCCGTTGCCCAGCTGGGACACGGTCACCTCCGCTTCGCCTCGCACGTCACCGATCCTCGATCCGATCCTCGTCCCGGGTCGGGTCCATCCTCCTCGCCCGACCGCACAATTAGCCTGCCGCTGTAACTTATCGGCACTGCCACCACACGGTAGCCTCAGCGGGGGCGACCAAGGAGCGCACGGTGGACGAAACAGGGCAACCCGGAGCCCCCACACCGGGAGACAACGGTAACGGGGCAGGTCCGCAGGGCGACCAGGCCCGCCCGATCAACGGCTGGGCGGCCGACGCGGGCTGGCCCGGCGCCGAGAACGGCGGCGACGCGTCCGGGCGGCAGTGGCGGCAGCCGGCGGAGCCGGTGCTGAGCCAGGGCTGGGGAGACCGGTCGACGTCGTACCCGACGCAGCCGTTCCCGGGCACTGCGGCGGAGCACCGGCAGCCGGTCAACGGCGTACACCTGGGCGAGGCGGCCGAGGCGGAGCGGGGCTGGGCCGGTGGACGTGGCGAGCCGGGCTACCCGTACGGGCCGGAGCCGACCGACCCGTACGTGCGACGGTCGCCGGTACCGGAACTGCCGGCGGGGCCGCCGGAGGAGTACCCGACCGGCCCGCTGACCGCGCAGTCGCCCGACGGGGCGGCACCGGCTGAACCGGCCCGGCACGCGTACTCCGAACGGGAACCGGGTGGCACCCTGCCGGCGGGGCAACCGCCACGGTGGGGGGAGTCCGGCTATCCCGGCCACCCCGGACCGATCTCCGGGCCGCCGGCCGCCGCCGTCTCCGGGCCGCCGGTGCCGGCCTCGGCGCCGCCGATGCAGGTCTCCGGGCCGCCGGCCCAGATCTCCGTACCGCCGGCCAACCCCGACCGGATGGTGCGGGAGCGGACCGCGTTGATGCCCGCCGTACCCCGACCGGCCGACCGTGTCCCGGGCCAGGGCGGCCCGTCGGGGCACGGTCAGACCGGAACGCCGTCGGGCGCCTGGCCGGCGGCACATCCGGTCGACCGTGGCGCGCTGCCGAGCGGCCCGGGCGCCGCGCCGGCCGGCCCGGGATATCCACCCGGTGAGCCCGGTACGCCGCAGGGCGGTGCCGGTGAGCCGGACGGTGCCTGGTCGTCCGGGTGGGCACCGCCGTGGGCGGCGCCGAGCCCCACGCCGACCAGCGCGAATCCGGTCGACCCGCAGCCCGCCGGTCACGGCGTGCTCGACCCCCAGCCCGCCGGTCATGGACCGGTCGGCCCGCACACCGCCGGTCCCGCGTCCCTCGACCCGCATCCGGAAGGACCCGGGCCGGTCGGTCCGCCCGCCACCTCCGCCCCGGCCGGGCCCGGCGTCGGCGGTCCCGCCGCCGCGCCGCACGCCGCCGGCCTTGGCCACGGGGGCGACCAGGCCGAGCCGGCGGGCGAGTTCCGGGACGGCGGACACCGCCGCGACGTCGAGCCCGCCCCGGACCAGGGCTGGTCCCCGCCGGGCTGGGCGAACCAGCGGGTGCAGCGGCTGCCCGTGCAGCGGCCGCCCGCCGAGTCCCCGCTGACCGCCGTCCGCGAGGTCGGCCACCGGGACGACCAACCCCAGCCGGCGGGCTACGACGACCGCGGCCAGTCCGGCGGATACGACGACCAGGGCCAGCGTTCCGGGTACGACGACCGCGGCGAGCCGCGCGGCTACGACGAGCACGGCCAGCGTTTCCGGACGGCGTACGACGAGCACGCCCAGCGGGTGGGACACCCGGTCGGCCCGGCGGGGCCCTCGGGCGCCGATCCGGGCAGCCACCGCGTGGGGCCGGAAGATCCCGGGCAGCACGGTCCGGTCGGACCGGTGCCGGCCCAGCATCCCGAGGCGCCGGGTTACCTGCCCGGGCCGGGTGGCCTGCGCTCCGCCCGGGCCGGCGAGCCGACCGGTCATCCACCGCACCGCGAGGCGCTCGCCCTGCCGACCTCGTCCAGCGTCGCCGGTCCGGCGTACCCGCACCAGCCTCCGTCGCTGTCGGCGGCCGAACCCGGATCCGTGCCCCGCCCCGCCGAGCAGGGTTTGGACGCGCTACCCCAACGCATTCCCGCTGAGCCAGACGTGCCCACCGTGCCGGAGCCGCCAGCCGTGGAGCCCCCCGCCGAGACGCCGGAACTCGCCCGAATCGCGACCCACCTGCGTCGGGAGGACGGACCGGTGCAGCCACGCGAGCGGCCGGACGGGTTCGACGTCGAGGCGATCGTGGCGGCGGTACAGGGTGTACCCGGGGTTCGGGACGCCTCCGTCCGGACCACCCCGGCCGGAGCCCACAGCCTGCGGCTGGACCTCGCCGACGGTGCCGACCCGGCCGAGGTCAGCCGGCAGGTGGCCCGGCTGCTCCAGGAACGGATGGGGCTCGCGGCGGCCCCGCAGAACCTGCCCGACACCGCACCGGTCGACCCGACCCGTCCGGGGTGGCCCGGCTCCGGGGCGTCCGCCCCGGGGGCACCGCCCCGGCAGGTGCCGACCGCCGCGCCCCGGCAGCCGGGCACGTACGGCGCGCCCGCGCCCACACCCGCACCCGGGGCGTTCGGCGGGCCGACCGGCCCGGGCACGTACGGCACCGCGACGGAGGGGGCCCGTCGGCGCCGCCCGGCCCCGGCCCGGGGACGGGCCAGCGCGGAACAGCCGGAGGGGGCCACCCCGACGGAGACCGGCCGGAGTGGCGGGCTCGGCGCCACGACCGTCGGCACCTCGTACTCCGGCAGCCCGGTCACCACCACGGAGAGCGCGCCGTCCCGGCCGCTCAACCCGGGCTCACCGCCGGGACCACGGGTGATCATCGACCACGTGCAGGTGAGCACCTTCGGGCTGGACGCCACGGTCGAGGTCCGGCTGGCCGCCGGCGACCAGCCGGCGGCCGGGCTGGCCACCGGGCCGGCGGTCGACGGGTACGTGCTGCGGCTCTGCGCCGTCGCGGCGGCCGCCGCGATCGACGAGCTGCTCAGCTCCTCCACCCGGGTCACCGAGCGCGGCCGGTGTTTTGTCGAACACGCCGCCGTGGTGCCGTTCGGCAGCTGTGAGGTGGCGACCGTGGTGGTCCTGCTGGTCTGCGACGGCTGGGTGGAGCAGCTCGCCGGCTCGGCACTGGTCGCCGGTGATCCACGCCAGGCCGTTGTCCGGGCCACCCTGTCCGCGGTCAACCGGCGGCTTGAGGCGTTGCTCACCTGACCCGGCCACCGGAATCCGGCAGAGCGTGACGACCGGGGAGGGGACGGGGCAGACGTCCCCGCCCCGGTCGGGCCGCCGGCGGCCGTCCTGCACGGAGCGTGGGCGCGAGCCGACGGACAGCGACACACTTGACTGATGAAGCGCGCGTTGCTGGAGGCGGACGAGCTGGTCGTCCGCGACGAGGTGCCGCCGCCGTGGCCCGGCCGGACGGTACGGATCGACGGTCTGCTCACCCACGTCCGGGACACCCCGGCCACCTCCCCGGACGCCGAACCGGCGCTCTATGTGCACGGACTGGGCGGATCCGCGCAGAACTGGACGGACCTTGCCGGCCTGCTCGCGCACCGGCTCGACGGGCAGGCGATCGACCTGCCCGGCTTCGGGCTGAGCGGCCCGGCCCCGCGGTACACCGTCCCGGCCCTGGCCGACCGGGTGATCCGCTACCTCGAACACTCCGGCCGGGGTCCGGTGCACCTGTTCGGCAACTCGCTCGGCGGGGCGATCTCGGTACGGGTCGCCGGGCTCCGCCCCGACCTGGTCCGCACCCTGACGCTGGTCTCGCCGGCGATGCCGTTCCTCGACCCACGGCGCTCGCTGCAGGGCAGGATGGTGCCGCTGCTGGCGGTACCCGGCGCGGAGCGGCTAGCCGCCCGCCTGCTGACCCAGCTGCCGCCGGAGGAGATGGCCCGCCAGGTGATGGAGGCCTGCGTCGCCGACACCAGCCGGATCTGCGACCAGCGGCGGCAGGAGGCGATCGAGGAGATCAGGATCCGCTACACGGCGGAGCACTACGCGAGCGCCTATCTTCGTACGCTGCGTGGCCTGGTGGGGAGTTTCCTGCGGGCGTACCTGCCCGGTGCCGGGTCGCTGTGGCGGCTCGCCGCCACGATCACCGCGCCGACCCTGGTCATCGGCGGCTGGCAGGACCGGCTGGTCGACGTACGGGTGCCGGCCCAGGTGGCCCGGCTGATCCCGGACAGCCGGCTGCTGATGCTGGACGGGGTGGGACACGTGCCGCAGCTGGAGGTGCCGCGTACGGTCGCCCGGGCCGCCCTCGCCCTGCTGTCCGAGCCCGGTACCGGTTCTGGCCGGCTGTCCGAGCCCGGTACCGGTTCTGGCCGGCTGGCGGAGTCCGGTATCGGTTCTGGCCGGCTGGCGGAGTCCGGTATCGGTTCTGGCCGGCTGGCGGAGTCCGGCACCGGCCGGCCGGTCGGAGTTGATCTCACGGGGCAGCAGAATTCGCTCCGCTGACGTCTGATGTAGGCGTGCGGAAAAGTCGGCGCCCCCAGCCCCCGTCCGAGCGTGTCGAACCCGGGCCGGCCCTGTCGTCCGGTCGGCCGCCTCGGGAGGGCCGGGACACCGCCCGGCCGCGCCCGGACGGCCGGGGCGCCTACCGGGGACGGGCACGTCGTCCGCCGGTCCGCCGGTCCGGCTGGCTGGCGGTGGGCCTGCTGGCGGTGGCGGGTGCGGTCGCCGTGGTCGGGATCCTGGTGCCGCCGGCGGACCGGCTGGTGGCCGACGACGGCCCGGCCGGCGCCCCGACCGGGGCGGCCGGACCGACCGGGCCCGCGACACCGAGCCCGACCGCGAGTGCCACGCCGTCGGCGCCACCACCACCGCCGGTGTTGAAGCTCGACGGTCCGGGGCCGTCCACCGGGCCGGGGACGTTCAGCTACGCCAAGGGACGCGGCGAGGTGCTCGGCCGGGCGGGGACGCTGCGGAAGTACCGGGTGGCGCTGGAACGCGGCACCGACGAGGACCTCGACGAGTTCGCCGCGAAGGTGGACGCCGCGCTGGCCGACCGCCGCAGCTGGATCGGCAGCGGACGGCTGCGGTTGCAACGGGTGCCGGACAACGCCGGCCACGACTTCACCGTCTACCTGGTCACCGCCGGTACCGCCCGGCGGATGTGCGCCGAGTCCGGTGTGGACATCCGGGTCGACGGCAGGCCGTACACCTCGTGCCGGGGCGCCGGGCGGGTCATCCTCAACCTGGACCGCTGGCGGCTCTCGGTGCCGCACTTCGTCCGGGCCAAGGTGCCGTTGGAGACGTACCGCAGTTACGTGGTCAACCACGAGGTGGGGCACGAGCTGGGCCACCGGCACGAGCGCTGTCCCCGCGACGGGCGGCCCGCCCCGGTGATGATGCAGCAGACGCTCTTCCTCAACGGCTGCAAGGCGAACCCGTGGCCGTACCTGGACGGGGAGCGGTACACCGGACCGCCGCTCTGACCGGCGGCTGACGGTCCGCCGCGCTGACGGTCCGCCGGTCCGGCCGGGCGTCGGTGCGGCGGCTGGTGCGGGCCGGCCGCCGCGTGGCACAGTGGGCCCGCCATGCAAGGGCCGGCCGCGCACACCGATCCCGTCCGTCTCCCGGAGCTGTCGACTCCGGGCGACCGTACCGGCGACCCGGCGGGCGAGATGTGGCCGGAGGACCGTACCGACGACCGGGCCGACCGAGTCCGACCTGGCGATGCTCGACCTGACGATGCCCGTACCGACGACCCGGTCGACGCGGCACCGCCGGGCGGCCGGCGCGGCCGGCACCGGCTGGCGATGGCCCGGGCCCGCCGCCGTCGCCGACGTGCCGTCGCGCTCGCGCTGCTGTCGACCACCGCCGGCCTGGTGCTGGTCGGGCTGGTGCACGGTGGCCCGCCGGACGGTGCGCCGGTGGCGGCCGGGAGTGCCGACGGAGTGGTCGCCGGTGGCCCGGCGCGCGGTGCCGGCCCGTCCGGAGACGCCGCCGGAGCGCCGGACGGCACGGCCTCCGGGCGGTCCGACGGGCAGCCCGCCGACTATCCGACCACCGGTCCCGGCACCTTCGGGTACGCCGGCGGCGGTGACGTCGTCGGCACCACCGGTGACCTGCGTCGTTTCCGGGTCGCGGTGGAGCAGGGGATGGGGCAGGACACCAACGGCTTCGCCCGCGCCGTCGACACGGTCCTCGGCGATCCACGCGGCTGGACGGCCTCGGGGAAGGTCCGCTTCCAACGGGTCGGCCGGACGGCGAAGGCCCAGTTCACCGTCTTCCTCGCCACTCCGGGAACGTCGGAACGGATGTGTGCCGAGGCTGGCCTGCACACCGAGCGGTACGGCTCGTGCCACGTCCCCGGCGAGGTGGTCCTGAACATCGCCCGCTGGCTGACCGCGGTACCGGACTACGGCGCCCCGCTCGACGTCTACCAGGCGTACGCGCTCAACCACGAGGTCGGGCACGAGTTGGGGGAGCGGCACCAGGCGTGTCCCCGGACGGGCGCCCCGGCTCCGGTCATGCAGCTGCAGACGTACGGGCTGCGCGGCTGCGCGCCGAACGGCTGGCCGTACGTCGACGGGCGCCGCCACGTCGGCCCGGTGCTGCCGTAGCGTGCCGGTGGTCACCCGGTGCCCGGTTATTCCCGCTCCCGGATTCCGGGCAGGTGTTCCACCTCATGGCCGATATCGGCCCCGGCGAGCGACAATGGCCCGACATGCCACTGTCGATGCGCTCAGCCGTCCGCTGAGCGAGGATCGGAACCGGGGAGTCCATCGTGTCACTGCCCCCGCTCGTCGAACCCGCCGCCGAGCTGACCGTTGACGAGATCCGTCGCTACTCGCGCCACCTGATCATCCCGGACGTCGGGGTCGAGGGGCAGAAGCGGCTGAAGAACGCCCGGGTGCTCTGTGTCGGGGCCGGCGGTCTCGGCTCGCCCGCGCTGCTGTACCTGGCCGCCGCCGGGGTCGGCACGCTCGGGATCATCGACTTCGACGTCGTCGACGAGTCCAACCTGCAGCGGCAGGTCATCCACGGCGTCTCCGACGTCGGCCGGCCGAAGGCGGAGTCCGCCGCGGCCAGCATCCGGGAGATCAACCCGCTGGTCAACGTGGTGATCCACAACACCGCCCTGGACCGGGACAACGTGCTGGAGATCTTCGGCCAGTACGACCTGATCGTCGACGGGACCGACAACTTCGCCACCCGGTACATGGTCAACGACGCGGCGGTGCTGCTCGGCAAGCCGTACGTCTGGGGGTCGATCTACCGGTTCGACGGCCAGGCGTCGGTCTTCTGGGCCGAGCACGGCCCCTGCTACCGCTGCCTCTACCCGGAGCCGCCGCCGCCCGGAATGGTGCCGTCCTGCGCCGAGGGCGGGGTGCTCGGTGTGCTCTGCGCGTCGATCGGCTCGATCCAGGTGACCGAGGCGATCAAGCTGTTGACCGGGATCGGCGAGCCGCTGGTCGGCCGGCTGATGGTCTACGACGCGCTGGAGATGTCGTACCGGAAGATCAAGGTCCGCAAGGACCCGAACTGCGCGCTCTGCGGCGAGAACCCGACCGTCACCGCGCTGCTGGAGGACTACGAGGACTTCTGCGGCGCGGTGTCGGCGGAGGCGGAGGAGGCGGTGGTCGACTCGACCATCACCGCCCGGGAGCTGAAGGAGTGGCAGGACGCCGGCAAGGACGTCTTCCTGGTCGACGTCCGGGAGCCGGCCGAGTACGAGATCGTCCGGATCCCCGGCGCCACGCTGATCCCGAAGGGCGACATTCTCTCCGGCGCGGCACTCGCCCAGCTGCCGCAGGACCGGCAGATCGTGCTGCACTGCAAGTCCGGCGTACGGTCCGCCGAGGCGCTCGCCGCGGTGAAGGCCGCCGGGTTCCGGGACGCGGTGCACGTCCAGGGTGGGGTGCTCTCCTGGGTCAAGACGGTCGACCCCTCGCTGCCCAGCTACTGATCCGCCAGTCCGCCAAGGCTGGTCCACCCAGTCCGCCACGGCTGATCCACCCAGTTCGCCACGACGGGGCGGCTCCGGTTTCCGGAGCCGCCCCGTCGGTTTTCTGTCCGAGGAGTCCCCCGCCGACATGTAGTACATGTACTATCGTCGCTCGTAGACCTTGGATGATAGGGGGCAGGTCTATGACTATGACCGAGGGATCGGGCCTGGTTGAGGGATCGGGCCTGGTCGAGGAGGCGGGCCGGCCGCCGAAGCCGGTCGGCGAGCCGGGCCCGCCGCCCGTGATCGACGTACGTGACCTGCGGATGCGCTACGGCCGGACCGACGTGCTCACCGGGGTCACCTTCACCGCCCAGCCCGGCGAGGTGGTGGCGCTGCTCGGCCCGAACGGCGCGGGCAAGACCACGACCATCGAGATCCTCGAGGGGTTCCGGATGCGGTCGGCCGGCGACGTTTCGGTGCTCGGCGTGGACCCGGCGCACGGCGACGAGCGGTGGCGGGCCCGGCTGGGCGTGGTGCTCCAGTCCTGGCGCGACCACGCCAAGTGGCGGGTACGTGAGCTGCTCCAGCACCTCGGGTCGTACTACACGTCGTACGCCACCGACCAGGTACGGCGACCGTGGGACATCGACGAGCTGGTGGACGCGGTCGGGCTCAACCCGCACGCCCACAAGCGGGTCAGCCAGCTCTCCGGCGGGCAGCGGCGCCGACTGGACGTCGCGATCGGCATCGTCGGCCGTCCCGAGCTGCTCTTCCTCGACGAGCCGACGGCCGGGTTCGACCCGGAGGCCCGGCGGGAGTTCCACGACCTGGTACACCGGCTGGCCGACCTGGAGCAGACCACCATCCTGCTGACCACCCACGACCTGGACGAGGCGGAGAAACTCGCCGACCGGATCCTGATCCTGGCCGGTGGTTCGATCATCGCGAACGGCTCGGCGGAGCAGCTCGCCCGGCGGATGCCGTCGGACGCGGAGGTGAAGTGGAGCCGGGACGGCGAGCGGTTCGTCCACGTCGCCGCCGACGCCACCCGGTTCGTCCGCGAACTGTTCGGGCAGTACGGCGACAGCGTCACCGATCTGGAGATCCGCCGGGCCAGCCTGGAGGACACCTACATGGCACTGGTCCGTGAGTTCGAGTCCGGGCGCAGCGGCGCCGCCCTGCGCAACTTCCAGGAGGTGGATCGGTGAGTCCGATGCTGATGGCGGCGCGGGCCGGGCTGGTGCGGGGCGGGATCGAGGTCCGGCACACCCTGACCAACGGTCAGGACCTGTGGAACTACATATTCCCCAACGTCGTCTTCACGGTGGTCCTGTTCTTCATGCGGAACTCGACGGTGCCCGGCACGGATTTCTCGCTCGGCGCCCGCAACCTGCCGAGCATGATCGGCGGCGGGCTGGCCTTCGGCGCCATGGTGACGATGATGATGACGCTCATCATCGAGCGGGAGGACGGCACCCTGCTGCGGGCCAAGGCGATCCCGCACGGCATGCTCGGTTACCTGGTCGGCAAGGTGGTGCAGGTGGCCGGGATGAGTGCGGTCAGCGCGCTCATCCTGGTGGTCCCGGGACTGCTGCTGGTGGACGGGCTCGCGCCCGGGGGGCCCGGCCGCTGGCTGATGCTGGCCGGCGTGGTGCTGCTCGGCCTGGTCGCCTGTCTGCCGCTCGGCGCGATCTTCGGATCGCTGTTCGACAATCCGCGTAACGCCGGGGTGATCATGCTGCCTATCATGGGGCTGGTCGGCACCTCCAGCATCTTCTACCCGATCAACAACTACCCGGTCTTCCTGCAGTGGATCGGCCAGGCGTTCCCGATCTACTGGCTCGGGCTGGGCACCCGCTCGGCACTGCTGCCGGACGAGTTGGCGGCGGCGGAACTCGGCGGCTCCTGGCGGCACCTGGAGACGTTCGGGATGCTCGGTGCCTGGGCCGTGGTCGGGCTGCTGGTCGCGCCGGTGGTGTTGCGCCGGATGGCCCGGCGGGAGTCGGGCTCCAGCGTGGCTGCCCGCAGGGTGAAGGCGATGCAGAGGACCACCTGATGAGTAGCGAGTCCATCTACAACCGCATCGCGGTCCTGCGGGCGGAGCGGGGGATCTCGCGCCGGGACCTCGCCGACGCGCTCGGGGTGCACTACCAGACGGTCGGCTACCTGGAACGGGGGGAGTACAACCCGAGCCTGCACCTGGCGCTGCGGATCGCCCGGTTCTTCGAGGTGCCGGTGGAGGTGGTCTTCTCCACCGAGCCCTTCCCCCGGATCGGCGCCCCCGACCGGGTGGTTGCCTGAACCCGGTCGGTGCGGGCCGCACCGGTCCAGTCTCCGGTCACGGCAGGGCCGGGGCGACGTCGCCCACCGGGGCGCGGAGCCGGGCGGCGTCCTGGCTCGGCGGCGCGCCGAACTGGCGGCGGTACTCGCGGCTGAACTGTGACGGGCTGTCGTAGCCGACCCGGTGCCCGACGCCGGTGACGTCGCCGGGGTGGGTGGCGAGCAGCAGCCGGGCCTCCTGGAGCCGGATCTGCTTCTGGAACTGGATCGGGCTCATCGCGGTGACCGCCTGGAAGTTGCGGTAGAAGGCGGAGACACTCATCCCGGACAGCCGGGCCACGTCCTCCACCCGGAAGGCCTGGGCGTAGTTGTCGCGGATCCAGCGGACGGCGCGGGCGATGTGGGTCAGGCTGCTGTCCGCGAGGCCGAGTTGGCGTACGACGGCGCCCTGGTCGCCGGTGATGATCCGCCAGAGGATCTCCCGTTTGACCAGTGGCGCCAGCACGGTGACGTCACGCGGCCGGTCGAGCAGACGCAACAGCCGGATCGCCGCGTCGAGCAGTTCCTCGGGTGCGTCGCTGACCGCCAGTCCGGAGGGTGTACCGCCGGTGCTGGGCGGGATGTCACCGGGGGCGGCGTGCAGCAGCAGTTCCGCGACCTCGGCCGGGCGCAGGACCAGGCCGAGTCCCAGTGCCGGCCGCTCCGGCTCGGCCTCGGTGAAATGCCCGGTGACCGGCAGGTCGACCGAGGCGACGAGATACTGCCCGGCGCGGTACTCGTAGACGCGGTCGCCGAGCGCCAGCCGTTTCGCCCCCTGGGCGATGAGCGCGAAGACCGTACCGGACATCGAGGTCGAGGGCGGCTCGGTGTGGTCCACCCGGGAGACCAGGACGTCGTCGATGGCGGTGGTCGTGTCCGGCCGGGCGTGCCGGGCCACCAGGTCGCGCAGTTCCTCCAGGCGGTGCATGTGGCGATTGAACCACCTGGCCGATGCTCCGTACAACGAGAGGATCAGGCAAGCATTCAGGAGATCCGTTCTAAAGTTTGAGCAGGTTCCGATGCTTCGATAGGAGGATCAGATTCGCGGGGAGCGCAGACAGCCTCCATGATTGAACAGGTGGACCGACCATGCGGGTCGCTATCGTCACCGGTGCCAGCTCCGGCATCGGGCAGAGCACAGCCGTCCAGCTCGCCCGGCGCGGCGCGGGAGTGATCCTCACCTACGGCCGCAACCATGCCGGCGCACTGGAGACGGTCGCGGGCATCGAGCGGGAGGGCGGCACGGCGGTCGCGCTGCCGCTCGACGTCGGCCGGAGCGAGACCTTCCCGGCCTTCCGCGACTCCGTCGTCGCGGCGCTGCGCGACACCTGGCAGCGGGACACCTTCGACCACCTGGTCAACAACGCCGGGTTCGGGCACGAGGCGACCAGGTTCGAGGAAACCTCCGAGGAGTTCTTCGACCGGCTGATGCGGGTCCTGCTCAAGGGGCCGTACTTCCTGACCCAGTCCCTGCTGCCGCTGATCGTCGACGGCGGCGCCATCGTCAACGTGACCAGCAACTCGGCGCAGGCGTCCGGGCTGACCCCCGGCTACTCCGCCTACGGCACGATGAAGGGCGGACTCACCGTCCTGACCCGGTACATGGCCAAGGAGTTCAGCATCCGCGGCATCCGGGTCAACTCCGTCGCGCCCGGCACCACCCGTACCCGGATCGCCGACAACGCCTTCGAACGGTTCCCGGAGGCGATCCCGGCCGCCGCCGCGACGATCGCGCTCGGCCGGATCGGTGAGCCCGACGACGTCGGCCTGGTGATCAGCGCCCTGCTCGGCGAGGAGGGCCGCTGGATCACCGCACAGAACATCGAGGTCTCCGGCGGCCAGAACCTCTGACCGACCCCGTCCCCCGGAGCGCAGCGCCATCCGCGCCGGTCCGCCATCGATCGACCGGTGGCCCGACCCCGGCCGACCTACCGAGGTGGAACCACGTTCCCACCGGTAGCGTTCTGCGCCGTGGTCGACATGGACGCCGCGATCGGGTTCGTGGTCGCGCACGGGGACGCGGTGGACCGCGCCCGGCTGCAGCGACTACGGACCGGGACGGCACCGGCGCCGGAACTGCTCGCCGAGGCGGAGGTCGGACCGGCTCCGGACGGCGGCTGGCCGGCGAGCTGGGCGGCCGAGGTCGGCTCGGTCGACGCCACCTGCTTCCGACTCGCCGAACTCGACGACCTGGGGGCGCTCGGCCGGGACGCCGCCCGCAGAGCGCTGGACTGGCTGGTCAGCCGGCAACGGGCGGACGGCACCTGGGAGGAGGATCCGTCGCTCGCCGCCGAGGCACCGCCGTGGGCCCGCCCCGGTGACCCGGAGGCGACCCTCTACCTCACCGCCAACGCCGGCTACTGGCTCACCGTCGCCGGCCTGGACGCCCGCCCCGCCGGCCCGCTGGACACCCGGGTCGGCGGGGCGTACGCGGGTGTGGTGCAGGCCGCCGCGCAGGCGCTGGCGGGCCAACTGCGACCCGACGGGACCTGGCCGTCGTACCTGGCCACCGGTTGGTTGGCGGCGGCGGTGCTGCACGGGCGGGGGTTGTTCGGCGAATCCGCCCGGATCCAGTCCGTACTCGCCGTCCGACTGCCGGAGATGTCCCCGGCCGACGTGGCCTGGATGGCGTCGGCGCTGCGCCGGGTCGGGGTCGCGGCCGCCGGCTGGCTGCTGGCCGCCGCCCGGCGTCGGCTCGCCGAGACCCAACGCAGCGACGGCGGCTGGCCCAGCGACGACGGTGCGATGTTCGAGGTGCACACGACCCTGGCGGCGATCCGTGCCTGCCGCTGAGCCACCGGAGCCGCGCCGCCAGCCGGTCCGCGCCTTCATCGGACGGCACCAGGGACTGGTGGGCACCGCCCTGTTCGTCGGGCTCGGTGGCGGCGGGATCGCCGCCTGGCACCGCTGGGACCTGTGGTGGCTGGAGAACAGCCTGGTGCAGGGCGCGCTGATCCTCGTGGCCAGCATCGGCATCCTGGCCCTGTTCTACTGGGCCGAGGGTGCGCTGCCCCCGCACGGCGGTCGCCGGGGCCGGCGCCGGTCGCGCGGCGAGCGCGAGTCCCACCGCCCGGCCCGGTCCCGCCCACGCGCGCGGCGGTCACGACGCCGACGCCGGAAGTGACCAGGGTTCGGGCGGCCCAGCCCTCCGGAGACCGCCGGGGAGTCAGCCGCGCAGGTGGCCGTCACCGGTGACGACGTACTTGGTGGAGGTCAGCTCGGGCAGGCCCATCGGGCCCCGGGCGTGCAGCTTCTGGGTCGAGATGCCGATCTCGGCCCCGAAACCGAACTCGCCGCCGTCGGTGAACCGGGTGGAGGCGTTCACCATCACCGCCGCCGAGTCGACCCGGGCCACGAACTCCCGGGCCGCCGCCACCGACTCGGTGACGATCGCCTCGGTGTGCTGGGTGCCGTACCGGGTGATGTGCGCGACCGCGGCGTCGAGCGAGTCGACGACGGCGGCCGAGATGTCCGCGGAGAGGTACTCGGTGCCGAAGTCCTCGTCGGTGGCCGGCACCACCTCCGCCGAGTACGCCGCCACCTCCGGCGAGCCGTGCACGGTGACCCCGGCCTCGTGCAACGCGGCCAGCACCCGCGGCAGGAACGCCTCCGCGACGTCGGCGTGCACCAGCAGCGACTCGGCGGTGTTGCAGGTCGACAGCCGCTGGGTCTTGGAGTTGAGCACGATCGCCAGCGCCTTGTCGAGGTCGGCGGCGGCGTCGACGTACACGTGGCAGTTGCCCACCCCGGTCTCGATCACCGGTACGGTCGACTCCTCGACCACCGCCCGGATCAGTGACGCCCCGCCGCGCGGGATCAACACGTCGACCAGGCCACGGGCCCGCATCAGCTCCTTGACCGAGTCGCGGGAGGAGGCGTCCAGCAGTTGGAGCGCGTCCGCCGGCAGCCCGGCACCGGCCACCGCGTCCCGCAGCACCGCGACCAGAGCGGTGTTCGAGTGGATCGCCGACGACGAGCCGCGCAGCAGCGCGGCGTTGCCGGACTTGAGGCAGATGCCGGCCGCGTCCACGGTGACGTTCGGGCGGCCCTCGTAGATGATCCCGACCACCCCGAACGGGACCCGGATCTGCCGCAACTCCAGCCCGTTCGGCAGGGTGCCGCCGCGGACGACCTCGCCGACCGGGTCGGCGAGCGCGGCCATCTGGCGCAACGCGTCGGCGATCGCCGCGACCCGCTCGCTGGTGAGGGCGAGCCGGTCCAGGATCGCCGCCGAGAGACCGTTGTCGCGCCCGGCGGTCAGGTCGGCCTCGTTCGCGGCCAGGATCTCCGGCGTACGGGCGACCAGCGCGTCCGCCATCGCGTGCAGGGCCGCGTCCTTGGTCGCCCGGTTGACGGTGGCCAGGGTGGCCGCTGCGACGCGGGCACGCTTCGCCGCCTCCACGGTCCCGGTGGCAGGGGAGTTCTGGGTCGACATCTGCACACTGTAACCACCCGGGAGGCGTCGCCCGGTGTGCTGTTCGCCCAGCGAGACGGCCGGCCGCCGCAGCGGCCTTGGACCGGCCCGTCCGGTCAGATCAGAGCAGCACCAGATCGTCGCGGTGCACGACCTCGCGCTCGTAGCCCGGGCCGAGCGCGGCGGCGAGTTCGGAGGTGGAGCGGCCGAGCAGGCCGGGCAACTCCACCGCGTCGTAGTTGACCAGCCCCCGGGCGACCGCCGCCCCCGCGTCGTCGACCAGGTCGACCGGGTCGCCGGCGGTGAACGTGCCGTCCACCGCGGTGATCCCGGCCGGCAGCAGCGACTTGCGGCGGGCCACCACGGCCTGCACCGCACCCGGGTCCAGGTGCAGCCGCCCCCGGGGCGAGGTGGCGTGGGCCAGCCAGAAGAGCCGGGCCGCCGGCCGCTGGCGTACCCGGTGGAAGAGCGTGCCCACCGACTCGCCGGCGAGTGCGCCGGTGGCCAGTCCGGTGGCGGTCAGCACCACCGGGATACCGAAGCCGGTGGCGATCCGGGCCGCCTCGACCTTGGTGACCATGCCGCCGGTGCCGACCCCGGCCCGGCCGGCCCGGCCGACCACCACCTCGGCCAGGTCCCGCTCGTCACGGACCTCGGCGATCCGGACCGTGCCCGGGCGGGCCGGGTCGCCGGTGTAGAGGGCGTCGACGTCGGAGAGCAGGACCAGCAGGTCGGCGTCGACCAGCGCGGCCACCAGCGCGGCCAGCCGGTCGTTGTCACCGAACCGGATCTCGTCGGTGGCGACCGTGTCGTTCTCGTTGACGATCGGCACCGCACCGAGGTCGAGTAGCTTGCGCAGGGTGCGGTAGGCGTTGCGGTAGTGGGCCCGCCGGGTCACGTCGTCGACGGTGAGCAGCACCTGCCCGACGGTCCGGCCGTGCCGGGCGAAACCGCTGGTGTAGTGGGCGATCAGCAGTCCCTGGCCGACGCTCGCCGCAGCCTGCTGGGTGGCCAGGTCGCGGGGACGGCGGGACAGGCCGAGCGGGGCCAGGCCGGCGGCGATCGCCCCGGAGGAGACCAGGACCAGCTCCCGACGGTCGGCGGAGCGGCGGCGCCCGTCGGCGGCCGGCCCAGTCGGTCGGCCGTCCGGGCCGGGCCCGCCGTTGGCCAGCCAACCGGCGAGTACGTCGGCGAGGGCGTCGACCCGATCCGCGTCCAACCCGCCGGCGGCGGTGGTCAGCGACGACGAGCCGACCTTCACCACGATCCGGCGTGCTGAGGTAACTGCTTCCCGCACCCGCCCATTCTCCCGGTGCTGCTCCGGGCCGGCCGGACCGGTCTCCCCGTACTCCCATATCGTGGCAGCTTGTGACCCCGGAGGAGTACGTCGAAGAGGTGCTGTCGGTGGTCGAGCGGATCCCGCCGGGACGGGTGATGTCGTACGGGGCGATCGCCGACTACCTGGCCGACCGGTCCGGTCGCGCCTCGGCCCGGCTGGTCGGCTCGGTACTGGCCCGACACGGCGGTGGCGTGCCCTGGCACCGGGTGGTGAACGCCGCCGGCCGGCTGCCGCCGGGCCACGAGCGGACGGCCCGGGAGCGGCTGGTCGCCGAGGGGACACCGCTGCGGGGTGCCGGGGTCGACCTGAGGTCGGCCGCCTGGTGGCCGGAGGACTGATTCGGCGACGGTGTGGGGCGGGTCGGTCGGCCCCGGGCGGGTCAGCTGGCCAGCGAGATCGGGCGGGCGCTGTGGCGCAGGATGCGGTCCTTCTCCGCGCCGCCGGGCACGGTCACCAGCAGACAGCCCGAGCGGCGGGCCACGGTGGCGGTCGAGCCGAGCAGGTGGGCGCTGCGTACCAGCACCGCCGCGAGTTCCGTGTCGGCGATCCGTACCCCGAGGATGGTGGTCCGGACGTGCCGGCCGGCGGCCAGCAGCGCGGCCCGCCACGCGGCGGCGGCCAACGCCTGCCGACGGGCGTGCCGGGGGGTCGAGGCACCGATCACCGACGGGTCCAGCAGCGCGGTCCGGCCCTGTTGCCAACCGGTGGCCAGCAGGGTCGGCTGGCCCGGCTCGACGACGTGCAGCCGGTGCAGTTCGTAGCGGCGGCGGACCCCGGCGGTGATCCGCTCCGGCCGGGGTGCACTGCCGAGCCGGGTCAGCAGTGCCGCCAGGCGGGCGGCGGCAGCCTCCGAACTGAATTCGGCCAAGAGGTTCGTCGACTGCCGCACGCTCCCCGCGCGGGTGCACCGGACCAGGCATGCCGCCTCGAAGGCGTCCGCCAGCGAAACCCGGTCCAGTGGCTTGGTACCGGCGGTGGGCCGCACGGACGGCCGCCTTGCGGGGTAGGTCGCGGTGCCCCAGATCATTCGGTCGCCCCCCGTACTCGCGACGAACAGCTACCTCAACGGTGGCCTTTGAAACGGTCGGACGGTAGACATCGGTTGAAGGCTTGAGCAAAATTTGCGCTGAGCGGGAGCGTCGCCGGGGTGGTGGTGGGGTGGCCGGGACAGGTGCGGGCCGGCGTGCGGGCGGCAGGCCGACCGTGCGACGGGTCACCACTCTTGCCACGGTGCTGCTGCTGGTCACCACGTCGATGCCGGTCGGCGCCTGCACGTCGCCGAAGTCGGAGACCCGTCGGCTCCGGATCGCCACCGGCAGCGCGACCGCTGTCTACTACGCGGTCGGTCAGTCCCTGGCCACCATCCTCAACCGGGAACTGCCCGACATGGCCGCCACCGTGCTGGTCACCGCCGCGTCCGAGGAGAACGTCAAACTCGTCTCCGGCGGGCGGGCCGAACTCGGCTTCACCCAGGCCGACATCCTGCCGACGCAGCCGCCCGCCGGATCCGGGCTGAGTGCCGTCGCCCGGGTCTACGACGACCTGCTGCACCTGGTCACCCGGGCACAGGGACCGATCCACCGTTTGGAGGACCTGCGGGGCCGCCGGGTGGCGGTCGGCGCACCGGGCTCCGGTACGGCGGTCACCGCGAACCGGCTGCTCAACGTCGCCAACGTACGGAGTGGACTGGCGGAGACGCTGGCGCTCGGCATCGACGACGCGGTGGCCGCGATGCGGGCCGGCCAGATCGACGCGTTCTTCTTCTCCGGCGGGCTGCCGGTCAAGGCCGTCGCCGACTTCGCCGCCGAGACCCCGGCCCGGTTCGTCGACCTCGGCGCGTGGGTCGAGCCACTGCGGAAGTCCTATCGGGAGGTGTACGTCGGACGCGACATTCCCACCTCGGCGTACGGAACGGAACCGGTGACCACGGTGGCGGTGCCGAACTACCTGGTGGTCGCCTCGGACCTGCCCGAGCAACTCGTCTACGACATCACCCGGCTGCTGATGCAGCGGCGGGACGAGCTCAGCGCCGCCCATCCGGCGGCCGCCCGGCTGAACCCCCAGTCGGCGATCACCACCACCCCGCTCGTCCTGCACCCGGGAGCGGCCCGCTACTACCAGTCCCACAAGCCCTGAGCGGGCCCGGCCTCACACCCGGAACCAGGCTTCGGCGGTGAGGCCGGTCGGTTCGGCGGGGCGCATGCTGAGCCGGCCGCCGGAGGCGTCGACGAGGACCGCCACGATGGTCAGGCCCAGGCCGGCGCCGTCGATGTTCTGGGTGTCCGGCGCCCGCCAGAAGCGCTCGGTGGACGATTCGAGCTGGGGTGCGGTCATGCCGGGGCCGTCGTCGGTGACCTGGACGACGATCCCGTCGTCGCGGCGGGAGACGGAGACCTCGACACGGCCGCCGGGGTGGTTGAACTTGACCGCGTTGTCGATCAGCGCGTCGAGGACCTGGTCGATCGCGGTGCGTACCGCCCGGGCCGGATGTGGCCCGTCGGTCGGCCGCAGGTGCAGCGTGACGCCCCGGTGGGTGGCGAGTGGCTGCCAGGCGGCGACCCGGGAGGCGGCGACCGCGGCCGCGTCGACCACCACCATGGTGTGCTCAGCCCGTTCGGTCCGGGCCAGGGTGAGCAGCCCGTCGAGGACCTGGGCCAGCCGGTCGGTCTCCTCCAGGGCGAGCCGGTGCTCGGCACGGCCGTACTCGTCGGTCAGGCTCGGACCGAGTTCCTCGACCCGCAGCCGCAGCGCGGTCAACGGGTTGCGCAGTTGGTGGCTGGCGTGCGCGACGAACGCCCGCTGCCGTTCCAGGGCGTCGGCGACCGCGTCCGCCATCTCGTTGAAGCTGGTGGCGAGTCGGCGCAGCTCGGGTGGACCCTGCTGGGTCGGCACCCGGGCGGTACCGTCGCCGGCCGCGATGTCATGGGTCACCACGTCGAGTACGGTCACCGGCCGCAGTACCCAGCCGGCCAGCCGGAATGCGGTCATCACCCCGGCGGAGACCGCCAACAGCCCGATCGCGGCGAGCGCGGTCCACCAGACGGTGACGCTGCGGCGTACCCGGTCGGTGGTGGAGACCGTGACGACGGTGCCGATCACCTCCCCGCCGTCGCTGACCGGTACGGCCACCACCAGCGGCGCCGCCTGCCAGGGCCAGATCACCTCCGGGATGGTCATCTGCCGGCCGGCCAGGGCACCGAAGACCGCGGTCCCGATCGGCTCCGAGCTGACGAAGTCCTCGGTCGCCACCACCGGCCGGCGTTCCCGGTCGATCAGGGCGGCGGTGATTCCGTACAGCTCGTGGTAGTGCTGGAACTCGTCGTCGACGGCGCCGACCGCGCCGCTGCGCAGCGCGGGACCGGAGAGGGAGGCGAACCGGTTCGCGTCGGCCAGCCGGTCCGCGCGGATCCGCTCGGTCTCCCGGTTCGCCAGGGTGACCGCGAGCGGGGTCTCCAGAGCGAGCAGGACCAGGATCATCAGCAGGGAGTAGCTGAAGACCAGACGGCGGCGCATGTCGGTTCCGGTCTACTCGGCGCAGAGCCGGTACCCGACGCCGCGTACCGTCCGGACCAGGTCGGGGTCGCCGAGCTTGGCGCGCAGCGAGCCGACGTGCACCTCCACGGTGTGCCGGGCGGCACCGGTGGTCGGCCAGACGTCCAGCAGGATGCGCTCGTGCGGCACCACCGCACCCGGCTGCCGGGCCAGCGACACCAGGATGTCGAACTCCTTGCGGGTCAACGCGACGGACTGGCCGCGTACGGTGACCAGCCGGGCGGCCACGTCGACCCAGACCGGGCCGACCTCGATGATCTCGGCGCGGGGGGTGCCGGAACTGGACCGGCGGAGTACGGCGACGATCCGGGCCTCCAGTTCGGCCATGGAGAACGGCTTCACCACGTAGTCGTCGGCGCCCATCCGCAGGCCCAGGACCCGGTCCCGTTCCTCGCCCCGGGCGGTGACCGCGATGATGCCGAGCTGGGCGCTGCGCTGCCGCAGGGCCCGGCAGACCTCCACCCCGTCGCCGTCGGGCAGGGTGAGGTCGAGCAGCACCAGGTCACACGGGGCGGCGGCGAGCGCGGCGGCGGCGGTGCCGGCACGTTCCACGTCGTACCCGCGTCGGGACAGCGCGGAGGCCATCGCACCGGCGACCAGGGCGTCGTCCTCGACCAACAGGATGCGCATCCGGCTCGCTCCTCGTCCGGGTGGGTACCCTCGTGCCGCGGGTCGCGGCCCTGCGATCATCGCGCATCCGACACGCCGGGCGCACCGGGGTGTAAGGAGCCCGATCCTCAATTTTGGCTCAATTCCGGTGCGACGGTGGTCCCGGGTCGGGTACGCCGATCGGCCGGCAGGTCGGCACGTTCGCGGGAGACCGGATCCAAGATCGCGGCGGATAACATTCCGGCGCATGGATGCCCCGCGCACCGGTAGCCGATCGACCATCCGCCCGGTCTCCCGGTCCGGTCCGTCCTCGCTGGCCGGTCTGCCCCGGCGGGTGCACGCCGGCTACGCGCTCGGCTCGTTGGCCACCGGCGCCTTCGGTACGGTGCCCGGCCTGGTGCTGCTGCCGTACCTGACCGACACCCTGGGGGTGGCCGCCGGGGTGGCGGCCCTGCTCGTGCTGCTGCCGAAGGCGTGGGACGTGCTGGTGAACCCGGTCGCCGGCCGGATCTCCGACCGGACCCGTTCCCGGTGGGGTGCCCGGCGGCCGTACCTGCTGTTCGGCGGGCTCGCCCTGGCGGTGCTCTTCGCGGCCATCTTCGCCGCCCCGTTCTCCGCCGACCCGGCCGGCGGCGCCACCCCCGGTCCGGCCGCCGCCGGGTACGTCGCGGTGGCGTTCCTGCTCACCGCGACCGCGTACGCCTTCTTCCAGGTCCCGTACGTGGCGATGCCGGCCGAGCTGACCTCGGACTACCAGGAGCGGACCCGGCTGATGACCTGGCGGGTCGCCGTACTGGCGGTGGCGATCCTGGTCTCCGGCGCGGCCGCGCCGCTGGTGGTCGACGCCGGTGGTGACGGTGTCGCCGGGCACCGTTGGCTGGGACTCTTCGTTGCGGTGCTGATCGTGGCCGGTGCGGTCGGGGCGTTCCTCGGCACCCGCTCGGCGCCGGCGGACGCCGTGGCGGCGAGTGAACCGACCCTGCGGGCGCAGCTCGCGGTCGCGGCCGGGAACCGGCCGTTCCGGCTGCTGCTGAGCTGTTTTGTCGTCCAGTCGGCCGGCGTCGCGACGGTGTTGGCCGGGGTGAACTACTTCGCCGAGCAGATCCTGCGGGATCCGGGGACCGGCCCGACGCTGCTCTTCGCCTGTTTTGTCGGCCCGGCCCTGCTGGTGATGCCACTGTGGAGTCGGGCCGGCGCCCGGCTGGGCAAGATCCGGGCGTTCGGCCTCGCGTCGCTGCTGCTGGCGCTGGGCACGCTGCTGCTGGTCGCCGCGCCGGTGCTGCCGGCCTGGCTGGTCTACCTGGTGGTGGCGGTGATCGGCGGCGGCTACGCCGGTCAGCAGGTGTTCGCGCTGGCGATGCTGCCGGACTGCATCGCGTACGACACCGCGCGGACCGGGCGGCGGCAGGCCGGGGTCTTCACCGGGCTCTGGACGGCGGGCGAGACGTTCGGGTTGGCGCTCGGGCCCGGCATCTACGGCCTGGTCCTGCAGGTGTCCGGCTACGTCTCCTCGTCGACCGGTACGGCGGCGGCGCAGCCGGACAGCGCCCGGCTCGGGGTGCTGCTCGGGTTCACGGTGCTGCCGGCGTTGCTGATCGGGCTGGCGCTGCTGACGGTACGCGGCTACGACCTCACCCCGCAGCGGCTGGCCGCCGTCGGTGCGCCGGCCGACGGGCGGGACGGGGCCGGGCGGTGACCAGCGGGGCGGCACGACGGACGACGGGGCGCCGGCCGCGACGTTGACCGTGCCCCGGATCGGCGCCTACGGTGGCCGCCATGGTCGAGGCGCTGCCGGCGAAGGGCGTACCCGCGGATCAGATCCTGGCCGAGTTGGGTGACCTGCGGGCGGCGGATCTGCCGACGCACGGTGGCCGGCTCTTCGCCTACGTCTACGACCCGGCGATACCCGGTCTGGACGAGTTGGCGACGACCGCGTACGCCCGGTCGGCGCACGTCAACGGGCTCGACCCGACCGCGTTCCCGTCCCTGCTGACGATGGAGAACGCCCTGGTCGGGGCGGCGGCCCGACTGCTCGGCGGTGGTCCCGGCACCGCCGCGCCGGACGTGGTCGGCAGTGTCACCGGCGGCGGCACCGAGTCGCTGATCCTGGCGGTGAAGGCGGCCCGGGACGCCCGGCCCGAGGTGACGCGGCCCCGGCTGGTGGTGCCGGCCACCGGGCACGCCGCGTTCGCCAAGGCGGCGCACTACCTGGGGGTCGCCCTCGACCAGGTGCCGGTGTCGGCGGAGACGTTGCGGCCGTCGGTCGACGACGTCCGGGCCGCGATCGGGCCGGAGACGGTGCTGGTCGCCTGCTCCGCTCCGTCGTACGCGCACGGGGTGGTGGACCCGGTGGCACAGATCGCCGAGGTGGCGGCGTCGGCCGGGGTACGGTGCCACGTGGACGCCTGTTTCGGCGGCTGGACCCTGCCGTACCTGCGTCGGCTCGGCGTACCGGTGCCGCCGTTCGACCTCACCGTCCCCGGGGTCACCTCGATCTCGGTCGACCTGCACAAGTACGCGTACACCCCGAAGGGTGTCTCGGTGCTGCTGCACCGGGACGCGGACCTGCGCCGGCCGCAGTACTTCGCGTTCGCCGGCTGGCCGGGCTACACCATGGTGAACCCGGTGATCTCCTCCACCCGCTCCGGTGGCCCGATCGCCGCCGCGTACGCCACCCTGCGGCACGTCGGCGACGACGGATACCTCCGGCTGGCCGAGCAGGTCCTGGCCGGGGTACGCGGACTCGCCGCCGCGGTGTCCGAGGTGGACGGTCTGCGGCTGCTCGCCGAACCGGAGTCGACGGTGGTCTGCTTCACCAGCACCGGGTCCGGGCCGGACCTTTTTGTCCTCGCCGACGAGTTGGCCGTGCGTGGTTGGCACTGCCAGCCCCAGTTGTCGTACGCCGGCCTGCCGGCCAGCATCCACCTGTCGGTGGCCGCGGCGGTGGCTCCCCGGGTGGCGGAGTTCGGTCCGGATCTGCGGGACGCGGTCGAGGCGGCCCGGCTGGCCGGGCCGGTACGGCTGCCCGCCGAGGTGCTGGCCCTGGCCGGGGCGCTGACCCCGGAGCTGCTCACCCCGGAACTGGTGGCCAACCTTGCCGCCGGACTGGGTCTCGGCGCCGACCCCGCCGCCGACTCCTCGGCCGGGCCGCTGCCGGCCCGGATGGCACTGGTGAACACGCTGCTCGATGCCGTACCGCTGGCGCTGCGGGAGCGCTTGCTGGGTGAGTTCCTCGGCCTGTTGCAGCGGCCGACGTACTGACCCGCCGGGCCGGTGCCGGCCAGAGGCGACAGCCTTGTATCGATCCATCGACAAATGTTGCCGCCATGTATTTACTGTTAAGAATCTTTCTTTTATGTTGAGGAGACCTTCCCGATGACCTAAGGAGCCCGCGATGCGGAGATCCGTGGTTCTGACGTTGGCGACGGTCGCCGCCGTCCTCGCCAGCGTGCTCGTGGCCGCGCCGGCCGCCCAGGCGCACGGCTACATCTCGTCCCCGCCCAGCCGGCAGGCCCTCTGCGCGCAGCGGGCGGTGCCGGACTGCGGCCAGATCCAGTGGGAGCCGCAGAGCGTGGAGGGGCCGAAGGGCCTGCGCAACTGCCACGCCAACATCGCGCACTTCGCGGTCCTCAACGACGACGGCCGCGGCTGGCCGGCCACCTCGGTCGGCAACACGGTCACCTTCAACTGGGTGCTCACCGCCCGGCACGCCACCAGCACCTGGGAGTACTACATCGGCGGCTCCCGGATCGCCGTCTTCGACGACGGCGGACGGCAGCCCGGCGCCACCGTCTCGCACACCGTCAACCTCGGCGGGCGGACCGGCCGGCAGAAGGTGCTGGCCATCTGGAACATCGCCGACACCGCCAACGCCTTCTACAGCTGCGTCGACCTCCAGGTCGGCGGTGGCGGCAACCCGAACCCGACCCCCACCCCGACCCGTACGACCAACCCGCCCACGCCTCCGCCGACCAGCGCGCCCACCCCGCCGCCGTCCAGCGGCACCTGGCAGGCCGGCACCACGTACCAGGTCGGCAGCACGGTGACCTTCAACGGTCTCAGCTACCGCTGCCGCCAGGCGCACACCGCCATCCAGGGCTGGGAACCCCCCTACGTCCCGGCCCTGTGGGAACGGATCTGAGCGGACCGGAGCTGAGCCGACCGGAGCCGGCGGGTGACGTCACGCCGAACGGCACCCGTCACGGGCCCGCGTCGAACGTGACGCGGGCCTGTACCGCCGTCGAGCGGTGTGGTCGGGGCGGCAGCCCGCAGACCGGCAGGCGCCCGGCAACCGGCGACGGACGCCGGGAACGGATCGGAGGAGAAGGATGGCGTACTGGCGTCGTACCCCACTCGTCGTCGCCCTGCTGCTGCTCGGCGGCTGCGGGGCCGGCCCGACCGGCCCGACCGGCCAGCCGGCCGCCGCGCCACCCAGCCCGGTCCCGACGGCGGTCGCGGCCGGAGCGCCGGCCACGTCCGGAGCGGTCACGCCCGGTGCGTCGGCCGCGTTCAACGCCGCCGACGTGATGTTCCTGCAGATGATGGTCACCCACCACGGCCAGGGCCTGGACCTGGTACGACTCGTGCCCGGCCGGGCGGCACGGTCCGAGGTGACCGTCCTGGCGGCCGCCATCGAGGTGACCCAACGGGCCGAACAGGAGACGATGCGGGGCTGGCTGCGGGACTGGGGACGGCCGACCGAGGCGGATCCCGACGCGCACGCGCACGCCGACCACGGCGGACTGCCGGTGACCGGGCCGGCGCAGATCGCCGACCTGGGGCGCAAGAGCGGGACGGAGTTCGAGACCGACTTCCTCAACCTGCTGATCGGCCACCAGCACGGCGCCGTCGAGATGGCCCGGATGGAACTGCGGTCGGGGACGTACCCGGAGGTCCGCGAGTTGGCCCGGCGGATCGAGCTGTCCCGGACCGCGCAGATCGACCAGATGCTGAAACTGGCCGCCGCGCCGGCCGGCGACGGATCGGCCGGGTAGCTGCCGGCGCCCACGCCCCCGGCGCTGTGGTTCACTGTCGGGAGGAGACCAGGAGAGGGGGCGATCGTGCAGCTACCGGCGGTGCTCGGCGAACCGATCCGGTTCGTGCTCAACTGGGGCCGGCGCTACTCGCTCTGGGTCTTCAACTTCGGGCTGGCCTGCTGCGCCATCGAGTTCATCGCCACCAGCATGGGACGGCACGACTTCATCCGGCTCGGCGTGATCCCGTTCGCGCACGGCCCGCGCCAGGCCGACCTGATGGTGGTCTCCGGCACCGTCACCGACAAGATGGCCCCGGCGATCAAGCGGCTCTACGACCAGATGCCCGAACCGAAGTACGTCATCTCGTTCGGCGCCTGCTCCAACTGCGGGGGGCCGTACTGGGACTCGTACTCGGTGACCAAGGGAGTCGACCAGATCATCCCGGTCGACGTGTACGTACCCGGCTGTCCGCCCCGGCCGGAGGCACTGCTGCACGGCATCCTGATGCTGCAGGAGAAGATCGCCGGCGAGCGGTCCGGGTTCGGCGGCGTCGCCCGCCCCGACGAACTCGCCTCCCCCGCCGACGCCCCGGTGTCGACGCGGGCCCCGGCAGCGACCCGGGCCCCGGCCGGCCTCGGGCGCAGCGTCGAGTCGCTGACCGCCCCACCGGTGCCGCCGCCCTCGATCGGCGGCTGACGGTCACCCGGTTCGCGACCGCCGACCTCACCGAGCTGCGGGCGATCGCCGGCGGTGCGGGCCGCCATGATCGAGGCGTTCGAGCGGTACCTGGCCACCCTGCGACCGGCGACGGCCAGCTGCCCCGCCTGTAGCGTCTCCCGACGGTCCAGCAGGGGTGCGTCCGCCGCATACCCTCACTATGATGACCGTCAAAATCTTCGAGTGCGGTGCGGTTTCCGCAGCCGTACGCGTCGCCCTTCGCCAGGGCCTCGATGACCTCCGCCGACGAGCGGGCCGGTCCGTGTCGGTCACGGACGACGCCGGTGCCGATGGTGTCCCACGAGGGGAGTGAGGCCGTGTTCACGAGTCTGAGCAGCGACGACCCGCAACAGATCGGCGGCTACCGGCTGCGGGCCCGGCTCGGGTTCGGCGGCATGGGCCAGGTCTACCTCTCCTTCACCCCCGGCGGTCGCCCGCTGGCGCTGAAGGTCGTCCGGCGGGAGTACGCCGACGACCGCGACTTCCGGCGGCGGTTCGCCGAGGAGGTCCGTGCCGCGCAACGGGTGAACGGCGTCTACACCGCCCAGCTCGTCGACGCCGCCGCCCCCGAGGCGGAGGTCCCCTGGCTGGCCAGCGCGTACGTTGCCGGCCCAACGTTGCGAGATGCGGTGCAGGACCACGGCCCGTTGCCGGTCGGCAGCGTACGTCCGCTGATCGCCGCCGTTGCCATGTCGTTGCACGCCATCCACTCGGCGGGCGTGGTGCACCGGGATCTCACCCCGGGCAACGTGGTACTCGCCGCCGACGGTCCCCGGGTCATCGACTTCGGCATCGCCCGCGCGGTCGACGCCACCCACCTCACGCTCAGCCACACCCCGATCGGCACGCCCTCGTTCATGGCTCCGGAACAGGCCAACGGCCTTCCGCTGACCCCGGCGGCGGACGTCTTCAGTCTGGGCGCGGTCGCCTACTTCGCGGCCACCAATCGCACCGCGTTCGGCGACGGCAACTTCCTGAGCGTGCTGCGCCGGGTCGCGGAGGCGGAGGCGGACCTGACGGACTGCCCGGCCGAGCTGCGCGGACTGGTCGAGGCGTGCCTGCGCCGGGAACCGGGTGAGCGGCCGAGCACCACCGATGTCGTGGAGGCGTGCGGCGGAGTGCCCCGGTTCACCACCGGTTGGCTGCCGCGGCCGGTCGCCGCCGACGCCGCAGCCCGGAGCGCCGCCGTGGCGGCCCTGGCAGCCGAGCCGCCGGAGGCGGTACGGGTGTTTCCGGGCGTACCGTCGACCGGCGCCACCGGTACGGGCGCGGCGGCGGTCTCGCGGCGCCGCCGTGGTCCGCTGGTCGCGTTCGCCACCGTACTGGTGCTGCTGCTCGGGGTCGCCGGTGGAGTGGCGATCGCGTCGATCCTCGATCCGGACTCGGGTACCGGTCAGCGAGACGGGCTCCAGGACGGGGCGGTCGCCACGCCGGGTGGCGACGCGCCCGGCACGTCCGGCCCGCCGTCCCGGTCACCCAGCCCGTCCGCCACCCCGTCGCCGACCGCCGAGCCGGGTCCGGCCGTGCAGTGGACCGGCAAGGTCCGGATCGCCCGGTACGGCGTTGACCTGGACCCGGTCCCGCCAGAGCGGGGCGATCTGTACGACCTTCTTGACGCGGACGTCGATCTCGGCCTGGTGGGCGATCGCGATTCCCAGATTTCCGGTGTCGGAACGGGCCTTGCGACCTGGCCCGGAGACAACGCTCCCAGCCATGCGGAGTGTACGGAACTGCTCCTCACCCAGGGTGTGGGGGCGCTACGGGTGACAGCTGGCGAGGTCGTCTGCGTGGCGACCGACGAGGAACGCGTCGCGGTGCTGACCGTGGACGGAATCGCCAAGGACTTCAACACCGGATTCACCGCGACGGCGAAGGTGTGGGCACCGGCCGGCTCCTGACGTCGGAGCCGGTCACGCCTGGCCGTCGCGGAAAGCGCGGATCTCGCGGACCAGGGGATGGTCGGCACCCAACGCGGCCTCGGCCCTCGCGGCCAGCCGGACCAGGCGAAACGCCGCGACCGCCTGCACACCCAGGCCGAACTTGCTGCGTACCCGGCCGAACTCGGCCGCGAACCGCTGTGGATCGCCGTCGTGGCCCTGGACGCGCAGCCGGTGGGCCAGCTCGGCGAAGTGCCGGTCGGCCTCGGCGTACCGGCCCTGCCGGAGCAGCAGTTCACCGTGACGCAGCTCCGGTGGCTGACCGGGATCGGCCTGCTGACCCGCTGCCGGTGCGGGGTGCGGGACCTCGACCGTCGGGCGGCGTTCGCCGGTCACGATCGCCCGTTCCCGCGCGAGGGCTGCCGAGTCGGGCGGGTCCGGGGGTCCGGACAGGTCGACCTGGGCGGCGGCCGGCGCGAGCGGCGGCGGGACGATCCCGGCCGGTGCCGGGAGGAGCCCGGCGAGGACGTCCCGGACCTGACCGGCGGAGGGCCGGGCCGGCGGATCCTTGGCCAGCATGGCGAGAATCAGCCTGGCCAGCTCCGGCGGCGCCTCCGGGCAGCGCGCCGTCACCGGTTCCGGCCGGGTGTACAGGACCCGTCTGGCGAATTCCTGGGGCAGGCCCTGTACGCCGAACGGCGGGGCGCCGGTCAACAGCGCGTACAGCACCGCCCCGAAAGCGTGTATGTCGGTGGGGAGACCGGGTTCGTCGCCCCGGTACTGCTCCGGCGACATGTACGGGAGTGTGCCCATCACGACACCCGCCGCGGTGAGCCGGGGTACGGACGAGTCGGGGAGGGCGGCCAGCCCGAAGTCGCAGATCTTGATCATCCCGTCCTCGTCCAGGACGAGGTTCGACGGTTTGAGATCGCGGTGGACGATCGGGGTCTCGGCGCCGTGCAGGCGAGCCAGCGCGTCGGCGACCGGTATGCCGTACCGGATTACCTGTCCGACCGGCAGCCGCCGGTGTTCGCGCAGGAGATGGTTGAGATCCGGGCCGGTCAGGTGCTCCATCACGACGAAGGCCCGGCCGTCGTGCCAGTCGTAGTCGAAGATCGCCACGACGTTCGGGTGCCTGATGCTGGCCAGTACCTCGGCCTCCCGCTCCAGGCGGGCGAACCGCTCCGAGTCGAAGGTGGACGGCAGCAGTTTGATCGCGACCCGGCGCTTCAGTTTCTGGTCGAAGGCGGCGTACACCTCACCCTGACCGCCCTGCCCGAGCTGGTGCGACAGGAAGTAGCGCCCCTTCAGCCGCTCGCCGCTGGCGGTCACCGGCGGTGCGACCGGTAAAAGCCGGTCTTCTGGTCGGCCTGCGCGCGTACGGCATCGACCGGGGCCGGGATTCCCGGATCGGCGTCGAAGACGTACCGCCGGCCGGAAGGGACCAGCTCGACATCGTCGCAGAGCACGACCACCTGACCGCTGCGCAGTTGCCAGGTCCGGCCGCGCGGAATCCGACTCCGCGGACCCGGCGCGGGATCGTCGCCACCGGCGTCCGGACCTCCCAGCACTGCGGCGCCGTCACGGCGCAGCCACGTCCCGTTCCGGCTGAGATCGCGGACGCTGATCCTCGACCCGTCCCAGGTCAGCTCGACGTGTTCCCGGCTGATCCGGTCCAGGTCCTGCTCCCGCAGGATCGGGCTGGTCAGGGCGACACCCGACTCGGCGGGTGCCCGACCGACCACCACCGCCGTGCCGGCCACCAGCATGAACCGGTAGCGCACGACGCCCTCGATCCGGACCTTCACCTGCACCCGGGACGGGGTCGGGCCGAGGTCGGTCATCCGCTCGCGGTGGGTGGGGCAGCGGACGACGGCACCGTCGAAGACCGGTGCCGGCTGTCCGCCGACCGGGTCGGGCCCGAACATCGGGCAGTCCGGTACCGGACACAGCCAGAGCCGGGTCAACAGCTCTTGGCGGGCGCCGGTGCCGGTGCGGCGGTCGTACATGTGGGCCGCCACCAGCCGATCCTGCTCCTCCTTGCGGGAGATCTCGTGCTCGGCAGGCGTGGGCATGGGGTTGGGCGTGATGCCGACCCCGATTCCGCCCGGACCCGGCACCTGCCGGAAGAACTGGTCGGGGTTTCCCGCGATCCAGGGGTATTTCCGGTAGTCGCCCACGTACCGGTCGTTGCTGACCACGTAGAGCCCGGTGGTGTCGGCGAGTTCGAGGATCCGGTCGTCCGCCCGGGGCCGTACCTCGATCAGACCCTGCTGGTACCAGCGGTGCAGGGTCGCCCGCTCCTGCGCGGTCAGGGCATGTTGTTTCAGCAGCGAGCGGTCCGCGACCGCGTACACCTGGACCGTCTCGTCCCGGGTGTACGCGGCCAGCGCCTCGATCAGCCCCAGGAAACGCTGGAGGTTCGCCGGCCGGTCGTCGCACAGCTTCCGGTCCCGGACCACGTTGGAGAGATCGACCACGAAGTCCGCGGCCCGGGGCTTGAGGGTCAGATGATGCTCCGGACGCATACATGCAAATCTAACAGTCGAGAAAAGGTCGGGCCGTACTCGAAGAGGGGACCGGGTCACCGCTGGAAGTCGACGACCACCTTGATGTCGTCCGGCTCCCGACGGTACGCGTCGGCGTACGCCGCCACCGGCACCCGGCGGCTGATCATCGTGCCGAGCCAGTCCGGGTCGGCGGCGGCCAGTGCCTCGGCGGCGAGTTCCCAGTGCCGGCGGTTGGCGTTCACCGTGCCGAAGACGACGTTGTTCTCCAGCACCAGCGCCCGGTTGAGCGCGCCCGCGTCGAAGTCGATCGTCCGACCACCGGTGGAGACACCGGTCAGGCAGACGATGCCGTTCGGTGCCGCCTTGCACATCGCGTCCAGGATCACCGGGGGCGCGCCGGTGCACTCCAGCACGACGTCGAACTCGGGACCGATGTCGGTGACACTGCCGGTGTGGAAGCGCCCGCCGAGCGCCTCGACCAGCGCCGGCTTCGCACCACTGGCGGTCCGGTTCAGTACGTGCACCTCGAAGCCGCGCTGGCTGGCCAGCAGGGCGGCGAGCAGCCCGATCGGTCCCGCCCCGGTGACCAGTACGGTGTGCGGTTCCCAGGTCGACCGGGCGCCGATCCGCTCGATGTGGTCCCAGGCCTTGGCGAGGATGCTGGTCGGCTCCAGCAGCACGCCGAGTCCGCCGAGCTTCGGGTCGAGACGTACCGCGAACTTCGGCGGCACCCGCCAACGGTCCCGGGCGAAGCCCGGCAGCCCCTTGATGCCGTGCTCGGTGTAGCGGCCGTTGCGGCACATGTCCCACTCGTCGGCGGCGCAGTTCGAGCAGGGCACCGGGTCCGGGTGCCGGACGATGCCGGCGACCAGGTCACCGGGGGCCAGCGAACCGGTCGGGTCCTCGACCACCCGGCCGAGTGACTCGTGCCCGAGCACCAGGTTCCGGGTGCCCGGTGGCGGTTCGCCGTGCCCGCCGTCGATGATCTCGTGGTCGGTGCCGCAGACGCCGACCGCGATCGCCTCCACCAGCACCGCGCCCTCGGCGGTGTCCGGCTCGGGATGCTCCTCGTCCAGCCGCAGCGAGTCCGGTTGGCCCGGGATCACGGTTATCGCACGCACCTGGTTGATTGTTCCCTGCCGAGCCGTCCGGTACGCCCGAACCGGCCGACCTCGTCGCACCGGTTACGTCCAGCCGAACCCCAGGTCTGAGGTGTTGGCCGGCGACGTGGACGCCGGATGGCCATAGGATCGCGGGCATGACGCCGGAAGAGGTCGGGAACCGGTTCGCCAGCCTGCTCGCCGACGTGGAGGTCACTGTCGGGCGGTCGGGTGGTCAGGCGTACGCCCGGGCGACCGTGGACGTGCCGCCGGGCAGTTGGCGGGCGGCGCTGCGGGCGGCCCGGGACGACGCCGAACTCGCCTGCGACTTCTTCGACTGGCTCTCCGCGGTGGACGAGTTGGCCGCCGGCTTCGACGTGGTGGTGCACCTGTGGTCGACCCGGCACCGGCACGGTCTGCTGCTGCGTACCCGGGTGTCCCGGGAGGAGCCGACGGTGGCGTCGGTGGTGGACCTCTTCCCCGGTGCGGGTTGGCACGAGCGGGAGACGTACGAGATGTTCGGCATCGGCTTCGACGGACATCCCGACCTGGCCCCGCTGCTGCTGCCGCCGGAGTTCGAGGGACATCCGCTGCGCAAGGAGTTCGTGCTCGCCTCCCGGGTCGCGAAGGCGTGGCCGGGGGCGAAGGAGCCCGGCGAGTCCGAGGCCGGGACCGGCCGCCGGCAGGCGATGCGGCCGCCGGGCGTACCGGCGCCGGGGGAGTGGGGACCGGCGGCGGCCGTACCCGGGGTGGAGAGCCCGCCGCAGCGTCCGGCCCGGCGCCGGCCCACGACCGGCACCCCCGGCACGCCGGCCCGCCCGCCGGTCTCCGGACCGGCCGGGTCCGGGTCGTCGTCCGGCGGGGCCGAGGGCGGGGAGGAGTCCTGATGCCGCTCTGGCTGGAGCTGCTGGTGCGGGTGGTCGGGGTGGTCGCCGCGTTCCTGGTCCTGCCGTTGGTCGTCGGGCAGGCCGAGCACAAGGTGATGGCGCACATGCAGGGCCGGCTCGGCCCGATGTACGCGGGTGGCTTCCACGGCTGGGCCCAGCTCATCGCCGACGGGGTCAAGTTCGTGCAGAAGGAGGACGTCACCCCGCGCGAGGCTGACCGGGCGGTGTTCCGGCTGGCCCCGGTGGTGGCCCTGGTGCCCTACCTGCTCGCCCTGCTGGTCATCCCGCTCGGCCCGAACGACCTGGTCGGGCAGCCGTTGGACATCGGGTTGTTCTTCGTGCTCGCGGTGGTCGGCGTCGGCGTGGTCGCGGTGCTGATGTCGGCCTGGGCGTCGGCGAACAAGTACAGCCTGCTCGGCGGGCTGCGGGGCGCGGCCCAGCTGCTCGGCTACGAACTGCCGCTGGTGCTGGCGGCGGCGAGCGTGGCAATGGCCGCCGGTACGTTGAGCCTGCCCGGCATCGTCGAGGCGTGGCAGCCGTGGTGGCTGATCTGGCAGGCGCCGGCGATGTTGGTCTTTTTCGTCGCCGGGCTGGCCGAGATCCGGCGCCCGCCGTTCGACATGCCGATCGCCGACTCGGAACTGGTCTTCGGCTACCTGACCGAGTACACCGGCCTGCGGTTCGCCTTCTTCCTGCTCGCCGAGTACGTCGGCATCGTGGTCATCGCCGCGCTGACCACCGTGCTCTTCCTCGGCGGCTGGCAGGGTCCGTTCGGTGACGAGTACCTCGGCTGGCTCTGGACCCTGATCAAGGTGTTCCTGGTCTCCTTCGTGATCATCTGGTTCCGGGTCAGTTATCCCCGGCTGCGCGAGGACCAGTTGCAGCGGCTCTGCTGGCTGGTCCTGGTGCCGGTGGCGCTCGGCCAGCTCGTGCTGACCGCCGGGGTCCGGCTCGCGATCGCCTGAGCCCGGAGTCGGCTGTCGCTCCTCGACTGGTCCACCGGGGCGCCACCGCAGGCATGTTCCGGGTCGGGACACCGTCCACCGGCAGCGGCCGCCGAGCGCGCTCAGCCATTCGGCCGGTGTGGCCGGGCCCGGACGGCGAACGCCGTCGCGGCACAGCACACGGCGCACAGGATCAGCGAGACGGCGGCGCCGCCGCTGTCTCCGGGCTGCCCGACGGTGACGAATGCGCCGGCCACGGCCACCCCGACGGTCGCGCCGACCTGACGTACCGCGTTGAGCAGCCCTCCGGCGACGCCCGCCGTACCGGGCGGTGCCGTGGTGACCACGGCGGTGGCGAGAGCGGGCAGGGCCAGCGAGACGCCGAATCCGGTGCCCAGCAGCCCGACGACCAGCAGGGGGTACGACGTCCCGGCCGCGAGGGCCCCGCCGAAGGCCGCCACGGCCGCGCCGAGGGCCAACCCGGCCACGGTCAGCAGCGCCAACCCGGCGAGCACCGGCTTCTCCGGGCCGGTCCGGGCCACGATCCGGCCGGTCAACAACGGGTTCACCGCGAACGGCACGGTCATCGGCAGGAACGCCAGGCCGACCGCGACCGGACTCAGCCGCAGCGTCTGCTGGAAGACCAGAGGCAGCACGAACAGCACCGCGGACATCATGAAGTTGACCGCCGCCCCGGCCAGTAGCGCGGACCGGATACCTGCGGTCCGGATCACGGCGGGGGCGAGTACCGGAGCGACGCTGCGTCGTTCCCGTACCACGAAGAGCGCGCCGGCGGCGACGGTGGCGAGCGCCGCCGCGAGCCCGTGCCGCACCGCGCCGGAGCCGAACGCGATGAGCGCGTCGGTCAACAGTCCGAGCACCGCGCACGCGGCGAGCTGCGCGGGCCAGTCGATGGTGCGCTCACCACGGGGGCAGCGGACCGCGGCCCCGGCGGTCAATCCCAGTACGACGCCGGCCAGTGGCACGTTGACCAGGAAGATCGCCCGCCAGCCGGCGAGGTCGACCAGCGCGCCGCCGACGATCGGGCCGGCCGCGAGAGCGGCGCCGCTGGTCGCGGCCCAACCGGCAACCGCCTTCGCCCGGGCGGCCGGTTGCGGGTAGAGCCTGGCGATCATGGCCATCGAGGCGGGCACGGTCGCGGCGGCGGCGGCTCCGAGCAGCCCGCGCAGCACCACGAGGACCCCGACGTTCGGCGCGAGCGCGCAGAGCAGGGAGCCGAGGCCGAAGAGGGCGATGCCGGCCCGGAACGACCGGTGAGCGCCGTACCGGTCGGCGACCGCGCCGGCACAGAGCAGCAGACCGCCGAAGACCACGGTGTACGCGGTGACCACCCACTGGAGGCCGGCCACCGAAGTATCCAGTGATCTCGCCAGGTCCGGTTCGGCCACCGACAGCACCGTCATGTCGAGCAACACCATGAAATAGCCCAGCGAGATGCCGAGCAGAGCGGATCTTCTCGCCCCGGGTTCGGCCGGCGTATCGGCCCCGGCGGGGCGGGCAAGGGGAACAGAGGTCATCAACTTCTCCCGGACCATCGGTTTCGGCGCTGCCAGCCTCGATCGGCGCCGGTCCCCGTTCCACCGGTGAGGCCGGACGCCGCGTTCGGAATTTCCGTACGTGGCGGCGGTGTTGACCATCAGCGGACAGGAGGAGAGCCCGTGGAACTGCGTCAGCTGCGCACCTTCGAGGTGGTCGCGCTCCGGCGTACCGTCACCGACGCCGCCCTTGACCTCGGCCTGGCGCCGTCCTCGGTGTCGGAGCAGATCCGCGCCCTGGAGAGGTCGCTCGGGGTGCCGGTGTTCGACCGCGGGCCCCGGGGCATGCGGTTGACCCCGGCGGGTGAACGCCTGCTGGGCTGGGCCCGGCGCCTCCTCGATCAGGCCGAGCAGGCCCGCCGGGAGGTCACCGCCGCGCCGTCGGTGCTGCGGCTCGGTGCCCTGGAGACGATCGCCGCCACCCACGTGCCCGGGGTGCTGGCCCGACTGGCCGAGCGCCGACCCGACCTCAGCATCGAGGTACGCGCCGACGGGGCCCGTGACCAACTCCTCCACGCGGTCGGGGTCGGTGATCTGGACGCCGCGCTGCTGCTGGACAGCGGTGACCGGCTGGGCGACCTCGGCTTCGACCTGCCACCCGCGCCGCTGGACTTCGTCGACCTGGAGCCGGTGCCGCTGGCGCTGGTCGCCGCGCCCGACCATCCGCTCGCCAACGCCACCACCCCACTCACCCGGACGGCGCTACGTGGTCAGAAACTGCTGGTCAACCTGCCGGCCTGTTCGTTCTGGCTGGCCGGCGAGCGGTTGCTCGGCGGTGAGGTCGAACGGGTCCGTGCCGGCGGCGTACCGGTGATGCGGGCCTGGGCGGAGCAGGGGCTCGGCATCGCGCTGCTGCCCGAGTTCGCGGTCGCCGACCAGTTGGCGGCCGGTGGTCTCCGCAAACTCGCCCTCGACATCCCGGAACTGCAGCTCCGGCTGGTCTGGCGGACCGACCGGGAGACCGATTCGGCGGTGCGCCAACTCCTCTACGCGGCCAGCGCCCACCGGCCGCTGGCCGGGCGCCTCTCGGTTGGTTCAGGACTGCGGCCAGGCCCGCATGGCGGCCTCCGCGACGGCCTCGAGCTGAGCCCGGGTCGCACCGTCCCGGGCCTGCTGGGACATGCCCTGCAGGGTGGTGGCGGTGAACATCGCCAGAGTTCCGGGGTCGGTGTCGGAGGGTAGGTTCCCGGCGTCGACATCGGCCCGGATCCGCTGTTCCAGCTCGCGTACGTTCGTGTTCCGCTGCCGACGGAGCAGCTCCTCGACATCGGCGTTTCCCGGACCGCAGTTGGTGGCGGCGCTGATCACGAGACAGCCGCGCGGGTGCTCGGGATCGGTGTACTCGGCGGCGGCCTCCCGCAACATCCGGGCCACTCCCCGTCGCGCGGTGGGCTCCTCGGCCAGGGACCGCATCGCGAACGCGCCGTGGCTGCGCCCGTACGCCTCGACGGCCTCACGGAACAGTGCCTTCTTGTCGCCGAAGGCGGCGTAGAGGCTGGGCGTACCGATGCCCATGGCGCCGGTCAGTTCGGCAATCGACGTCGCCTCGAAGCCGTACTCCCAGAAAGTCCGCATGGCGACGTCGAGCGCCCGGTCCCGGTCGAAGGCCCGGGGGCGTCCGCGTCGTGGTGTAGTCGTCGTCACACATCCATTCTATAGCGCTTGCTACAGAAGCGACCATAGCCTTTATGTAGTGATGACTACAGAAAGGCGGATCCCCGTGGGTACGTTGACCGGCAAGACGGCGCTCGTCACCGGAGCCAGTCGCGGCATCGGCCGTGCCATCGCCCTCCGGCTCGCCGCCGAGGGGGCGCTCGTGGCCGTGCACTACGGCAGCAACGAGGCCGCGGCGAAGGAGACGATCGACCTGATCGCAGGCGCCGGCGGCCGGGCGTTCCCGGTTCGCGCCGAGCTCGGCGTACCCGGTGACGTGGCCACCGTGTGGTCCGGCTTCGACGCCGGGCTGCACGCCCTCGACGTCGAGCCCGGCCTCGACATCCTGGTCAACAACGCGGCCATCGCCCGCTCGGAGGCGCTCGACGGGGTTACCCCGGCGGAGTTCGACGCGCTCTTCGCCGTCAACGTCAAGGCGCCGCTCTTCCTCGTCCAGCAGGGTCTGGATCGCATCCGTGACAACGGTCGGATCATCAACATCGGCTCCGGCGTGACCCGGATCGCCTATCCCGAGACGATCGCCTACTCGATGTCCAAGGGCGCGTTGGACACCTTCAGCCTCACCCTGGCCAAGGCCCTGGGGCCACGGAACATCACCGTCAACTCCGTCTCGCCGGGCATCGTCGACACCGATGTCAACGCCGGTTGGTTGCGCGACAACCCGGACGCGTGGACGCACGCGGCGGCGTACTCGACCTTCAACCGGGTTGGTCAACCCGCCGACATCGCCGACGTGGTGGCCTTCGTCGCCTCGTCGGACGCGCGCTGGATCAGCGGCCAGAACATCGACGCGACCGGCGGATCGCATCTCTGACTCCGACCAGGATCCGGCGGGACATCCGTGGTGACTGTCCGTGGTTCGTGGCTGGAGTTGCAGCTAGAAATGACGCGGGATCAGCCGGCTGATCGGCAGGTTGATCGGCCAGGGTTCGCCGGTGTCGACGTACTTTGTCCAGCGGCCGGTCTCGACGTAGATCTCGTTCACCGGATCAATCTTGTGGGTGTGCACGACCAGCCCGTCCCTGATTTCGATCCGCCAGTAGAACGGGATGCCGGCCTTGGCGTACAGCGCCGGTTTGAGGACCCGGTCCATACTCTCCGAACTCTCCGAGACGATCTCCACGGCGAGCACCACCTCGTGTGGCTCGTACTTGGCGGTGCGTCGGGCCGCGGCGGCGGCGGTGGTGACCAGGACGTCCGGTATGAAAGACCGTCGATTGCTGATCCGTACCTCCACCGCCTGGGTGACGTCGTACTCGTCCGGGCAGTCCTCTTCCAGAGCGACCATCAGGCGTCCGGCGACGGTCTGGTGAGCCGCGGTGGGGGAGGGCGACATGATCAGAACTCCGTCGAGAAGCTCGCGGCGGTGGCCGTCGTCGGGCATGGCGTCGAGATCGTCGGTGGTCCACCCGCCGGTGGGCGGGTACGCGTCGCTCAGGGCCGCGGTCATGGCGCTGCTCCTCTTCGAGGTGTCGGGGCGCAATCACCCAGTGCCACCGTACCGCTTCCGTCGGGTGGGGGTGGTCGCGCCGGAACGGCCGACACGGCAGGATATGGCGCATGAGCGAGCGGAGCGAGCGAACCAGCCAGCTCAGTCTCGGCGTTCATGACGACGACGAGCGGAGCGGGGAGTCGGCATGAACGTACCCGGCGAAGGACTGGCGAAGGGGCTGGCCGTCACCCTCAAGACGATGACCCGCCGCTCGCACACCCAGCAGTACCCGGACGTCCAGCCCGACCTGCCACCCCGCTCCCGGGGCGTCATCGCGCTGCTGGCGGAGAACTGCACGGTCTGCATGCTGTGCGCCCGGGAGTGCCCGGACTGGTGCATCTACATCGACTCCCACAAGGAGGAGGTGGCGATGCCCGGCGCGGCCCGGCCGCGTCAGCGCAACGTGCTGGACCGCTTCGACATCGACTTCTCGCTCTGCATGTACTGCGGCATCTGCGTCGAGGTCTGCCCGTTCGACGCCCTCTACTGGTCACCCGAGTTCGAGTACGCCGAGTACGACATCCGGGACCTGCTGCACGACAAGGAGCACCTCGGGCAGTGGATGGCGACCGTGCCGCCGCCGCCCGCACACGACCCGAACGGTGAACCGTCGAAGGAGGAGGCCACCGCCGCGCGCAAGGCCGCCGCCGAGGGCCCCTCGTGACCGCCGCCGACGTACTGATGCTGGCCCTGGGTGCGGTCGCGGTCGGCTCCGGGGTGCTGGTGGTGACCACCCGGCACCTGGTCCGGGCCGGCCTCTATCTGGTGGTCACCCTGGCCGCCGTCGCCGGCCTCTTCCTGGTGCTGACCGCCGAACTCGTCGCCTGGGTGCAGTTGCTGATCTACGTCGGCGCCGTGGTCGTCCTGCTGCTCTTCGCGGTGATGCTGACCCGGGCGCCGATCGGGGCCGCCGACGACCTCGACCGCCCCGGCTGGCCGGGCGCGTTGATCGGCGGCGGGACCGGGCTCGGCCTCGCCGCCCTGCTGGTCGACGCGTACCGGTGGTCGACCGTGGAGTTGCCGGAGCCGGGGACGGCGGAGCGGCTCGGCACCGAACTGTTCAGCTCCTGGGTGCTGCCGTTCGAGGTGCTCTCCGTACTGCTGCTCTCCGCCCTGGTCGGGGCGATCGCGATCAGCGTACGGATCCCGGGGCGTGACCGGTGAGACCCGTCATCCCGTACGTCGTCGCCGCGTTGCTCTTCGGCCTCGGCGTGTACGGCGTCCTGCGCCGCCGCAACGCCGTCCTGGTGCTGATGTCCGTCGAGCTGATGCTGAACGCGGTCAACCTGCTGCTGGTCACCGCCAACACCGCTCCGCTGGCGACCGCGACCGGCCGGGCCGTCCCGGCGCCGGTCGCCCCACAGCCGTCCCCGGCCGCCGAGACCGCCGCCGCGCTGCCGTTCACCGGGCAGGCGTTCACCCTGTTCGTCATCGTGATCGCCGCCGCCGAGGTGGGGGTCGGGCTGGCCATCGTGCTCCAGCTCTTCCGGCTGCGGGGCACGGTGGTCGTCGACGACGTACGCCTCGACGGACACACCCCGGACACCGGACCGCAGGCGATCGTCGCGGCGCCGCCGGTCGCACCGGCTCCCGACGGGCCGACGACGAGGGGAGCGGGGACGTGACCGCCGCGCACACGCTGGGCGTGCTGCTGCCCGCCGTACCGTTCGGGCTGGCCCTGGTCGGGCTGCTGCTGCCGCAGCGGTCCCGGCTCGGCGCGGCGGCGCTCGGCACCACCGGCGCGGCGGTGTCGCTGGCGGTCGCGGTCGCCCTGCTGCTGACCCTGAGCGGTCGGTCCACCGACGCCGCCGCCGAGTGGATCAACGTCGGCGGCTTCTCCGTCACGCTCGGCGTCCGGCTCGACCCGGCCGCCGCCCTGGTCGCGGTCGCCGTCGCCGCGGTGGCGACGGCCGTGCAGGTCTACTCCGTCGGCTACCTGCGCGACGACGACCGGTACGCCCCGTACGCCGCGCAGATCAGCCTCTTCACCGCCGCGATGCTGCTGGTGGTGGTCTCCGGCGACCTGATCCTGCTGCTGGTCGGCTGGGAGGTGATGGGCATCTGCTCCTACCTCCTCATCGGCCACGACCGGCGGCTGCCCGAGGCGCCGGCCGCCGCCGTCAAGGCGTTCCTGGTCACCCGGGTCGGCGACGTCGGCTTCCTGCTCGGCATCGTGCTGCTCGGCGTGGCCGCCGGCAGTTTCCGGATCGCCGACGTGCTCGCCCACGACTACTCGACCGGCCAGCTCACCGCCGCCTGCCTGCTGCTGCTCGCCGGGGTCGCCGGCAAGAGCGCCCAGTTCCCGCTGCACACCTGGCTGCCGGACGCGATGGCCGGCCCGACCCCGATCTCCGCCCTGATCCACGCCGCGACCATGGTGGCGGCCGGCATCTACGCCGTCACCCGGCTCTTCCCGCTCTTCGCGGCGGCCCCGGCGGCGCTGGCCGTGCTCGGCGTGCTGGGCGCGGTGACGCTGCTGCTCGGCGCGCTCGCCGCGACCGCCCAGGACGACATCAAACGGGTGCTGGCCTGGTCGACGGTGTCGCAGATCGGCTACATGGCCGGGGCGCTCGCCGTCGGTTCGCCGCCCGCCGCGCTGTTCCACCTGCTCAGCCACGCCGCGTTCAAGGCGCTGCTGTTCCTCGCCGCCGGTGCGGTGATCCACGCGGTCGGCAGCAACCTGATGTCCGCGATGGGTGGGCTGCGTCGGCCGATGCCGGTCACCTTCTGGTGCACCCTGGTCGGGCTCGGCGCGTTGGCCGGGGTGCCGCCACTGGCCGGCTTCTGGAGCAAGGACAACATCCTGGTCGTCGCCGAGCAGGCCGCCCGGCACCACACCGGCCCGACCGCCGCCTGGGTCGGCTGGCTGGTCTGGATCGCCGGCCTGGTCGGGGTCGTCCTCACCGCCTGGTACGCCACCCGGCTGCTGCTGCGCACCTTCCTCGGCCCGTCCCGGGCCCAGCCGCACCCGATCGACGGCGCACCGACCGACACCCCGGAGGCGGTGTCGCTGGACGCCCCCGCCCCGGCAGCCGACCGTACCGTCGGGACCGCGCCGATCGACGCGCCGGCCAGCGCCCCCGCACCGACCCGGGCCGGCGTACCGCACGATCCGCCGGGGCTGCTGCGCTGGCCGATCCTGCTGCTCGCGGTTCCGACCGTGGCGCTCGGGCTGCTGGTTTTCGTCGACCCGTTCCGGTCCGCGCTCGACCTGGACGAGGCCCACCTGGACGGCTTCGTGGTCATCCCGGTGGCGCTGATGCTGGTCGGCGCGGGACTCGCCTGGTGGCGCTGGCGGGCCGACCCGACCGTCGACCCGGCTACCGCGCTGGGTCCGCTGCGCCCGGCCTTCGCCGGCGCCTTCTGGCTCGACGAGGTCCAGCACACCCTCGTCGTACGGCCGGTCCGGGCCCTCGGCCGGCTGGCGAGACGTACCGACGAGGTGGTGGTGGACGGGGCGGTCGAGGGAACCGGCCGGGCCACCACCGGGCTCGGCATCGGACTGGAGCTGCTGCACCGGGCCGGCGTACCCCGGGCGGTGGCGGCGGTGCTGGCCGGCGCCCTGCTGCTCGGCGCCGCCGCACTCGCCTGGGGAGGTGCGACGTGAACCCGGACGGGACGGTCACCCTCGGCGGGGTCGGGCTGGTCGCCACCGTCGGGCTGCCCGCTCTCGGGGCGTTGCTGCTCGCCCTGTTTCCGGCCCGGGCCGACCGGGCGGCCCGGATCACCGGCACGGCCTTCGCCGCCGCCACCCTCGTGGTCGCCGCCCTGCTCGCGGTCGGCGCGAACACCGGCAGCGGCGGCTGGTTCGGCTACCGGCCACAGACCGCCGGCCCGCCCGGGATCCGTCCCTGGCACGACCTGGACCTGACCTGGGTACCCGGCCTCGACCTGCGCTTCCACCTCGGGGTCGACGGGGTCTCCTATCCGCTGGTGGTGCTCACCGCACTGCTGACGCTGCTCTGCTGCGGCTACACCCTGTGGCGGGTGCCCACCCCGGGACGCGGCCGGACCCTGGTCGCCCTGCTGCTAGTCGTCGAGGTCGGCATCCTCGGCACCTTCCTCGCCCTCGACCTCGTGCTCTTCTTCCTCTTCTTCGAGGTCGTGCTGCTCCCGATGTACGCGATCATCGCCATCTGGGGCGGCGAGGGGCCGGAGATGCCGCGCCGCTACCCGCCGTACGGCTCGCCGGTGCGCGACCGGGCCCGGCACGCGGCCCGCAAGTTCGCCCTCTACACCCTCTTCGGCTCGGTACTGCTGCTGGTCGGCGTTCTCACCGTGACCACCGCCGCCGGCACCGCCGACCTGGTGACGCTGACCGGCGGCGGCGGACTGTCCCGGGGCACCCAACTGGCCGCGTTCATCCTGCTGGCGATCGCGTTCGCGGTGAAGAGCCCACTCTGGCCGCTGCACTCCTGGCTGCCGGACGCGCACACCCAGGCGCCGACCGTCGGCAGCGTCATCCTCGCCGGCGTACTGCTGAAGATGGGGACGTACGGGCTGATCCGGGTGGCGGTCGGAGTCGCCCCCGAGGGCGCCCGGTGGGCCGCCCCGGTGCTCGGTATCCTCGCCGTCGCGGCGATCATCGTCGGTTCGCTGGTCTGCCTGGCGCAGAGCGAGCTGAAGCGGCTGATCGCGTACTCCAGCGTCGGGCACATGGGCTTTGTGCTGCTCGGCATCGCCACCCTGACCGCCACCGGGATCCAGGCGGCGCTGATCGGCAACATCGCGCACGGCGTCATCACCGGACTGCTCTTCTTCCTCGCCGGGGCGATCAAGGACCGTACGCACACCGGCGCCCTGACCGAGCTGGGCGGGCTGCGCGAGTCGACACCCCGGCTGGCCGGGCTGCTCGGCTTCGCCGCGATCGCCTCACTCGGGCTGCCCGGCCTCGCCGGCTTCTGGGGCGAGGCGTTCGCCGTGGTCGCCGCCTGGCAGCGCGGCGGCCCACTCTGGACCACCCTGGCCGTGCTGGCCGCGTTCGGCGGGGCGCTCACCGCCGCCTACCTGCTCCGGCTGCTGCGCCGGGTCAGCCACGGACCGGCGAGCCCGGCGGTGCTCACCCTGACCCCCGGGCTCAGCGGCGCCGAACTGGCCGCCTGGGCGCCGCTGGTGCTGCTCGCGCTCGCCATCGGCCTCGCCCCGACCCTGGTGCTCGGCGTGGCCGAGACCCCGGTCGGGATCCTGCTGGAGGCGATCCGGTGAGCCGACCGTGGCCGGTGGCCGTGACCCGGGCCGGGATCCTGCTGGGGGCAGATCCGGTGAGCCGACCGTGGCCGGTGGCCGTGACCCGGGCCGGGATCCTGCTGGGGGCAGATCCGGTGAGCCGACCGTGGCCGGTGGCCGTGACCTGGGCCGGCGTGGTCCGATGAGCCGACGGTGGGAGCTGCCGTGACCCAGACCGTGGACAACGTGGCGCTGCTGCCGGCGTACCTGGCCGCCGGCACCGCCGTACTCGTGCTCCTGGCCGACCTGCTGGTCGCCCGGCGGGGCGCGACGGTGGCCGCCTTCGCCGCCGGGGCGGTCGCCACCGGGATCGGCGCGGTCGTGGTCAGGGTGCAGGCCGGCGACCGGCGGACGTTCTGCGTCGGCGACGGCTGCTCCTACCAGTGGACGGGCAGGGCAGCCCTGGTCGGTTGCCTGTTCGCACTGCTCACCCTCGGGGTGCTGGCACTGTCGGCGCCGCTGCTGCGCGCCGGGCGGGTGCCGCCGGGCGAGTACTGCTTCCTGCTCGCCTGCTCGATGACCGGCGGCGTGGTGCTCGGCGCCGCCGGTGACCTGATCACCCTGGTCGTGGCGCTGGAGACGCTGACCCTGCCGCTCTACGTCCTGGTCGGGCTCCGGCAGCGCAGCGTCGCCGGCGCCGAGGCGGCGCTGACGTTTTTTGTGGTCAGCGTGGTGGCGACCGCGGTGACCCTGCTCGGCGCGGCACTGCTCTACGCGGTCACCGGGGTGGTGCACCTGAGCCTGCTCGGCGCCGCCTTCGAGGCCGGGCCGACCCTGCTGGACCTGCCGCTGGCGGTGGTCGCGGTGGCGCTGGTGGTGCTCGGGCTGGTCTTCAAGGTGGCGGCGGTGCCGTTCCACGCCTGGGCCCCGGCCACCTACGACGGGGCACCGGTGCCGGTCGCCGCGTACCTCTCCACCGCCTCGAAACTCGGCGGGGTGGTCGCGTTGCTCGCGGTTGTCGGCAGCGGCGTGGTCCAGGCGGTCATCCCGTCCGCGCCAACCGGGTCGCCGGCCACCGCGCCCGGCGCCCCGACCGCACTGCCGGCCGAGGTGACCGGCCCGGTGCTGGCGATCGTCGCGGTGCTGACCATGACCGTCGGCAACCTGGTCGCGCTGCGCCAGCGCCGGATGGTACGCCTGCTCGCCTGGTCGTCGGTGGCCCAGGCGGGCTACATCCTCGCCCCGCTCGGCGCGCTGGCACTCTCTGCTGGCCGTACCCCGGAGGCACTCGACACGGCGGTCGCCGCCGCGGTCGCGTACACGGTCTTTTTTGTACTGCTGGAGTTGGCCGCGTTCGCCGCGGTGGTCGCGCTGCGGCCGGCGGTCGCCGACGGCGGCGAGCTCGACGACTACCGGGGCGCGGCTCGCCGCCGGCCCTGGACCGGGGCGGCGTTTGTGCTCGCCCTGATCGGTCTGGCCGGGTTGCCGCCCGGGCTGGCCGGGCTGTTCGCCAAGGTCACCGTGGTCCGGGCGCTGCTGGACGGCGGTGCCGGCTGGCTCGCCGTGGTGGTGGCGCTGAACGCGGTGGTCGGGCTCGCCTACTACGTACGGGTCGCCGCCGCCCTGTACGCCCCGGCACCCGACACCGCCCGGACGTCCGACCCCGCCCCGCAGCCGGCCGCTTCCCGGGCCGGTACGGCCGCCGCCCCGCCGGTGCCGGCCGATCCGGCCGCGCCGGCGGTGCCGGCCGACGGTGTGGCCGTGCCCGGTGCGGTGGCGGTCCGACCCAGCTGGGCGGTTGTCGCCGTACTGGCCGGCGCGACCGTGGTGGCGGTTGTCGTCGGCGTCGCCCCGCAACTCGTGCTGGACGTCGCCGGCCTGTGACAACGGGCCGTTTTCCCAGCTAGTTCACAGTCATATCCGGATTGTTGAGCGGGTATCCGGTTGTTGAACCGGTCAGCGGGCCCACCTGCCCGCGCACCGAAGGAGTTATCGTGCATAGCCATCGAAACGGGCTCAAAACAGCCGCGCTACTTGGCCTGCTCACCGCTCTGATCCTCGGCGTCGGTTACTGGTTCGGCGGCAGCGGCGGTCTGGTGATCGCCGTGCTGATCTCGCTGGCCATGAACGCGGCCAGCTACTTCTGGTCGGACAAGCTCGCGCTGCGCGCGATGCGGGCGCAACCGGTCAGCGAGGCCGAGTTTCCGGCGCTCTACCAGATGGTCCGGGAGCTGGCGACCGAGGCCGGTCAGCCGATGCCGCGGCTCTACGTCAGCCCGACCATGCAACCCAACGCGTTCGCGACCGGACGTAACCCGCAGCACGCGGCGGTCGCGGTCACCCAGGGCATCACGCAGATCCTGGACTACCGGGAGCTGCGCGGCGTGATCGGACACGAGCTGTCGCACGTCTACAACCGGGACATTCTGATCTCCAGCGTGGCCGCCGGCCTGGCCGGCATCATCACCCTGCTGGCCAACCTCGCCTGGTTCATCCCGCTCGGCGGCGGGGACGACGAGGACGCGCCGAACCCGGCCGTACTGCTGCTGACACTCATCCTGGGCCCGATCGCGGCGACCCTGATCCAGCTTGCGATCAGCCGTAACCGGGAGTTCCAGGCGGACGCCTCCGGCGCCCGGCTGACCCGGGACCCGCTGGCGCTGGCCAGCGCCCTACGCAAGATCCACGCTGGTACCCAGCGGCTGCCACTGCCGGCCGACAACCGGCTGACCAGCACCGCCCACCTGATGATCGACAACCCGTTCAAGGGTGGTGGGGTGGCGAATCTCTTCTCCACCCACCCCAACATGGAGGAGCGGGTACGCCGCCTGGAGCAGATGGCGTACAGCGCCGGCCCGGTGCAGTACAAGCGCTGATTCCGGCCCCACCTGCGGCGGTCAATCTCGTCCCGGCCCCGGCACTCGAACGAGTGCCGGGGCCGAACCGTCCGCGGATCAGCTCGCCGGTGCCGGCCCGGGGGACACCGGTTTGAGGCGCTGGTGGAGTGCGGCGAGGGCGGGGGCGGGGTCGTCGGCGAAGAACCGGACCGTCCGGACCTCGGCACGCCGCCCGAGCGGACGTGTCGCGGTGACCGGCTCGGTCAACTCCAGCAGCAGGTTCGTCTGCGCCCCGACCGCGACCGCGAGCCGCTCCCCGTCGACCCGGACGGTTCCGGACTCGTCGTACCGGCGGATCTGCCGGACCTCGGCGATCAGCCGGCGCGGGACCCGGAGGTCGAAGAAGGCGCCGTAGCGGATCCGGACCTCGTCGGCGGTGATCACGTGCGGGCGGGTGACGATCGCCGCGACGACCGAGAGCACGGTCAGGATTCCGTACCCCTCGAGAACCAGGAGCAGGGTGCGTAGCGCCACCGGGGCGCCGAGCCCGCGCAGCAGGATCTCCACCGCGACCATCTCGATCACCATCACGACCAGGAGGACCACCGTCATCCCGGCCTGGGGACCGGTGTACGGGACGGCGGTCCCGCCCCTCGGTACCCCGTGTCGACGACCGGCGACCCAGAGGGCGAGGCTGACCAGGTTCCGCACGTCGAAACCCACGATCCGGCGGACCGGCTCCGGGACCGTCGAGTCGACGTCCAGGTCCGCCTCGGCCAGCAGGGTCGCGAGCCGTTGCCGGCGGGTCGCCAGCGCCTCCTGCTGCCGGGCCAGGTCGGCGTCGAGTTCCTCCAGCACCTCGCGGAGTTCCCGGCCCTGGGCGTCGCCGAGGATGTCGCGGATCTCGTCCAGGGCCAGGCCGAGTTCGGCGAGCCGGCGGATCCGGGCGAGCAGCACCGCGTCCCGCAGCCGGTACGCCCGATAGCCGTTGCCGAGGCGGTGCGGTTCCGGAAGCAGCCCCAGGTGGTGGTAGTGCCGCACGGCACGGGTGGAGACCCCGACCAGTGCGGCGAGTTCGCCGATCCGCATGACATCAGTAGAAACCTTGACGTCGCGTCATGGTCAACGTAATCCGGTTCGGTTGGCCGACCTGCCCGCGTTAGGGTCGATACGACTTCCACTCATTACGGCGCCGTCCCGCCGTGACCTCTGTCGCCTCAAGGAGTGCCCGCTCGTGACCGCGCTGCGTCAATACCTGCAGGTGTGGCGGATCCCCGGTGCGCCGATGCTGCTGATCGCCGGCATCGTCGGGCGACTCGGCATCGGCATGACCCCGCTCGCCCTGCTGATGGTCGTCGAGCAGGTCACCGGCCGGTACTCGCTGGCCGCCGTCGCCGGTGGCGTGTACGCGCTCGCCGGCGCCGCGCTCAGCCCGATCGCCGGCCGGATCGCGGACCGGGTCGGGCCCAGCCCCGTACTGCTGGTCACCGCGATCGCCCACCCGGTGGCGCTGATCGGCCTGCTGCTCGCCAGCCGCGCCGGAGCCGACGCCCTCGTGCTGATCTTCATCGCGTCGGCGGTCGCCGGGGCGACGTACCCGCCGTTGACCGCCGCCATCCGGGGAGCCTGGAACGACCTCACCGACCCCGCCTCCGGCCGGTACGCCCTGCGCAACACCGCACTGGCCGCCGAGACCTCCCTCTTCGAGATCGTTTTTGTCGTCGGCCCGACCCTGGTCGCGGTCTTCGTCCTGGTCGCCGACGCGGCTGCCGCGCTGGTCGGCGCCGCCGTGGTGACCCTGACCGGCACCGTCACGATCGCGCTCGGCAAGGTGATGCGGGGTTGGCGCCCGCACCCGCACGACACGCACGCCAAGGGACTCGGCCCACTGCGGGTCGGCGGCTTCCCCGCCCTGCTGTTCTGCGTGGCCGGGCTCGGCATCGCATTCGGCGCCGCCGGAGTGGCCGTACCCGCGTACGCCAGCGCACACGACGCGCCGAACGCGGAGAGTGTGGCCGGCATCCTGCTCGCCATGTGGGGGACCGGCAGCGCGATCGGCGGGTTCTGGTTCGGCACCCGGCCGCAGGCCCGCAACGCAGCCCGACAGTTCGCCCAGCTCCTCGCCCTGCTCGCGGCCACCTTCGTGGTCTTCGCGGTGATGCCCGGACCGCTCGCGCTCGGGGTGGCGCTGGTCGTCGGCGGGGCGACGATCGCCCCCGCGCTGACCCTGGAGAACACCATGGTCGGCCGGATCTCCCCGGCGAGCATGCTGAACGAGTCGTACACCTGGGTGGTGACCGTGGCGGTGGCGGCCAGCGCGGCCGGCGGCGCCGGAGCCGGCATCCTGGTCGACCTGGTCGGCGTACCGTGGGCGTTCGTCTTCGCCGGCGTCGCCGTCGCGGCCGCCGCGGTGGTCGCCGCGCTGCCGACCGGTTCGATCGCCCGGGCCGAGGCGTTGGCCGAGGTACGCCTGGAGCGCGCCCTCGCCACCGAACCGAGCTGACCGACCGGCCCGACCGGGTCAGGTGCTGACCTTTGGCCCGGTCCGGTTACCGTTGCGCAGCGTGGGGATCGACTGGGTACCAGCACGCCCCCGTCCCGGGACGGACCTCGACAAGCTGCGGGAACTGGTCGCTCTCCAGGCCCGACATGTGCAGGCGGCGGTGGCGCCACCCGGCGGCTGGGCGGCGCCCGAACCGCACCGCGCGCCGCTGCGGCCTGACCCGGTTGTACCGCGTGCGTCGCGGCCTGACCCGGTTGTACCGCGTGCGTCGCGGCCTGACCCGGTTGTACCGCGTGCGTCGCGGCCTGACCCGGTCGCGCCGCCCGTGTCGCGGCCCGACCCGGAGCTGGACGCCGAGGTGGTCGGCCCCGGGCGGTACGCCGACGTGGTCGACGGGCTGCGCAACTGGTTGGTGACCAGTTCGGACGAGAACGGCCACTCGCCCTACTTCCGGGTCACCGTGATCGGCGGCAATCCGCGGTTTCCGCTCTCCTGGCGCAGGGAGGCGTTCAGCAGCCTCCTGCCGGCTGCCGCCGTCGACGCGGTTGGCCGCTGGCGGTGGTGGTACGGCCAGATCAGCGCCGGGCGGATGTCGCACCATCTCAGTCATCTCCGCGCCTGGGAGGCCTACCTCGACCTGGTCGAGGCACAGGCCGCCCTGACCGCACGGGCCCACACGACCCTGTCGCGGACCAACGCCTGGGCCGGGCGGGACAACCTGCAGCAGGCCCGTCAGCGGGTGTTCGAACTGCCCGACCCGGCACCGCTGACCCGGCCCGGCCCGCCACCGGAGTCGCCGGCTGACGACCGGGCGGACCACGAGCGGGACAGGGCGATCCAGACGCTCGCCGGGCAGGTGGCGCGGGTGCGGGAGGTGACCCGGGAGTTCAACCGGGCGGTGCCCCGAGGCGTACGCGCCCGGGCACCAGAGCCGTTCGACCCGGCGGAGCTCCCGGTCCGGGACGAGTGGGTGGAGGAGTTCCTCGACTGGGTCGAACCGTTCCTGCGTACCGGACACGGCCTCTACCTGTGGGCCTGACCACGCCATGCCGGGTCGTACGCCTGCCGGAATCGCCTCCAGGCTCGCCGCCCGGCCTGACCGCCGGTGAGCCCCGGTCGTACCCTCCTGCCATGGAGGAGACCTGCGAGGTGATCGTCACCGCGGCGGAGGCGGAGTGGCTGGCCGAGTTCACCCGTCGGCTGGTGACGGACCGGCTCGCCGCCTGCGGGCACAACAGCGCCGCGATCCGGTCGATCTACCGGTGGGAGGGGAACGTCCACGACGAGGACGAGGCCCGGGTGGCGCTGCACACCCGGCGGTCCCTGGTGCCGGAGATCGTGGTTCGGGCGAACCAGGAGCACCCGTACGAGGTGCCCTGCGTGATCGCCGTGCCGATCGTCGACGGCAACCCGGAGTACCTGCGGTGGATCATCGCCGAGACCCGGGAGCCGGGGCAGTCGCCGGCGGCGAACTAGACAGAACGTGCGGGGCGGCCCGGATCCGGGCCGCCCCGCACAGTTCGTCACGCTCCGGCGGTCATGTCACCGGTAGTTGGTGAACTGCAGCGCCACGCCGAAGTCCTCGCCCTTGAGCAGCGCGATCACCGCCTGCAGGTCGTCCTTCTTCTTGCCGGTGACCCGCAGCTGGTCGCCCTGGATCTGCGCCTGGACCCCCTTCGGGCCCTCCTCGCGGATCTTCTTGCTGATCGCCTTGGCCTTGTCCGACTCGATGCCCTGGATGATCCTGCAGTCGATCTTGTACGCCTTGCCGGACGAACGCGGCTCGCCGGCGTCCAGGGCCTTCAGGGAGATGTTTCGCTTGACCAGCTTCTCCTTGAAGACGTCCAGGGCCGCCTTGACCCGCTCCTCCGTCTCGGCCTCGAGGCTGACCGCCTCGTCGCCGCCGGACCAGGAGATGGCGGCGCCGGTGCCCCGGAAGTCGAACCGGCTGGTGAGCTCCTTCTCGGCCTGCCGGAGGGCGTTGTCGATCTCCTGCCGGTCGACCTTGCTGACGATGTCGAACGACGGGTTGGCTGCCATGGTTGCGCTCCTGCTGTCTGCGTCATGAAGGTGTGCCGGGGCCGCCGGATGGCGGTACGACAAGCCGACCGTACCCGGTTGCGCGGCCCCCCGATGCAACCGCTATCCTTGCTTCCGCTGCCACGCTTAGCGGGGCGGCACGCCCAGGCGGGTTGCCCGAGCGGCCAATGGGAGCGGACTGTAAATCCGTCGCGAAAGCTACAGAGGTTCGAATCCTCTACCCGCCACCAGGGAACGACAAGGCCTCTGACCTGCGGAAACGCAGGTTGGGGGCCTTTGTCGTCTCCTGCTGCTGTTGGCCGCGAGTGCCCCCGGTTTACTGGCTGATCGGGCACGCAACGGGCACGTAAGCGAGTTGTCGGTGAGGTCCGCAGAAGCGCCGGCACGGTCGGGAGGCACGGTTTGACTGTCAGTGCAGCTCACTCTGCCGCGTTCAGGAGCGAGGCTCCTGCTGCCGGGCGTGTCTGGACGCTCCTAGATGATTGAGTCCTAAATCTTTGCTGGTCAATGGTCGTACGCGATGAGTGATCGTGGGTTGGGTGCGCCGATGTTGGTGTTGTGCCAGATCACAGCGGCCAGAGCGAGGAGGCGCTGACCGACG
>NZ_JBDPMH010000017.1:0-136192 GCF_039871735.1 Plantactinospora sp. B24E8
TCCGTGCAGATGGTTGTCTTGGTCGATAACCCATCTACCGGAGACCTCACCGCATCCCGGTCACCGACACGCCCAGCCGATCTACCTCACAGCCAGGACCACAGGGCACTTATGACACACGGCCTAGAAGACCGGTACGCCCTCCCGGACCAGCCGCCAGTTCGGCTGGAAGAAGTCGGCCGGGTCGATGCTGCCCCGCTCCTGCGCCCAGTCGATCAGCAGCTGGCGGATCTCCTGCTGCGCGTTGTAGACCTGGGTCTTGACGATGCCCGGGAAGTTGCCGCCGCCGCTGCGCCGGTAGTTGTTCACCGCGACCACGAACTGGTCGGTGTCGGCGACCGGGGTGTCGGTGCCTGACCGGACGAGCCGGGTGATCCGGTGCCCCACCGGCCGGCTGATGTCGATGTCGTAGTCGACGCCGGAGAGGGTGTCGTAGTTGTAGTCCGGCACCGCCGGGTCGCTGATCTCCGCCGGGTCGACCGGTGCGCCCGGGCCGAGGGTCCGGAAGTACTTCGCCGAGTACTCCAGATAGGCCCGTACCTCGGCGCCGCTGAGCACCACCGCTTCCAGCGTGTTGTCGTAGATGTAGAGCCCGGCCACGTCCTTGATCCGTACGTCGCCGGCCGGGAAGACCGCAGTACGGCTGAACGGCGCGGCGATCGACAGCACCGGCAGGCTCGCGTACTGACTGCCGGCCAGCGCGGCGGTGACCACGTCGGTCTGCACCTGATTGATGTAGTCGAGGATCGGGGTGTCCTTGTACCGGGACTCCGCCGCCGACAGTTCCACCGCCGAGGTGGCGACGACCTGGTTGACGTAGGCGACGGTCTTGTCGTGCTGCCGGCGGACGGCCGCGAGTACCAACGGATGCTCCGGCACCGTGTTGGTGTTCAGCATGGTGGCCCGCTTGCCGGTGATCCGCCAGCGGCCGTGCTGCCGTTCCAGGGTGAAGTCCATCCGGGTGAGCCGCTGGCCCCACTTCGACGGCTCCGACATCAGCACCCGTTCGCCGGTGACCCGGTTGACGACAAACCGCTCGACCACCTCGGCGTGGGCGTGTCCGAACAGGATCGCGTCGATCCCGGGCACCTGTTCGGCGATGAGCGCGCACGGGTTCTCGTTCGGCAGTTCCGGGCCGTAGCTGGAGGTGCCGCTGTCGCCGCCGTGCGCGGAGATCAGTACGACGTCGGCGCCACGTTGCCGCATCACCGGCACCCAGCGCGCGGCGGTCGCCACCATGTCCTCGAACCGGAGTCTGCCCTCGACGTGGGCCCGGTCCCAGATCGCCGTACCCGGGTTGGTCAGGCCGAGGATGCCGACCCGCAGGGTCGGGGCGCCGGGTCCGAGCGAGACCTTCTTGATGACGTACGGGGTGAACGCCGGCTTGCCGGTCCTCTCGTTGACCGCGTTCGCGGCCAGCGCCGGGAAGCCGAGCTGCCGGATCCACCGGTCGAGCAGCGGCAGCCCGTAATTGAACTCGTGATTGCCGAGCGTCACCGCGTCGTAGTCGAGGATGTTCATCGCCCGGGCCATCGGGTGCGTCTCACCGGTGGAGGTGATCGGTTCCTGCTTGGCGTAGTACGTGGCCAGCGAGGTGCCCTGGATCGTGTCACCGGCGTCCAGTACCAGCGTCGCGCGACCGCGCCGTTCGGCCCGGATCCGCGTGACGAGGCTGGCCAGCTTCGCCACGCCGACGTCGTTGTGTGCGCTGTCGTCGTACTCCGCGTCCCGGTAGTAGTCCCAGTTGTAGACGTTGCCGTGGGTGTCGGAGGTACCCAGCACGGTGAGGTCGTAGGTTTTCGGCCTGGTCGGACCGTGGGCCTGTGCCGGTGCCGCGGCGACAAGCGGCGCTGTCGCGGCGGCGGCGGCGACCGCGAGCACCTGGCGCCGGGAGGGGCCGGTGAGAGGGGACATGCCGAGCCTTTCTCAGGGGTTGACGAGCGCCTGGTGGGCGCCGAGGGCACCCTAACCATCGGCTCCGCCTCCTGCCAGCTCACCCGTTACCCGGCGGTGCCCCGAGCCCTCGTCGCCGACACTGTGGTCGGCACCGAAGTGTCCGGGACCTACCGTCGATGACATGGAAGAACCCCGTACCCGGCGCCGCCCCGGACCGGCCGAGACCTTCGCCGCGCTGCACCACCGCGTCGGCCGGCCATTCGTCCTACCCAACGCCTGGGACGTCACCTCCGCCCTGCTGCTGGCCGACGCGGGCTTCCCGGCGATCGGCACCACCAGTCTCGGCGTCAACGCCGCCGCCGGTTCCCCCGACGGCGACGGCGACGGCGCCGACCGCGCGGTGGAACTGGCCCGACGGCTCGTGCCCCGGCTTCCGGTGCCGCTCACCGTCGACCTGGAGAACGGCTACCACGACGACGCCGCCACGATCGCCGCGCTCGGTGCCGAACTCGCCGCGCTCGGCGTCGCCGGAATCAACCTGGAGGACGGCCGGGCCGACGGGCGGCTGCGTACCCCGGACGAGCAGGCGGCCATCATCGGCGCGGTCGTCGCCGCCGCGCCCGGACTCTTTGTCAACGCCCGCACCGACACCTACTGGCTGCGGACCGGGGCGGACGAGAACAGCAGGTTCGACGAGACCCTCCACCGGCTGACCCGGTACCGGGCCGCCGGCGCGTCCGGGGTCTTCGTACCCGGCCTCACCGACCCCGGCCGGATCGGGGTGGTGACGGCCGCGGTGCCGTTGCCGCTGAACATCCTCTGGTATCCCGGTGCCGACCTCGCCGGGCTCGGTGCCGTCGGGGTGGCCAGGGTCAGCACCGGCTCCGCCCTCTACCGGCACGCCCTGGCGGCCGCACTGTCCACCGCGGCCGCCGCCCGTACCGGGGCGGTGCCACCGGTCGACCCGGTCGACTACCACCGGATCCAGGAGCGGCTCCACCTCGCCGACGGGGCCACCGCCGAGCCCGGCGGGTCAGGAACCGTACCGGGAGCTGTTTCCGAGCAACCCTGAAAGCGCTGGTCACCACCGGGATGCGTGGCCGCCGCGACTGTCGGACCGGCCGGCCGGACGGATAGGATCTTGGGGATCGGTCGGACGAGCCGGCGGGGCGGCCGGAGAGGGCGGGGACACGATGGGCCTGCGAGCGGACGCGGCGGAGATCCAGGACGAACTCGCCATCCTGCGGCGGGAGTTGCACCAGATCCCGGAAATGGGGCTCGACCTGCCGCGTACCCAGGAACGGGTGCTCGCCGCGCTCGAACCGTTGCCCCTGGAGGTGAGCACCGGCAAGGGGCTCAGTTCCGTCACCGCCGTGCTGCGCGGCGGCCGCCCCGGTCCGGTGGTGCTGCTCAGGGGCGACATGGACGCGCTGCCGGTGACCGAGGAGACCGGTCTCGACTTCACCTCCCGACACCCGGGGTTCATGCACGCCTGTGGGCACGACCTGCACACCGCCGGCCTGGTCGGGGCCGCCCGGCTGCTCGCCGCCCGCCGCGCGGACCTCGCCGGCGACGTGGTCTTCATGTTCCAGCCGGGTGAGGAGGGCTACGACGGCGCCCGCCACATGATCGAGGAGGGCGTGCTGTCCGCCGCCGGGCGCCCGGTCGAGGCCGCGTACGGCCTGCACGTGCTGTCGTCGATCCTGGAGCGGGGGGTCTTCTCCTCCCGACCCGGGCCGTTGATGGCCGCCTCGGCCGGTCTTTTCGTCCGGGTGATCGGGGCCGGTGGCCACGGGTCCCGGCCGGAGTCGGCCCTGGACCCGGTGCCGGTCGCCTGCGAGATGGTCACCGCGTTGCAGACCATGGTGACCCGCCGGTTCAGCGCGTTCGAGCCGGTGGTGGTCACCGTCGGCACCTTCCATGCCGGTACCCGTCGCAACATCATCCCGGACGAGGCGGCGTTCGAGGCGACCGTCCGGACCTTCGATCCCGCCGTCGACGCACAGGTCGGGGCGTACGCGGTGCGGCTCTGTGAACAGATCGCCGACGCGCACGGTCTGCGGGTCGAGGCGCGGTACGAGCCGGAGTACCCGGTGACCGTCAACAACGCCGCCGAGCACGAGTTCGCCGCCGACACCGTCCGCGAGGTCTTCGGCGAGGAACGGTTCACGCCGATGGAGCACCCGATGACCGGCTCGGAGGACTTCTCCCGGGTGCTGGCCCGGGTGCCCGGGGCGTTCGTCTTCCTCGGCGCCTGCACCACCGACGACCCGGCCACCGCGCCGTCCAACCACTCGCCCCGGGCGGCGTACGACGACAGCGTGCTCGCCGACGGTGCGGCGCTCCTCGCCGAGTTGGCGGTACGCCGGCTCAGCCGGTGACCGGTGCCGGTCGCGCGGTGTGGCCCTCGGCGCGCACCGCCGCCGCGGCCGCGAAGGCTCGGATCGCCGGGTGCGGGACGGCCCCGTCCCCGGCCAGTTCCGGTTGGAAGAGGGTGGCGAGGAAGAACGGGTGTCCGGGAAGTTCGGCGATGCGGAGGTCACCGTCGGCGTCGAAGCCGCTGAGCCGAAGGCCGTACTCCTCGAGGGTCCGGAGATAGGACCGGTTGATGCCGTACGAGCAGTGGTAACGCTCCTGGCTGCGGCTGGTGCCCAGCACCCGTTCGGCGAGGGTGCCCGGTGTGGTCAGCACCGTCCCCTCCCGCCCGACCAGGGAGCAGGACAGCGCCTCGACCAGCAGGTTCTCCCCGTCCGGGGCGTTCTCGGCGTGCGCCACGTCGACCAGCCCGCAGACGTTGCGGGCGTACTCCAGCAGGGCGTGTTGGAAACCGCCGCAGGTGCCGAGGAACGGGACGGCGCTCTCCCGGGCGACCCGGACGGCGGCGACCGCGCCGGCCTCGCTGCGGTACGGGCTGCCCGGCACCAGCCAGATCCCGTCGAATCCGACCAGCGTCGTCGGGTCCTCGACGTCCGAGGTGGCGACCCAGTAGACGTCGAGGTCGAGTCGGTCGCGTTCACGGAGCGTGTCGAGCAGGGCGGGGATCCGGGCGTGTGCCCGTACGTGCGGGGAACGGTCGCCGACCAGGGCGATCCGGGCGCTGAACGCGCTGTGGTGCTCGGTCATGTCCCCATCCTCGGCGCTCCGGCCTGTACAGCGCAAACGATGATCCGTGCATGATCGATAAGCGATACTGATGGGGTGGACCCCCACCTGTTGCGTACCTTCCTGGCGGTGGCCCGGTGCGGCTCCTTCTCCGCGGCGGCGCACCAGCTCGGCTACACCCAGTCGGCGGTTTCCCAGCAGATCGCGGCTCTGGAACAGGACCTGGGCGTGGCCCTGCTGCACCGCCGACCGGTGGGCCCGACCGGCCCCGGCGAACGGCTGCTCGAGCACGCCGCGACGATCCTGCTCCGGCTGGACGCGGCCCGGGCGGACGTCCGGCGGGCCGGCGCCGAGCCACCCGGGCGACTTCGGCTCGGCGTGACCCCGCTCGCCGTACCGGAACGGGTGGCTCGGGCGCTCGCCGTCGTACGCCGGTCCCGGCCCGGCCTGGCGGTGACGATCGGCTCGGGCGGCCGGTCGGCGGTCGCCACCGGGTTTGTCACCGGCGAGTACGACGTCGGCCTTGTCACAGGTGTGGTCGCGCCCAGTGACCCGCTGCCGCTGGCCGACCTCGGCGTCACCGCCGGCGTCGCGATTGCCGAGGAACCACTGACGGTGCTGCTTCCCGACGGCCACCCGCTGGCCGGGCGCGCCGAACTCCGGTTGGACGACCTGCTGGACGCCCGCTGGATCGACGCCCCCGACGTGGCCGCGCCCCTGTCGGAACTGGGCGCCGCGGCCCGCTCCGACAGCCCGCGTTCCACCATCTGTTACGACGGCACCGACCTGCGGAATCTGCTCGTCCTGGTCGCGGCCGGCCACGGTCTCGCGGTACTGCCCGGGTCAGCGGTACCGGGTCTCGCCGGGGTCTGCATGGTGCCGCTCACCGCTCCGCGGCTGGTCCACCGCACCGAACTGCTGCGGGCGGCAGCGGAGGCGCCGGCGGTGGGTGCGTTCGTCAGCATCCTCATCGGAGCGTGACGGGTAGTGATGATATCTGGCCGGGCGGTAAGGTGTCCCGGTGTCCGAAGGGGAGGACGTGTCGGGGCCGCGACCGAACCCCTCACCGTCCGGTTCGCCCGTCCCGTCGATGCGGGTGAGAGTCGCCTCAGCCACCGTGTGGGGTTGGTGTTCCTGGAAACGATCCCGGGAGTGAATCGACGCTGCCGATCCGCTGTGGGCTGACCGGCCGTGCGCTGGGCCGGCGGGCAGATACCGACCCGACTGTCCGGTCTGCCCGCGCGGTTACGCTCCGGGGGGGAACTGAGATGTTCGGGTGCGGAGTCCGGTCTCCGGGATGCCCGCCCCGGAGGCGAGTGGTTGCCGGCCGGTCGTTCCCGGTGTCCGGTTCCGGTTGATGATCAACTCGATCCGGTGGAATGTTGGCGGGCTGGGGGTCGTTACATTACGCGTACGGCTGAGTAGCACGGCCGCTGGGCTGGGCTGATGGGTTCGGGTCTGGGAATGATCCGGGGTTGCCGGTCGTTACATATGGCGTTCGCTTGAGTGCCTGCCCCTCTTTGGTACGTGGCGATCGAGCTTCTGGTCCCCGGGAGAGTGTTGGTTCTTCTGGTGTGGGCCGTTCTCTTTCTCTGGCACCGCACACATGCCCCCCGTGTGTGTGGGTGTTCATCCCCGATTGGAAGGAACGAACGATCATGAACAGGATGCTGTTCGGTCGGTGGATTCCGGCCATCGCTGAGACTTCTCTGGTTCGTAGGACGGCGCTGGGTCTGACTGGTCTGGCGTTTGTTGGTGGCGCTGTCGCTGGTCCGGCGGTTGCCGCGCAGGCCGCTCCTGAGCATCACGGGGTGAACCTGGTGGCGCAGTCCGTGGTCGTGGACAAGGGCGATCACAAGCCGTCGCGGGACCGGCTGGTTCCGCATGGTGTGCAGGGTGCGCAGGCGTCGATTCCGATCTCGCCTGAGCAGGCGGACAACGTGAAGGCGATTGTGAAGGCGACGAAGAAGGCTGGTCTGGACGAGCGGGCCGCGGTGATCGCCGTGGGTACGTCGCTGCAGGAGTCGAAGTTGGAGAACCTGGGTGACCTGGGTGCCAACAACGACCATGACTCGCTGGGTCTGTTCCAGCAGCGTCCGAGTTCGGGTTGGGGTTCGCCGGACCAGATCATGGACCGGGAGCATGCCACGACCGCGTTCCTGGACGGGTTGAAGCAGGTGGATGGTTGGCAGGATCTGCCGCTGACCGTGGCCGCGCAGAAGGTGCAGGTGTCGGCGTACCCGGACGCGTACGCGAAGTGGGAGAACCAGGCTGCTGACCTGGTCGCCAACGCCTGGAACAACAGCTAAAGAGCAAGGCTGAACGATCCGCCGGCCGGGTCCCCACCACGGGGACCCGGCCAGCGGCGTACCCGTGGGCCGACCCCGGTCAGCGTGGCCAGTCGGCCAGCTTCTCGCGGATCTGCCGTACCTGCTCGGCGTCCCGCCCGTAGCGGGCGAAGCGTCGGTCGGGCAGCCTGTCCAGGTAGCGGCCGACCGCCGGAACGTCCTCCGGGTCGATCGCCGGGTCGTACTCGTGGGCGAGCCGGAGCAGGTCGGCGATCGTGTAGCGGTCCAGCGCGGCGGCGATGTCGATGTAGTCCCGGACCTCACGCCGGGTGATCAGCGCGGCGGTCTTGCTGGCCACCAGGTCCTGGACGTGCATCACCGGGCCGAGGTCCATCACCACGGGGCTGCGGTGCCGGTCGAGTCTGCCCAGGCTGAGCCGCAGCCGCCGGCCGCCCTGGCCGACCAGGAAGTCCTTCATGTCGAGCGCGAACCCGTCGAACAGTCCGGCAAGATCGGCCGACGGGTCCTCGTCGGCGACGGTGAACCCGGCCGCCGTCAGGGCGGCCCGGACCTCCGCCGCCGCGTTCGCCGCCGCCCCGTCGATGTCGGCGAACAGGTCGACGTCCTCGGTGGGGCGGCTGACCAGCCCGTGCGCGGCCCAGGCGATGCCGCCGCCCAGGACAAAACCGTGTTTGTCAGCCACGGAGAGGGCGACCCGGGCGACCTGGCGGTAGAAGTCGTCGAGATGGCTGGTGGTCATGCCGCCCGGCGGTCGCCCGACGATTCGGCGGCCGGGCCGGCGGCCAGCGACGGGTGCCGCGACTCCCAGGCCATCCGTACCCCACGGGGCAGGTTGAGCGCCGGCCACACCCGGCGGAGCAGGTGGCCGTTGAGGTAGCGGCGCAGGTCCTCGGTGCGGGTACTCTCCCGCAGCACGTTCTCGTACATCCAGAGCAGTTGGTCCGGGTCGGCCAGCTCGAAGACCCGGTCCGGGCCCCACATCAGTCGCAGCGGCAGGGTCACCCGGCCCCGGGTCGGCCCGGTCAGCTCGGTCACGGTCGGCGTCACCACGGCCGGCCGGCCCGGTCGGGCGAGCGGGGTCACGGTGGTCGACGCCCCGGCGGCGTACTGCATGCGCTCAGGGTAGCCCGAAGGTCGCGGAGCCGGTTGATCCCTACCCGAATTCGCCGCGCCGTCCGACTCGGGGCGCCGGCCCGGGCCACACGACGGCCAGGGTGGCAAATCCGGAATGCCGGACCCGCCCGCCTGGTTATGCCTGCTGGTACGCCCGCGAGCTCCGCCCCCTGGATCGCGGGCGTACCTCTTGCGTGCTGGGGCCCGTTGCGCCCAGCGCCACCTCCCGGAATCCAGATCGAAAGGGCAACCATCAGATGAACCCGATCTTCGGGCGATGGCTCCCCGCCATCGCGGAGACCGTCACCACGCGATGGCTGCCGGCCGTCGCACAGAATCCGGCCGTACGCCGCATCCCCGCCGCCGCGGAGACCGTCACCGCGCGGTGGCTGCCCGCCATCGCGTCGAGCCCGGCGGTACGTCACCTGCCCGCCCTCGCCGAGAAGCCGGTTGCCCGGCGTACGGCGCTGGCCGTCGCCGGCCTGACCTGCGCGGTCGCCTGCTCCGCCGTCGGCGGTGGGGTGTCCGGAGCGACGACGACCGCCGCCCCGGGCCAACCGGCGACCCCGGCCGGGTACACCCAGACGATGCCGGCGGACGCCCCGCAGGGCGGTGCGGCCCAGGACCGGCCCACCCAGGACCACAACACCGCCCCGGACAGGTCGGACGACGGGCGCTCGAACCCGGACGACAACCCGGGCCGGGACACGCTGGTCCCGCACGGGGTGCAGGGCGCCCAGTCGCACGTCGACCTGGACGACGACCAGTGGGACAACGCGCGGGAGATCGTGCGGGTCGCCCGGCGGCAGGACGTCGGGCCGCGAGGCGCCGTGATCGGGGTGGCCACCTCGCTGCAGGAGTCGAAGCTGCGTAACCTCGGCCACCTGGGCGCCTGGAACGACCACGACTCGTTGGGCCTGTTCCAGCAGCGGCCGTCATCCGGTTGGGGTGCGCCCGACCAGCTCACCGACCGGGACTACTCGGCGGGTGCGTTCTTCAACGGGCTGAAGCGGGTCAACGACTGGCGGGACCTGCCGCTGACCGACGCCGCCCAGGCGGTGCAGGTCTCGGCCTACCCGTTCGCGTACGCCCAGTGGGAGGACCAGGCCGCGGACATCGTCGCGCACGTCTGGCGGGACGCGCGCTGAGCAGCCCCGGAAACGCGACATGGAGCAGTCCGGGAACGGACTGACCAGCCAGGAAAGGGGCCGGCCGGAGTCGGCCCCTTTTCGTGTCGCCGGCCGCCGCGACCCGCCGGTCCCGGAGGCAGATCCACTCCTTCCTTGCGGAAGACTCAGATCCACTCCTTCCTTGCGGAAGACTCAGATCCACTCCTTCTTGCGGAAGACCAGGTACAGCGCGATCGCCAGGCCGAACGTCGCGACCAGCGAGACGATGAACTCGCCGTGGGTGTGCCGCCAGGGAAAGGCGAGGTTCTGGCCGAAGAACCCGGTCACCGCGGTCGGCACGGCGATGATCGCCGCCCACCCGGTGACCTGCTTGACGATCAGGTTCAACTGGTTGTTCTGCAGCGTCAGGTTCGTCTCGAGCATCGTGGTGTCGAGGTCACGCAGTGATTCACTCCACTCGATCACCCGCAGCACGTGGTCGTAGAGGTCCTGGTAGTAGGGGAGCATCTCGGTGTCGACGGCGTGCATCGTCGGCCGCATCAGCGCGTTCACCACCTCGCGCATCGGCAGGGTGACCTGCCGCAGCCGGACCAGGTCCCGGCGGGCCAGGAAGATCCGCTTCTGCACCTCGTTGCGGTTCATCGCCTGACGGTGGAACATCGCGTCCTGCACCTGTTCCAGCGACGCGTCGAGTTGCTGTACGGCCGCGAAGTGCCCGTCGATCAACGTGTCGAGCAGCCCGTGGAGCAGGAAGGCGACCCCGTACCGGGCCAGTTCGGCGCCCTCGTCCCACCGGGCCAGCACCTGACTGATGTCGAACCCCTCGTCGTAGCGGACCGTCACCAGCACCCGGGGCTTGATGAACGCCGACACCTCGACGTGCTCCAGGCCGCCGGACGCCTCGAGGCGGACCATGTAGGTGTTCAGGAACAGGTGGGTGTCGTACCGGTCGAGTTTGGCCCGCTGGGCCTGCTGGACCACGTCCTCCAGCGCCAGTTCGTGCATGCCCAGCTTCTCGGCGAGCAGCCGCAGGTCACGTTCCTCCGGCCGGCAGATGTCCAGCCAGGCAAACGTCTGGTCGTCGCGGTCGAGCCGGTCGCCCACCTCCTCGGGCGGGAAGTTCTCCTCGACCAGGGCGCCGTCGCGGTAGAGCCGGGTCAGGAAGGCGCCCACTCGTCGCCCCTCCGCTCCAGGTCCGGTTCCGGGATCCGCCCGGGGACGCCGGGCCGCGGCGTCGTCGCCTCGTCGAGGCAGGGCGGGACGACGCCGCGCGGCGCGTGGTCGGGCATGCGCCGGGATAGCCGGTGGCGAAAGCCCTAAACCACGAGCGGCCCGGAACTCCTCGAACGGTCGACAGCGGGCCCGGACGTACCCGGTCTCCCGACGCCGGGCCGGGCGGCCCGACCCCGGCCCGGCGGCCTGGTCGGGCGATGACCGGGAGACGGTCACCGCCCGACCGCGGCGTCCGACGTTTCTTGGCGTTCGGCTCCCGGCTCGGGGTCAGTCCGGCATCGCGACGCCGAGCGGCGCGCTCGGGGTGAACGTGCTCGGCATCGTCACGTAGCCGTTGATGATGCCGACACTCTCGTTCTGCCGGGTGCCGGCCTGGTCGATCACGTAGTCGGGCATCCGTTCCAGCAGCCGCTGCGCCATCAGCCGGAACCAGAGTCGGGCGTACTGCAGCCCCATGCAGCGGTGGATGCCGACGCCGAAGCTGGTGTGCCGGTTCGGTGTCCGGTCGAGGCGCACCTCGTCGGGCTCGGTGAAGACCGACGGGTCGCGGTTCGCGGCGGCGAAGGACATGAAGACCCGGTCGCCCTCCCGGATCTGCTGGCCGTTGACCACGGCGTTGCGGGTGGCGGTCCGGGCGAAGCCCATCGCCGGCGGGAAGATCCGGAGGAATTCCTCGGTGGCGTGCTCCCACAGGGCCGGGTCGACGCGCAGCCGCTCGCGGTGCTCGGGGTGTTCGGCCAGCCAGTTCATCGCGTGGGCGAAGAGCGCCGTGGTGGTGTGCACCCCGCCCTGGATGACCAGCAGCGCGATGATCACGACCTCCTCGTCGGGCAGCGCCCGACCGTCGATGCTGCCGTTGGCCAGGGCGCTCAGCAGACTCTCGTCGGGGGTTTCCCGCAGTCGCGGCAGCAGGGCGGCGATCGCGCCGCCGAGCTGACCCACCACCTGCACGTTGTGGGCGAAGTCGGGGTCGCTGGGCGGGCACGCGGCGAGTCGGTGCATCGGCTCGGCGTACGTCTGCCAGTCGTCCAGCGGCAGCCCGAGCAGCTTCATCGTGGCCAGTGCCGGCATCGGGTTGCCGAGGTCGAGGACGAGGTCCATCCGGCCGCCAGCGCAGACCCGGTCCAGCAGGGCGTCGACGGCCTGCGCGGCGAACGGCTCGCTGGCCCGGGCCGCGGTCGGGCTGAAGAACGGGTTCAGGATCCGGCGGTACGCGTTGTACTCCGGCGGGTCCAGTTCCAGCGGGATCTGCGGCAGCGGGTTCGGCGGGATGACGATGCCCTGGCGGGGATCCGACGGGTCGGCGGTGTTGCGGCCCGAACTGAACGTGGCGTCGTCGCGCATCACCTGGTTGAGGCTGGCGTGGTCGGAGACCACCCAGAAGCCGCCGTAGGCGTCGGTCCGGGCCACCGGGCAGCGGGTCAGCAATTCGTCTGAGATCTTCCGCCAGTTGGTGCGGTACTCGGGGGAGTGGTGGTCGAAGTCGATACGTGGGGGAGTGGCCGGATCGGCATCGATAGATTGATCGACAGACATCGCGACAGCGTACTGCCGGAAACCGCTCCGCGGTGACCATCGTCCGGGCTACGGTCTGGGTGGGTTTCCGCGCTTCATCCCTTCTCGCAGGTCACGGCGTTTCCGGAACCGGACGGGGGTTTCCCGGTTCGGGGCGGGTCGCCGGGTTCCTGCCACCTGGACGGCGGGAACCGTGGGACGACCGGTGGTCGGGGCTGACCGACATTTCCTGGAGGGGGTGCTGGGCAATGGGGATCCGCACCTTCATCGAAGGGTGGCCGGTGTACCGGCAGCTCACCGGCACCGATCCGCTCGGCCGGGGGGCGGCGGCGCAGTCTCCCCGCTCCGCCGGGCTGACCCCGCGTACCGACACCGCCGACTCGGTGGCCCGCTCGGTCTGCCCGTACTGCGCGGTCGGCTGCGGCCAGCGGGTGTACGTCTCGGACGGCCGGGTCACCCAGATCGAGGGCGACCCGGACAGCCCGATCTCCCGGGGCCGGCTCTGCCCCAAGGGTTCGGCCAGCCTGAACCTGGTCACCAGCGAGCTGCGTCAGCAGAAGGTCCTCTACCGGCGCCCGTACGGCACCGAGTGGGAGGAACTCGACCTGCCGACCGCGATGGAGATGATCGCCGACCGGGTGCTCGCCGCCCGGGACGCCACCTGGGAGGACGTCGACGACCAGGGCCGCCCACTGAACCGCACCCTGGGCATCGCCTCGCTCGGCGGCGCCACCCTGGACAACGAGGAGAACTACCTCATCAAGAAGTTGTTCACCGCGATGGGGGCGATCCAGATCGAGAACCAGGCCCGGATTTGACACTCCGCCACCGTCCCCGGTCTGGGGACCAGCTTCGGTCGCGGTGGCGCGACGGCCTTCCAGCAGGATCTGATCAACAGTGACTGCGTCATCATCCAGGGCTCTAACATGGCCGAGGCCCACCCGGTGGGCTTCCAGTGGGTGATGGAGGCGAAGGAACGCGGCGCCAAGATCATCCACGTCGATCCGCGGTTCACCCGGACCAGCGCGCTGGCCAACAGCTACGTACCGATCCGGGCCGGCACCGACATCGCCTTCCTCGGCGGGATCGTGCACCACATCCTGGAGAACGAGCTGGACTTCCGGGAGTACGTGCTGGCGTACACCAACGCCGCGACCATCGTCAGCGACGACTTTCGGGACACCGAGGAACTCGACGGCCTCTTCTCCGGCTACGACCCGGAGACGGCCAGCTACGACCAGCGCAGCTGGCAGTACCGGGGGCAGGAGAGCAACGGGAAGAACGACACCGTCACCGAGCGGGAGAGCGCGGCCGGACTCCGGCACGAGTCGCACGGCGCGCCGATCTCCGGAAACACGATGCGGGACGAGACCCTGCAGCACCCGAACTGCGTCTACCAGATCCTCCGGCGGCACTACGCCCGCTACACCCCGGAGATGGTGGAGCGGGTCTGCGGGGTGCCCCGGGAGAAGTTCGAGGAGGTGGCGAAGGCCTGGACGGAGAACTCCGGTCGGGACCGGACCACCATGCTGGTCTACTCGGTCGGCTGGACCCAGCACACCGTCGGGGTGCAGTACATCCGGACCGGGGCGATCATCCAGTTGCTGCTCGGCAACATGGGCCGACCCGGCGGCGGCGTCCTCGCGCTGCGCGGGCACGCCAGCATCCAGGGGTCGACCGACATCCCGACCCTGTTCAACCTGCTGCCCGGGTACCTGCCGATGCCGCAGCATGAGCAGCACCAGACATTCGACGACTGGGTCACCGCCATCGCGCACCCCGGCCAGAAGGGCTTCTGGGGCAACGCCCGGGCGTACGCGGTCAACCTGCTCAAGGCGTACTGGGGCGCGGCGGCGACCCCGGAGAACAACTTCTGCTACGACCACCTGCCCCGGATGACCGGCGACCACGGCACCTACCAGACCGTGTTCAACATGATCGACGGCAAGGTCAGGGGCTACTTCCTGCTCGGACAGAACCCGGCGGTCGGGTCCGCGCACGGCCGGGCCCAACGCCTCGGCCTGGCCAACCTGGACTGGCTGGTGGTCCGCGACCTCTTCCTGATCGAGAGCGCCACGTTCTGGAAGAACAGTCGGGAGGTGGAGACCGGCGAGATCGTCCCGGAGCGCTGCCGTACCGAGGTCTTCTTCCTGCCGGCCGCCTCGCATGTCGAGAAGGAGGGGACCTTCACCCAGACCCAGCGGCTGCTGCAGTGGCGGGAGAAGGCCGTCGACGCGCCCGGCGACGCCCGCTCCGAGCTGTGGTTCTTCTACCACCTCGGCCGGATCGTCCGGGACCGGCTGGCCGGTTCGACCCGGCCCCGGGACCGGGCCCTGCTGGAGCTGGTCTGGGACTATCCCACGCACGGTCCGCTGGCGGAGCCGAGCGCCGAGGCGGTGCTGCGGGAGATCAACGGGTACGAGATCGCCACCCGCCGCCCGCTGGCCAGCTTCACCGAGATGCGCGACGACGGTACGACACTCGGCGGCTGCTGGATCTACACAGGTGTCTTCGCCGACGGGGTCAACCAGGCGGCCCGGCGCAAACCCGGCCGGGAGCAGAGCTGGGTCGCCCCGGAGTGGGGCTGGGCCTGGCCGGCGAACCGGCGAATGCTCTACAACCGTGCCTCCGCCGACCCGGAGGGCCGGCCGTGGAGCGAACGCAAACGCTACGTCTGGTGGGACGAGCAGGCCGGCCAGTGGGTCGGTGAGGACGTACCGGACTTCGAGAGGACCAAACCGCCGTCGTACCGGGCGCCCGAGGACGCCACCGGGGTCGCCGCGCTCGACGGCACCGACCCGTTCATCATGCAGGGTGACGGGAAGGGCTGGCTGTACGCGCCGGTCGGCGTACTGGACGGGCCGCTGCCCACCCACTACGAGCCGGCCGAGTCACCGGTGCGTAACCCGCTCTACGGCCAGCAGGCGAACCCGACCCGCAAGCTCTACCGTCGCACCGACAACCCGACGAACCCGAGCCCGCCGCAGCAGCACAGCGACGTCTTCCCGTACGTCTTCACGGTCAGCCGGCTCACCGAGCACCACACCGCCGGCGCGATGAGCCGGATGGTGCACCACCTCGCCGAACTGCAGCCGGAGATGTTCGTGGAGGTCTCGCCGGAGCTGGCGGTCGAGCGGGGGCTGACCCACCTGGGTTGGGCGCACATGGTGACCAGCCGGGGCCTGATCGAGGCCCGGGTGCTGGTCACCGACCGGATGGCCCCGATCCGGCTGGAGGGGCGGGTGATCCACCAGCTCTGGCTGCCGTACCACTTCGGCACCGAGGGACTGGTCCGGGGCGAGCCGGCCAACGACCTGTTCGGCGCCACCCTGGACCCGAACGTGCTGATCCAGGAGAGCAAGGTCGCCACCTGCGACGTACGGGCCGGGCGACGGCCGACCGGCCCCGCGCTGCTCGACCTGATCGCCGACTACCGCCGCCGGGCCGGCCTCGACGGTCACCACCCGCCGGTCGTCACCGCCGCCGAGCGGCCGGGCGACGGCGCCGACGACGGCACGGACCGGAAGGAATGAGCATGGTCGAGATCCGACCGGCCGTCGCGGTGAACCCCGCCGAACGGGCCGGGTACGTGGACCCGCCGCCCCGGATGGGGTTCTTCACCGACACCAGCCTCTGCATCGGTTGCAAGGCCTGCGAGGTGGCCTGCAAGGAGTGGAACCTGGTGCCGGTCAGCGGTCTCGACCTGCTCGGGATGTCATACGACAACACCGGAGCGCTGACCGCGAACTCGTGGCGGCACGTCGCCTTCGTGGAGCAGTCCCGTCCGGTCGGCTGGCAGGCGTCGGCGCCGCTGGCCGGTACCCCGACCGGGGCGCCGGTCGGGGTGGCCACCGCCGAGACCGGGGCCGGGACCGTCGTCGACACCGGCACGGATCCCGGGGTCCCGTCGGCGCCCGACCCCGCCCCGGCCGGCCGGATGGTCGACGGTACGCAGTTCCTCGGCATGCCCGGCACCGAGCTGCCCGGTCGGGGCGACCGGGGCGGGCGGGCCGACCTGCGCTGGCTGATGATGTCGGACGTCTGCAAGCACTGCACCAACGCGGCCTGCCTGGACGTCTGCCCGACCGGGTCGCTGTTCCGCACCGAGTTCGGCACCGTGGTGGTGCAGGAGGACATCTGCAACGGCTGCGGCTACTGCATCCCGGCCTGCCCGTACGGCGTCATCGACCAGCGCCGGGGCGACGGCCGGGCCTGGAAGTGCACCCTCTGCTACGACCGGACCAAGAGCGGCCGGACCCCGGCCTGCGCCCAGGCCTGCCCCACCGAGTCGATCCAGTACGGCGAACTCGACGAGCTGCGTGAGCGGGCCCGGGCCCGGGTCGAGCGGCTGCACGCCGACGGGATGCCGGAGGCCCGCCTCTACGGCCACGACCCGACCGACGGGGTCGGCGGGGACGGCGCCTTCTTCCTGCTCCTCGACGAACCCGAGGTGTACGGTCTGCCACCCGACCCGGTGGTGACCACCCGGGACCTGCCCCGGATGTGGCGGTGGGCCGGAGCGGCCGCGTTGACCATGGCGGCCGCCGCGGTGGCCGCGTTCGTCGGGCGGCCGTCGTGACCGGCCGCGGCCTGCCCGGCGAGCCGCTGGGGGAGCGGTTCCGGCAGTTCCGGGCCCGGCTGGAGCAGCCGAACGGCGGTGGGCTGCGTCGGGGCGCCCGCCGGGGCGGCTCGGCCGGGCCGGGCCTGGTGGCCGGTGAACCGCGGCCGGTGCCGCCCGCCGGGTTCGCCTCCTACTACGGTCGGCCGATCCTCAAGGCTCCGGTGTGGCGACACGACATCCCGGCGTACCTGTTCACCGGCGGGCTGGCCGCCGGGACCGCGCTGCTGGCCGCCGGTGCCGACCTGACCGGTCGTCCGGCGCTGCGCCGGTCCGGCCGGCTGGTGGCGCTCGGCGCGGTCGCCGCCAGCACCTACTTCCTGATCAACGACCTCGGCCGGCCCGCCCGGTTCCACCACATGCTCCGGGTGGCGAAACCGACGTCGCCGATGTCGATGGGTACCTGGATCCTCGCCGCGTTCGGTCCGGCCGCCGGGCTGGCGGCGGTCAGTGAGGCGGCTCCGCTGCTGCCCCGGCACGGGGTGTCCGGGCTGGCCCGCCGGCTGCTGCCGGTAACCGGTCGGGCCGCCGGTCTGGCCGCCGCCGTCACGGCGCCGGCCCTGGCGACGTACACCGGGGTGCTGCTGGCGGACACCGCGATGCCGGCCTGGCACGACGCCCACCCGGATCTGCCATTCCTGTTCGCCGGCAGCGCGCTGGTGGCCGGCGCGGGTGCCGGCCTGGTCGCCGCCCCGGTCGGCCAGGCGGGCCCGGCGCGCCGGCTGGTGGTGGCCGGGGCCGTGGTGGAGACGCTGGCCGAGCACCGGATCTCCCGGCTGGGGCTGACCGGCGAGCCGTACCGGGTGGGACCCGGCGGGCGGATGCTGCGGAGCAGCCGGCTGCTGCTCGCCGTCGGGACCGCCGGGGCGTTGCTCGGCCGGCGCAGCCGGGTGCTCTCGGTGCTCTCCGGTGCCGCCCTGCTGGCGTCGTCGGTGCTGACCCGGTTCGGGGTCTTCGAGGCGGGGGTCGTCTCCGCCCGCGACCCGAAATACACGGTCGTGCCACAGCGGGAGCGGCTGGAGCGACAGGCGTCGACGTCGGCCGGTGGGCCGGCGGCGGCGCCGGGTGGGTGAGCGTCGAACCATCAGGGGGAACCATGGGCTTCAAGACACCCGACCAGATCGCGACCACGGCGGTCAACGCCGGCGTGGTCAAGGCGAACCTCAGCCCCGACCGCATGCTCGTGGGCGGGATCCTGGCCGGTGCCTACATCGCCTTCGCCGGCCTGCTCGGCGTTGTCGTCACCGCCGGCATGCCCGTCGCGGTCTGGGGGAACCTCTCCACCCTGATCTTCGGGGCGGTCTTCGCCGCCGGCCTGATCTTCGTCGTGATCGCCGGCTCCGAGCTGGTCACCGGCAACATGGCGCTGCTACCGCTGGCGCTGACCTCCGGACGGACGACAGTCGGACGGGCCGCGACCAGCCTGCTGCTGGTGACCGTCGGCAACCTGATCGGTTCGCTGTTCGTCGCCTACGTGCTCGCGATCCGGACCGGCGTCATCGGCGACGCGGGTTCCGCCGCCGGGACCGGGGGAGCGCTCACCTTCGCCAAGCTCGCCGCCATCGCCGAGGGCAAGGCACTGAACGAGGACAGCGTCCAGATCTTCCTGCGGGCGCTCGGCTGCAACTGGCTGGTCTGCCTCGCCGTCTGGATGTCCTACGCGGCCGAGGACATCGCCGGGAAGATCCTGGCGATCTTCTTCCCGATCATGGCGTTCGTGGCGCTCGGCTTCGACCACGTGGTCGCCAACATGTTCTTCCTCCCGGCGGCGATGTTCGCCCACGTCCCGGGGATCGGCGCCTGGGATGTCGTGCACAACCTCCTGCTCGCCTTCGCCGGCAACCTGGCGGGCGGAGCGCTCTTCGTCGCGGGCTTCTACTGGTTCCTCTACCTGCGCGGGCAGGCCCGGCCGCTCGCGCCGGACGGGGTCCAGGTCACCCCGACCCCGGACAAGCGCAGCAAGGGCGGCCAGGACGCGGCCGGCCCGCGCTGACCACCGGACGGCCCACCGCGACGACGCCGTCCGGCCGAGTCCGGTCACCGATCGTCCGACACGCCATCCGGCCAACGGTACGCCGCGGGTCACCGTTCCCGGTGCTTCCGGTGCCGGTGCCGGTGTATCCCCGGTCACCGGAGGCCGGCCGGCCGGCAACCCCGGGCCGGACGACCGGGTGACCGGGGTCTGACCTGGGCCACCCGACGTGATCGGGTTCAGGTGCACCCGATATGGTCCGGACGAGTCGCCACGGGTGCTTGTGGCGGCTGAGCGGACCAGCAGCACGTCCCCGGGGCGTCCCGCCCTTCGGAGGACGCGCCGCCGGGCGTGTTCTTGCTCTCTTTTCCGCCCCGGCGGGCCGCCACAACCGACCCGCTGGCCTGCGCGTGCCTCGCTACTCACAGTAGTTGCATGTCTGGTGGTGTTGACCACTGGATTGACGCCCAGGACACGGCACCGAAATGTTGCGAAACAAGTTCGCCTCCAATAAGTTTCACGCGGCAACAAAACAGTGTCAGCGATGACGAGCTGCCCGGAGGCAACAATGATGTTGGTGACGTGGCGCGGCCACCGGCCGCCGGACGCGTCCGGATCCCTCCGGCGCCGCGGTGACGGAGGCCACGCGGTTCCGGCCACGAGCGGTCCGTACGTCGTACGGGCCCGGCTCGGGGAGCGTGTGTCATGAGCCCCGCACCTGTCCTGCTGGAGATGCGCGGGATCACCAAGGAGTTCCCGGGGGTCAAGGCGCTCTCCGACGTCAACCTGGTGGTCCGCAAGGGCGAGATCCACGCGATCGCCGGCGAGAACGGGGCCGGCAAGTCGACCCTGATGAAGGTGCTCAGCGGGGTCTATCCGTACGGCAGCTACTCCGGCCAGATCCTCTACCAGGGCGCGGAGAGCCGGTTCTCGGACATCCGGGCCAGCGAACAGGCCGGCATCGTGATCATCCACCAGGAACTCGCCCTGGTACCCGGCATGTCGATCACCGAGAACATCTTCCTCGGCAACGAGCCCGGCCGGGCCGGCGTGATCGACTGGAAGGCCGCCAACCGCCAGGCGCTGGAGCTGCTGGCGCGGGTCGGTCTCCAGGAGGACCCGGACACGCTGATCAAGGACATCGGCGTCGGCAAGCAGCAGCTCGTGGAGATCGCCAAGGCCTTCGCCAAGAACGTCAAGCTGCTCATCCTCGACGAGCCGACCGCCGCGTTGAACGAGGCGGACTCCCAGCACCTGCTGGACCTGCTCCTCGGCTTCAAGCAGCGGGGCATCACGTCCATCATCATCTCGCACAAACTGAACGAGATCGCCCAGATCGCCGACTCGATCACCATCCTGCGTGACGGTCACACCATCGAGACCCTCGACATCAAGGCGGACGGGGTCGACGAGGACCGGATCGTCCGGGGCATGGTCGGCCGGGAACTGCACAGCCGGTTCCCGGACCACACCCCGAAGATCGGCGAGGTGTTTTTCGAGGTCCGCGACTGGACCGTCCGGCACCCGATCTCGTCCGACCGGCTGGTCGCCAAGGGCTCCAGCTTCTCCGTGCGGCGGGGCGAGATCGTCGGCTTCGCCGGGCTGATGGGCGCCGGCCGGACCGAACTGGCGATGAGCCTCTTCGGCCGCTCCTACGGGACGTACGTCTCCGGGCAGATCTTCAAGGACGGCCGGGAGGTCGTGCTGCGGACGGTGGCGGACGCCATCGACCACGGGCTGGCGTACGTCAGCGAGGACCGCAAGTCGCTCGGGCTGAACCTGCTCGACGACATCAAGACCTCGGTGACCGCGGCCAAGCTCGGCAAGATCACCCGCCACGGCGTGCTCGACCACGTCGCGGAGCACCGTGCCGCCGAGGGCTACCGGACCAGCCTGCGGGTCAAGACCCCGACCGTCGACGAGGGCGTCGGCAAGCTCTCCGGCGGCAACCAGCAGAAGGTCGTGCTGGCGAAGTGGATGTTCACCGATCCCGACCTGCTCATCCTCGACGAGCCCACCCGGGGCATCGACGTGGGTGCCAAGTACGAGATCTACGGCATCATCCAGCAGCTCGCCGACCAGGGGAAGGGCGTCATCGTCATCTCGTCCGAGCTGCCGGAGCTGATCGGCCTCTGCGACCGGATCTACACGGTCTTCGAGGGCGCGATCACCGGCTGCATCGAGCGGCGGGACGCCGATCCGGAACTCCTGATGAAGCAGATGACCTCAGCGAAGAAGGCATGACGCCATGAGCCGCGTGAAAGAACTCCAGAAGTCCCTCTTTGCCGGGACGCAGTCCAACGCCCGCCAGTTCGGGATGATCTTCACGCTGGTGGCGATCGTCCTGCTGTTCCAGATCCTCACCGACGGGCTGACGCTCAACTCCAGCAACCTGATCTCGCTGGTGAGCCAGTACTCGTACATCCTGATCCTGGCCATCGGCATGCTGATGGTGATCGTCGCCGGCCACATCGACCTGTCGGTCGGCTCGATCGCCGCGGTGGTCGGCATCATCGTCGCCAAGCTGATGCAGGACTACAACGTCCCCTGGCCGCTGGCCATCGTCCTCGGCCTGGTGGTCGGCGCGGTGATCGGTGCCTGGCAGGGCTTCTGGGTGGCCTACATCGGGGTACCGGCGTTCATCGTCACCCTGGCCGGCATGCTGCTCTTCCGGGGCATGAACCAGTACATCGGCAACGCCAACACCATCCCGGTGCCCGAGGGGTTCCGCGAGATCGGTGCCGGCTACCTGCCGGAGGTGGGCCCGAACACCGGCTACAACAACCTCACCCTGCTGCTCGGTCTGCTGGTCAGCGCCGCGGTGGTGGTCCGCGAGTGGCGGCTGCGCCGGACCCGCCGGGAGATGGCGGCTGACGTCGCCCCGATGTGGATCTCGCTGATCCGGGTCGCCGTGCCGGTCGTCGTGATCCTCTTCGCGGCCTTCCGGTTCGCCGGCGGTCGGGTCGGCACCAGCTTCCCGATCTCCGGCATCATCCTCGGCGTCCTGGTGGTGTTCTACTCCTTCGTCACCCGGAACACCGCCGGTGGTCGGCACATCTACGCGGTCGGCGGCAACGCCCGGGCCGCCGAGCTCTCCGGGGTGAAGCTCAAGCGGGTCAACTTCCTGGTCATGATGAACATGTCGATCCTGGCCGCGCTGGCCGGCATGATCTTCGTCGCCCGGTCCGCCGCCTCCGGCCCGCAGGACGGCCTCAGCTGGGAACTCGACGCGATCGCCGCGGTCTTCATCGGTGGCGCCGCCGTCTCCGGCGGTCTCGGCACCATCAGCGGTTCGATCGTCGGTGGCCTGGTGATGGCGGTGCTCAACAACGGCCTGCAGCTGATGGGCGTCGGCATCGACCGGGTCCAGATGATCAAGGGTCTGGTTCTGCTGCTCGCGGTCGCGCTCGACGTCTACAACAAGAACCGTGGCCGCTTCTCGATCATCGGGAGCATCACGCGGCCATTCCGCCGGGAGGCACCCGCCACCCCGGCGACGCCGGTCGAGACGGGCCACGAGCCCGCCAAGACTCCGGTGGCCGGCTGACGGCCACCCGGCAGGGGACCGGAACACCTCCGATCCCGGTCCAAATCCAAAGAAGGGCAACCTGAAATGCGCAAGTACCTTGCCAGGGGTGTGGCCGCTGGTGCCATCGCCCTGCTGGCACTGACCGCCTGCTCCGAGCGCTCGGACTCCTCCGGCGGCGGCTCGGCCGACTCCGGGAAGGGCTTCGCGGCCAACTCGCTCATCGGCGTGGCGCTGCCGGCGAAGACCTCGGAGAACTGGGTGCTCGCCGGTGACCTGTTCAGCAACGGCCTCAAGGAGGCCGGCTTCCAGTCCGACGTCCAGTACGCCGGTGCCTCCAGCACCGTCGCCGACCAGCAGGCGCAGATCTCCGCCATGGTCACCAAGGGTGCCAAGGTCATCGTCATCGGCGCGACCGACGCCGCCCAGCTGAGCACCCAGGTCAAGCAGGCCAAGGAGGCCGGCGCGACGGTCATCGCCTACGACCGGCTGATCAAGAACACCCCGGACGTGGACTACTACGTCGCATACGACAACTTCAAGGTCGGCGAGCTCCAGGGCCAGGCCCTGCTGGACGGCATGAAGGCCAAGAAGCCGAACGGCCCGTACACGGTCGAGCTCTTCTCCGGCTCGCCGGACGACAACAACTCGGCGGTCTTCTTCGACGGCGCGATGAGCGTGCTCAAGCCGGAGATCGACAAGGGCAACGTGGTGGTCGGCTCCGGCCAGACCGACATCAAGCAGACCGCCACCCAGGGCTGGAAGGCCGAGAACGCCCAGCAGCGGATGGACTCCCTGCTGAACTCGACCTACAGCAGCAAGACCCTGGACGGCGTGCTGTCGCCGAACGACACCCTGGCCCGGGCCATCCTGACCTCGGTCAAGGGCGCCGGCAAGCCGGTGCCGGTGGTCACCGGTCAGGACTCCGAGGTCGAGTCGGTCAAGTCGATCATGGCTGGCGAGCAGTACTCGACGATCAACAAGGACACCCGCAACCTGGTCAAGCAGACCATCGAGATGGTGAAGGCCCTGCAGGCCGGCAACACCCCGCAGGTGAACGACACCGACTCGTACAACAACGGGGTCAAGGTCGTCCCGTCGTACCTGCTGCCGCCGCAGATCGTCACCAAGGCGAACGCCGCCGAGGCCTACGCCAACGACCCGACCCTGGCGCCGCTCACCAAGTAAGCGCACCAGGACACGACCGCCACCCGGCAGCCGTCGGGCACGGCAGCCACGGGCCCCCGGAACTCCAGTTCCGGGGGCCCGTGTCGTGCCGGCCGTGGACCGGCGGGCCGGGCCTCAGCCGCGGACCAGCAGGGTCGTACCGTCAGGTCGGGCCGGCAGCAGTTCACCGACCACCGGGTGGCCGGGCAGTTCCCCGGCGACCAGCAGCCCGCCGGAGGTCTGCGCGTCGGCGAGCAGCAGCAACTCGGGCTCGTCGACGCCGTCGGCCAGCAGGTGCGGCGCCACCCAGGCCAGGTTCCGGCGGCTTCCGCCGCTGACGTGACCGTCGGCCAGTGCCTGCCGGGCCCCGTCCAGGTACGGTACGGCCGCGGCGTCGATCCGGGCGGTCAGCCCGGACGCCCGGGCCAGCTTGTGCAGATGGCCGAGCAGGCCGAAACCGGTCACGTCCGTCCCGCACCGGATCGCGGCGGCGACCGCTGCCGCCGACGCCGCCCGGTTGAGTTCCGTCATCGTCGCCACCGCCTGTGGGAACACCTCCCCGGTCCGCTTGTGCCGACTGTTCAGCACACCGATGCCGAGCGGCTTGGTCAGGGTCAGCGGCAGCCCGGCCTCGCCGGCGTCGTTGCGGATCAGCCGCTGCGGGTCGGCGATCCCGGTGACCGCCATGCCGTACTTCGGTTCCGGGTCGTCGACACTGTGCCCGCCGGCCACGTGGCAGTCGGCCAGCCGGGCCACGTCCAGACCACCGCGCAGCACCTCGGCGGCGAGTTCCAGCGGCAGCACGTCACGCGGCCAGGCGAGCAGGTTCACCCCCACCACCGGGGTGCCGCCCATCGCGTAGACGTCGGAGAGGGCGTTGGCGACCGCGATCCGCCCCCAGTCGTACGGGTCGTCGACGACCGGGGTGAAGAAGTCGGCGGTCGCCACCACCGCCGTACCGGACTCCAGCCGGACCACCGCCGCGTCGTCGCCGTCGTCGAGGCCGACGAGCAGTTCGCCGGGGCCGGCCGGGAGGGCCGGGCCGAGCAGGCCGGCGACCACGCTCTCCAGCTCACCCGGCGGGATCTTGCAGGCACAACCACCGCCGTGCGCGTACTGGGTCAGGCGGTACCGCTCCATCGTGGTCACCGGACCACTGTCCCATCCGACCGCGCGTGATCGCAGCTGCCGCGGTTTCGGCAGCCGCCCGACCTGACGGTCGCATCGGACATTCCGCCCACACCGAGCGGTCACCCGTGGTTAAGTGCCCAGGGTGAAGGAGCGCGGAACGAGGTGGCGATGAACGGGGCCGGCGACCCTCGACGGCGGGTGCCACGTACCGACGTGCTGCTCGCCGACCCCCGACTGGTCGCCGCCGAGGCGACCCTCGGTCGGACCCGGCTGCGGGAGATGGTCGGCGAGGTCCAGAACCGGGCCCGCCGCGGCGAGATCCCGCCGGAGCAGGTGCTCGCGGTCGCCGTCGCCGAACTGTCCGACACCGCCGCCGGACTGCGCCCGGTGCTCAACGCGACCGGTGTCGTCCTGCACACCAACCTCGGCCGGGCACCGCTGTCGGCGGCGGCGGTGAACGCCGTCGTCGCCGCCGCCGGGCACACCGACGTGGAACTCGACCTGCGGACCGGGCGTCGCGCCCGCCGCGGTCGGGGCGCGCTCGCCGCCCTCGCCACGGCCGTGCCGACCGCCGGCGGGGTACACGTGGTGAACAACGGCGCCGCCGCGCTCGCCCTGGCCGCCACCGTGTTGGCCGGCGGCGGACGGGAGATCGTGGTCAGCCGGGGTGAACTCGTGGAGATCGGCGACGGGTTTCGGCTGCCGGACCTGCTGACCAGCACCGGAGCCCGGCTGCGTGAGGTCGGCACCACCAACCGCACCTCGCTGGCCGACTACGCCGCCGCACTCGGACCGCAGACCGCGTTCCTGCTCAAGGTGCACCCGTCCAACTTCGTCGTCCGGGGATTCACCACCGCCGTACCCGTCGGGAGGTTGGCGACCCTCGGCGTACCCGTGGTGGCGGACATCGGCTCCGGACTGCTGGCTCCGGATCCGCTGCTGCCCGCCGAACCCGACGCCGCCTCCGCGCTGCGGGCCGGCGCCGCCCTGGTCACCGCCAGCGGTGACAAGCTGCTCGGCGGCCCGCAGGCCGGGCTGCTGCTCGGTGACACGGAACTGGTCGAGCGGCTGCGCCGGCACCCGCTGGCCCGGGCGTTGCGGGTGGACAAACTGACCCTGGCCGCGTTGGAGGCGACCCTGACCGGCCCGGAGACTCCCACCTGGCGGGCACTGCGGACCACCCCCGGCGCGCTGCGACTGCGGACCGAACGGCTGCGGGACCAGTTCGCCGCGGCCGGGCTGCGCACCGAGGTCGTCCCCACCACCGCCGTCGTCGGTGGCGGGGGCGCCCCGGACGTCACGCTCGAGTCGTGGGCACTCGCCCTGCCCGAGACGTACGCGGCCGCGCTGCGCCGGGGTGACCCACCGGTGATCGGCCGGGTGGACCGGGGTCGGCTGTTGCTCGACCTGCGTTGCGTACCCGCCGGGTACGACGACGCGGTGCGCAGCGCCGTGCTGCGGGTACCCGGGTCGTGGCGGGAGAACTGACGTGCCGTCGGGCCCGTCGCGCGGCTGTGTCGGCAGCGGTGACATGCGGGTCGTCGCCACCGCCGGCCACGTCGACCACGGGAAGTCCACCCTGGTCCGGGCGCTGACCGGGATGGAACCCGACCGGTGGGCCGAGGAACGGCGCCGGGGCATGACCATCGACCTCGGGTTCGCCTGGACCACCCTGCCCTCCGGCACGGCCCTCGCCTTCGTCGACGTACCCGGACACCAGCGGTTCGTACCGAACATGCTGGCCGGGGTCGGTCCGGCGCCGGCCGCGATGCTGGTCGTCGCCGCCGACGAGGGATGGAAACCGCAGTCTGCCGAGCACCTGGCCGCGCTGCACGCGCTCGGGGTCCGGTACGGCCTGTTGGTGGTGACCCGCACCGACCTGGCCGATCCCGCCGCCGCGATCACGCAGGCCCGGGCGGAGATCGCCGGCACCTCGCTCGGGGTGGTCGAGACGGTCGCGGTCAGCGCGGTCACCGGCGCCGGTCTGCCGGAACTGCGGCGGGCGCTGGACCGGCTCGCCACCCGGCTGCCGGTGCCGGACCCGACGGCGCCGGTACGGCTCTGGGTGGACCGGGCGTTCACCGTCAGGGGCAGTGGCACGGTGGTCACCGGAACCCTCGGCGCCGGCGAACTCCGGGTCGGTGACGAGCTGGAACTGACCGGCACCGGGACGCGGGTTCGGGCCCGGGGCCTGCAGGCGCTGGGCGCGGCGCTACCCCGGGTGACCGGGGTGGCCCGGGTCGCGGTGAACCTGCGCGGTGTGTCGAGGGAGCGGGTCGGCCGGGGCGACGCGCTGCTCACCCCGGAACTGTTCCGGCACACCGACCTGGTCGACGTCCGGTTGGCCGGCGACCCGGTGCGGGACCTCCCGGCGGAGGTGATGCTGCACGTCGGCTCGGCCGCCGTACCGGCCCGGGTACGTCCGCTCGGTCCGGACACCGCCCGGCTGCGGTTGGCCCGGCGACTGCCGCTGCGGGTCGGTGACCGGGCCCTGCTGCGGGATCCGGGGCGGCGGCACGTGGCCGGCGGGGTGACCGTGCTCGACGTCGTACCTCCCGGGCTGGCCCGGCGCGGCGCGGCGGCGCTGCGCGCCGGTGTCCTGGCCGGGTTGGACGGCCGCCCCGACGAACACGGCGAGCTGCGCCGTCGTGGCCTGGCCCGGCGGCGCGACCTGGAACGGATGGGGGTCACCGTGACCACGGCTCCGGTGGCTGGGGACTGGCACGCCGACCCCGGACACTGGCACGACCTGCGCCGCCGGCTCGGCGCCGAGGTGGCCCGGTGGTCGGCGGCCCACCCGCTGGAGTCGGGAGTGCCGGTCGAGACCCTGCGCCGGCTGCTCGACCTGCCCGACCGCTCGCTGGTCGAGGCGCTGGTGGTCGCGCCGTCGGTCGGTTCGCCGTTGGCCGTCCACAACGGCCGGGTCGGGCCGGGGGCGGCGGCCGGACCGCCCGAGCAGGTCGTCCGGGCGGTCCGGCGGATCGGGACGGAGTTGGCTGATCGGCCGTTCGTCGCCCCGGAGGCGGCCCGGCTCGCCGAGGTCGGCCTCGGACACCGGGAGATCGGCGCGGCGGTCCGGGCCGGTCTGCTGCTCCGGCTCGCGGACAACGTCGTGCTGCTGCCGGACGCGGCCGACAGGGCGGTGCGGGTGCTGGCCGGACTGCCCCAACCGTTCACCCTCAGCACCGCCCGGCAGGCGCTCGGTACGACCCGCCGGGTCGCCGTGCCACTGCTGGAACTGCTCGACCGCCGGGGCGCCACCCGGCGCCTGCCGGACGACGCCCGGATCGTGCTCGCGGAGTCCGGATCCGGGCCGGAATCGGCGTCCGGGTCCAGGTCCGGGCCGGAGCACGGGCCGGAGCACGGGTCGGAGTCCGAGTCCGGGCCAGGCCCGGCCTTCGTCGCCGACCGCGTCGAGGTGGGCCGCGCGGGCTGAGCCCGGCCGAACCCGGCCGGGTCGGGCGGTGCGGGCGTTAGCGTGGGGGCATGGATCCGTCGGCGGTCTGGCGGGACCGGACCCACCGGTGGCGGATCGAGGCGTACCGCGCCCCTGACCTGCGGTTCGCCATCTACGCGACGAACGGCACCACCGAGTCGGCGCCGCTGTGGCTGTACGGCATGACGGCGCTGGCCCGCTGGCTGATGCTCCAGAACATCGCGCTGGACGATCTCGAGGTGGTCTGACGGGACGACCCGGTGGACCTGACGGTCATCCGGTGCCGACGCTGGCGGCGCGACCAGATGGCCGCCGAGACCGGCGTGCCGTGGGTACTGCCCAGCCCGAACATGCCGACCCCGGACACCGCCCTGGTCTATCCCGGCACCGGGATGTTCGAGGGCGTCGCGTCGATGACCGAGGGGCGGGGTACGACCCGGCCGTTCGAACTGGTCGGCGGGCTGGCCACCGAGTTCGACTACCACTGGGCGGACCGGCTCGCCGCCCGGAACCTGTCGGGGGTGGAGTTCCGCGAGGCGTACTTCTCCCCGACCATCGCCGGGCAGAAGCCGGACCTGCTCAACAAACTCTGCGCGGGAGTGGAGGTGAAGGTTGTCGACCCAGCCCGGTTCGACCCGATCCGTACTGCGGTGGCGATGCTGGTCGAGGCCCGCAGATATCCGGCGTTCGCCTGGCAGGCGGACAGTTGGGACGCGACCCGGCCGTACTGGATCGACAAGCTCAGCGGTTCGACTCGGCTGCCTACTGACCGTAACGGCCGGGTTTCACAGTCCGGTGCACTCCCGGTCCGCCACGACGCAGCCGGAGGGCTGTTTCGGGCCGAGCAGCCCGTCCTGCTTCACCTCGAACCGGATCGTCACCGCCTCGTCGGCGGCGAGCCGGGGACCGCTGAAGGTCACCCGCCGGTCCTCCTGCCGGTAGTCGGCGCCGGTGGCTGACGACACCTCGGCGGCGCCGGGCAGCGTGATCACGACGGTCCAGCCGGTGGCCGCCCCGTCGCCCTCGTTGGTCACCACCACCTCGCCCTGGTAGTCCAGCAGGTCCCGGTCGACGGTGGCGTACCGGGCGGCGAGCCGGGGCTGCCCGGTACGGCCCGGGGGCCGGGAGGCGCCGGCGCCCGGGGTGCGGCGCGGCGTCGGCGTGGTCGATCTGCTCGGCTGGACCGGGGCGACCCCGACCGCCGGGGTGCGTGGCGCCGGGCTGCCCGAACCGGCTCCGCCGGTCGCGTCCCCGTCGGCGGCGCGCGGCGCCCCGCTGGGGGACTGGGCCGCCCGGCCGTTGACCAGACCCACCGCGACCACCACGCCGCCGACGAGTAGTGCGACCACCGCCAGTCCGGCGCCGAGACGGTGCCGGGAGCGGCGGGCGGACGTGGCCGGTCCACGACCCGTCGGGGCGACCGCCGCCCCGGCGGTCAGCGTCGGCGCGGCGAGGACCGATCCGGCGGCCGGGTCCGGTCCGGACGGTGGGGCCGGGAAGTCGACCTCACCGAAGGCCAGCCAGTCCAGGACGGCCGGCAGCCTGGTCTCGAGGACCCGCTGGTAGCAGCGCTCCCGCAGGTCCGGGTCGGCGAGGTCCCACGGCTCCTGGTCGTCGGACTGGGTGACGGTGAGCTGACAGCCGTCGCCGGTCGGGGTCAGTTCGCACACCAGCCGGGTGTGCTGCCCGGACTCCGGCCAGCGCAGCTCGAGACGCCGGGGCGGGTCGAGTTCGACCAGTTCGACGGTGACCCGCTCGGCCAGCTCGGGCAGGTCCACCGGTCGCAACTCGAAGCGGCTGATCGACGAGGGGCGCGGCTGTACCGAGGCGAACCACTTGGGCAGCAGTTCGGGGTCGGTCAGGGCCTGCCAGACCCGGTCCGCGGGGTGGCGGAGGTCGACGCTGGTCCGGAGTTGGGTCACGGCGTGACTGTACGACGGCGGGTCCGGGCGCCACGACGGGCCCCGTGACCCCCGCCACGGTCCGTCACCCGGACCGGGGGTGGTCCGGCGACGGGCGGATTCCGACGCGCGGGAACCCTAGGGTGATTTGCGTGAAAAACAAGGGATTGCGGACGGTGTTGTCGATCGGTGCCGCGCTCGCGGTCATCTACTTCGGCAACCGGCCGGAGGACGGACGCGGCGTCACCAACACCGTCCTGCTCCTGGCGGTCCTGGTCGGACTGGCCGTCTGGTACCTGACCCGCCCCGGCGGCAAGCCGGTGAGCTGACCGCCGGTCCGCTCACCGGACTGCCGCCGAACCGCCGGCGGCCCTGGTCAGTTCGCCGACCGACGCCTGGCCCAGGGAGACCCGGACCAGCGCGGAGACCAACCGGGGAAAGTCGTTCCCGCCGGCCAGTCGGGCCAGCCGGTCCGGCGCGGACGGCAGCCCGAGCCGCTCGGCCGCCCCGGCCACCCGACGATCGGTGTACGGGCGCAGGTCCGTCCACACCGCCTGCGCCTCACGCAGGAAGATGTCCGCACCGGTGGGGCCGATGCCCGGAAACTCCGTCAGCAGCCGACGCAGTCCGGACCGGTCACCGGCGGCGGCCCGACGCATTCGACGCAGGTCGCCACCCCAGCGCTCCAGGCACAGGTCGGCCGACCTGCCCAGCATCGTCGCGGTCCGCTCGTCGTACCGCCGGTAGTGGCCCCGGCCGAGCGCGTCGACCCGTTCCTGCCAGCTGGTCGCCGCCGTGCCCTGCGGCGTACGACACCCGGCGGCGAAGAGTTCCCGGGCGGCGGCGACCGCCACCCCGGCCCGGATCCGGGTGCTGAGCAGCGTGGTCAGCAGCAGCAACTGGTACAACGGTCCCGGCCGGTCGACGAGCCGGATCCCGGCCTCCTCGGCGTAGCTGCGGCCCTCCCGGTCGAGCAGGACCCGGACCAGTGCGCGTTGACGATCCACCCGTTCCGGCTACCCACCAGCCGCCCCGGCACACCGTACCGCCGGCACGCCGTTGAGCGGGCACAGCGGCCACCGACGGCCGAGGGCGCTGGCGGCCCCGGCGGCGGGTCCGGGGCGCGGGCGAATGCCGCCACCGGCGTCGGGTAACCACAGCGTGGGCGTGCCGGAGGTGTGATCGGACGGTCCGAAACCGTACACACCGCGCGGCGACCACCAGGTCGTCGGATGCCTCCGCCGGACGGCGGACGGCGAGCGACCGGCGCGCCGGCGGAAGGGGATGACGATGACCAACGTGCAGCAGCCGGAGATGCGCCGCAACGGGCTGAACCCGACGGTGCAGGACAGCAAGGGTCCACGACCGGGCGAGCCGACCCGGACCAACGGCGGCGGCGGGCGACGGATGCCCCCTGACCAGGTCTCCCCGTACGGCCAGGCGTCGCGCCCGGTCGCGGAGGACCCGGACCGACGGGCAGCCGGCCGCAGCACGGCCCGTCCGGCCGCCGGCGGCGGTCGTGACTGACCGGCCCAGGTCCAGCGTGCCGGTCCGGAGCACGGCCGGCCGGGCGACGACGGTCAGGCGGCCCGACCCTGGCTCAGCTGGTGCAGGGTGGCCACCGCGGCGACCCCGTACGCCAGGTGCGGCACGATGTCCGACCACCAGTCGGCGGCGCTCCAGCTCCGCGGATCGGTGACCCGCAGGGCGGTCAGGAATCCGTCCGCGGTCGCCATCACGCCGGCACCGAAGAGCGTGGCCGCGACCGGTGTCGGTAGCCGCCGGAGCCCGAGCGCGGTGAAGGCGGCACCGCAGAACAGACCGGTGGCATAGCCCAGGAGGGGTCCGAGGCCCGAGCGGCGGTTCGCCGCCCGGTCCTCGGGCCCCAGACCGATGTGCAGAGCCTGGGTCAGACGCCCGGCGCTCTCCTCCGGGGTGCTGCTCGCCGGCCGTGCCCGCACCGTCATGTCCAGGTACGTCACGACGTTCAGCGCGACGCTGCCGACCGCACCCGCGATCAGCCCGTCGACGGCGTGCTCACCGACCGACGCCCGTTGAGGCCGGCCGCCCAGTAACGGCAGGATGGCCATCTTCGCCCGGCCGGTCATCTCGGCTCTCCCCGGCCACGCTCACCCTTCGGGCCGAGCCCTCGCTCACCGCGGACGAAGCCGGGCCGGTCCTGCTGTTCCCGCAGCTCACGGTTTGCCGCCTCGTCGGCCTTCTTGTCGTTGGCGCGTCCCGAGTTCTCGATGCGTTTGCGCAGTCGCGCACGTTCCACGTCGTACGCGTTGCTACCGGGTCGTGGTCCTGGCATCAGGCCGCCTCCGTCCGTCGTGTCGGCGCCGTACCGGGGCGGTCTACCCGCCCGGCTCCGGGCCATTCGCCGATCAGGTGTCCGGGACGAGGTCGGACAACGTCGTACTCTCGTCGATGAATCCGAAGGACGGTGTGGAACCACTACTCCGGCCGGACAGATGCGGCGTTATGGGACGATTGAGTGGAATGTCCGTCGGGGACGGCGGAGGGCGGCGGGACCCGGCGACCGCGGACAGGAGGGGCGACCCGGTGATCGGCCGTGCGTGACGTGTTGGACGAGTTGGCCCACTGGTGGCGGGCCGGCGAACCGGTCGGGTTGGCCACGGTCGTGGGCACTTGGCGCTCCGCGCCCCGCCCCGCCGGGGCGACGATGCTGGTCGGCCCGGACGGCACCGTGGTCGGGAGCGTCTCCGGCGGATGCGTGGAGGGCGCCGTCTACGACCTGGCCCGGGAGGTGGCCCGTACCGGCGTCCCCGCGCTGCGCCGGTACGGCGTCACCGACGACGACGCCTTCGCGATCGGTCTGACCTGTGGCGGCATCCTCGACGTGTACGTCGAACGGGTCGACCCGACCGGCTTCCCGCAGTTCGCCGAGGTCGCCTCGGCGATCCGGGCGGGCCGGCCGACGGCGGTGGTCAGCTGCGTGGAGAGCACCGGCGGCGATCCGGCGGACCGGGTCGGCCGGCGGCTGGTGGTCTGGACGGACCGGACGATCGGCTCGCTCGGCACCGACCGGTTGGACGCGGCGGTCGCCGACGATGCCCGGGGGCTGCTCGCGCTCGGCCGTACCGGCACCCTCCGGTACGGGTACGACGGCCAGCGGCGCGGCGACGACCTGCGGCTCTTCGTGGCGACGTACGCGGCCCCGCCCCGGATGGTCGTGTTCGGGGCGATCGATTTCGCCGCCGCGGTGGCCCGGATCGGCACGTTCCTCGGATACCGGGTGACGGTCTGCGACGCCCGGGCGGTCTTCGCCACCGCCCGCCGGTTCCCGGACGCGGACGAGGTGGTGGTCGACTGGCCACACCGGTACCTGCGGGCCGAGGCGGAGGCGGGTCGTGTGGACGGCCGGACGGTGGTCTGCGTCCTGACCCACGACCCGAAGTTCGACGTACCGGTGCTGGAGGTGGCGTTGCGGCTGCCGCTGGCGTACGTCGGCGCGATGGGGTCCCGGCGGACCCACCTGGACCGGCTGGCCCGGCTGCGGGCCGTCGGGCTGACCGAGGCGGAGCTGGAGCGACTCTCCTCCCCACTCGGCCTCGACCTGGGGGCACGGACCCCGGAGGAGACCGCGGTCAGCATCGCGGCGGAGATCGTCGCCGGCCGGTGGGGCGGCAGCGGCGGTCGGCTCTCGGCGCTGGACGGTCGGATCCACCACGACACCCCGGCCCCCGGTGAGGGCCGGACAGAACCACCGGACGAAGTGCCGGTCCCACCGACCGCAGCCGTGAATCCACTGCCGGCACCGGGCTGAACCACGGCGGCCCGGACCGACGGCGTCCACGGATCGGCCGCACGCCGCCACCAGGCGGGACCGGGTCGCGGTCACCAGGGCCGCCACCACCGCGACGGAGCCGGTGTGGCCGGCAGCGCGGCGATTCTGGGTCCACGTCGAGTACGGCGAGCGCGTCGGGCCGGGTCGCGGCGCGGTCGAAGGCCGCGACGTAGGCCAGTTTCTCCGCTGGCGTGCCGAGGGCGTCCCGGGGTGAGGCGTAGCGGCTGGAGTCGGAGGTCCTCCCGGAGCGGGCCAGGCCTCGAGCTACCGCCTACCGAGCCCATCGACAAGGTCAGATTCGATGGAGGTCGATCCCGATCGCCGGGGTACGCGGGACGCGCCGAGTCGCCGGCGCGGTGTGGGCGGGCGGACCCCGGGTCGACCGGTCGCGGATCTAGCGGCGTGCGTCGATGGTCTGGTAAGAATTCCTTCAACATCGCTCGGTTGTATCAAGGAATCCTTCATCCCCCTCTGGAGGTCCCCGTGACCGGCAACCCCCTGTCCCGCCGTGACGTCGTACGCGGCGCGGTTCTGCTCGGCGTCGGTGCCGCCACCGGTGGTCTGTCCCTCGCCGGCACCAGCCCCGCCCTGGCCGCGCCCGACACCGGCGCCCTGCTCGCGGTCGAGCCGCCGACGATCGCCAGCTGCGCCACCTGGGGCGCCCGCACCCCCGGCTCGCTCAGCGTGATCTCGTCGAACCCGGACAAGATCCTGATCCACCACACCGCCGGCCCGAACAGCACCACCTACACCCAGGCCCACGCGTACTCGGTGGCCCGCAGCATCCAGAACTTCCACATGAACGACAACGGCTGGTCCGACTCGGGGCAGCACTTCACCATCAGCCGTGGCGGCTACGTGATGGAGGGCCGACACAACAGCCTCACCCGGCTGCGGGCCGGCAGCGGGATGGTCGTCGGGGCGCACTGTCCCGGCCAGAACGACAAGGCGATCGGCATCGAGAACGAGGGCACCTACACCAGCGCCACCCCACCGGCGGCCCTCTACGACCGGCTGGTGCAGTTCTGCGCCTACATCTGCGACCAGTACGGCATCGCCGCCTCCCGGATCTACGGCCACCGTGACTACGTCGCCACCGCCTGCCCGGGCAACGTGCTCTACGGCATGCTTCCGCAACTGCGCGCCGACGTCGCCGACGCGCTCTCCGGCGGCGGCACCCCGCCACCGGCGTTCAGCACCATCGTCGACAACACCACCGCCGGCCGGTTCACCGCCAGCGCGAACTGGCTGACCTCCTCGTACTCCGCCGAGCGCTACGGCGCCGACTACCGGTACGCCAATCCGGAGCCGATCAGCGACGTCGCCTGGTACAAGGCGAACATCCCGGCCGAGGGGACGTACCGGGTGGACGCCTGGTATCCCGGTATCGCCGGCTACAACACCGCGACGCCGTACATCGTGGTGACGAAGAGTGGTAACCAGACCGTGGTGGTCGACCAGAGCACCGGCGGCGGCGCCTGGCGCTCGCTGGGCACCTTCACCCTGACCGCCGGGGACCGCAACGTCGCCGGGGTGAGCCGGTGGAGCGGCGCCAGTGGGTACGTCGTCGCCGACGCCATCCGGATCACCCGGGTCTGAGCCGGCCACCCAGGTCCGGAGCCGGTACGCATCATCACCGTCACCCCGGGTAACGACCTGCGGTGGCCGGTGTGGTGCCGGGTCGCGGACGCCGGAGGTGGGGGAGTGCGGTACGACGAGTTCCTGGCCAAGGTGCGGGATCGTGGCGAGTACGCCGACCCCGCGGAGGCGGAGCGGGTCACTCATCTGGTCCTCGGCATCCTGGCCCAGCGTCTGCATCCGGACGAGGCCGAGGACCTGGCCGCCCAGCTGCCCGGACCACTGGCGGCCACGCTGATCTCGGCGGCGCAGGGCGGCCCGGCGGGGTTCGGGGCGCGGGAGTTCCTGGGGCGGGTGGCGACGGGTGCCGGGGCGACCGCCCGGACCGCCGAGTGGGACGCCAGCGCGGTGCTCTGCACGGTCGCCGAGGCGATCTCCGGCGGGGAACTGAACGACGTGCTGACCCAGTTGCCCTCCGGGTACGCCCCGCTGTTCGGCCGGGCCAATCTGAGCGGCTGATCCGCATTCGCCGGCCCTCTCCTCGGTGTCGAGGAGAGGGCCCCGCCAGCAGTGGGCACATCGAGGGCGGCGCGACAGGACAGCCCGACCAAACACGCTAGCATCCTAGGATGCCGTACGGGGTGTGGCCCACCCCACATCCACCAGCCGCCACGAACCGACACCGTCTCGGCGCGCGCGGCGGAGGGAAAACACGAGGCCGGATATAGTGGCTCAGCGTTGAGCAGCCCGGGGTCGAGATGTCTGGATCCCGGGCCGCTGTCAGAACACCGGCGTCCCCGGTCGGCCTCGTCGTCCAGGGGAGGGCCGGCCGGAGCGCGTACCGGTTCCTGGATCGCCGCCCGTTGACGCGGGCGGGTCGATCGGGCCAGGCGCGGAGGGAGGATCGGTGGCGCGTCGGCCGGCGCGGGCGTCTGAGGCCCGGTCAACCGGTGGTGACGGCTCCGAGCAGACCGCCGCGATGGGCCGGATCCTCACCGTGCCCAACCTGATCAGCTTCGCCCGGTTGCTCGGCGTACCGGTCTTCCTCTATCTGTTCCTGGTCGTCCGGACCGATGCCGCCGACGGCGCCGCCGTGGTCATCCTGGCGGTCGGCGGGCTGACCGACTGGGTCGACGGTTACGTCGCGCGTCGGCTGCGGCAGGTCAGCCGGCTCGGTGAGCTCCTCGACCCGGTCGCGGACCGGCTCTACATCCTGGCCACGCTGGTCGCGTTGACCGTCCGGGAGGTCGTGCCCTGGCAGTTCACCGTGGCACTGCTGGCCCGGGACGTGGTGATGACGGTCAACCTCGCGGTGCTGCGGCGGTACGGCTACCAGCCACCACCGGTCCACTACCTCGGTAAGACGGCGACGTTTGTCCTGCTGCTCGCGTTTCCGGTGCTGCTGCTGGCGCACACCGTGTCGGGGGCGGCGGCGACCGCCGGGGCGATCGGGTGGGGGCTGGCCTGGTGGGGTCTGGCCCTCTACTGGCTGGCCGGCGTGCTCTACCTGGTGCAGGCGGCGCGGCTGATCCGGTTGGCCCGGTCCGTTCGGGCAGGGGCGGGATGACCGATCGCGGCGGGCGGACCTTCACGCCGGACTTCCTCACCGAGTTGTTCCGTAATCCGCTCGACCCGGGTTACGCCGCGGCGGCGGAACAGCGGCGGCGCAACGCGGCCGCTGGGCGTACCGTCGCCGGGTGGCGGCGGCCGTCGATGCGGGTGGTGAGTGTGCTGACTCTGGTCGCCCTGGGTTTCCTGCTGGCCGTGGCCTACCGCCAGACGGTCGCGGCGGAGCCGGGTCGTAGTGCGGCGCGGGCCGGGCTGGCGGAGCAGATCAAGCAGCGGGAGGCGGAGAACGCGGCGTTGACGGCGCGGGCCGAGCGACTCCGTGCGGAGGTGAACCGGCAGCGGGACGCGGCGCTCTCCGGTAGTGCGGTGGCGAGGCTGCGGCAGTTGGAGGCGGCGACCGGTCTGGGTCGGGTTCGTGGGGATGGTGTGGTGGTGCGGGTCGCGGACGCGCCGTCGAACGCGGATGCGGTGACCGGGGCCGGTGGGACGAATCTGGGTCGGGTCCTCGACCGTGATCTTCAGGACATCGCGAACGCGTTGTGGAGTGTCGGAGCGGAGGCGATAGCGATCAACGGTCAACGGCTCACCAGTACGTCGACCATCCGGGCGGCGGGTGGGGCGATCCTGGTGGATTTCAAGCCGGTCATCGGGCCGTACGAGGTGTCGGCGATCGGGCCGGGTCGGATGGGTCGGCGGTTCGAGGACAGTGCCGCCGCGCGGTTGTTGCGTAGTGTCGCGGAGGAGTACGGGATGTCGTTCGACGTCCGTGATGCTGACGATCTGACGTTGTCGGCCGCGACCGAACCGCAGTTGCGGTATGCGGTGCCTGATGTCGAGCCCTCCGCCTCCTCGTCCGGGGTGCCGTCGTCGTCCGGTTCCGGGGTGTCGCCCCGACCGTCCGGGGGTGGCCGATGATCCCGGTGGTGGCGTTGCTCGTCGGGGTGGTTCTTGGCGTCTGGCTGGACCCGTCGGTGCCGTCGGCGTTGCAGCCGTATCTGCCGATCGCGGTGGTGGCCGCGTTGGACGCGGTTTTCGGTGGGGTGCGGGCGAAGCTGGACGGGATTTTCGACGACAAGCAGTTTGTCGTCTCGTTCATCTCGAATGTGCTGGTGGCGGGGATCATCGTGTATCTCGGGGACCAGCTCGGGGTGGGGGGCCAGCTGTCGACGGGTGTGGTGGTCGTGCTGGGCGTGCGGATCTTCGGCAATGTGGCGGCTATTCGTCGTCACCTGTTCCGGGCGTAGGTTGGCACGATGGTGGAGAAGGGCGAGGGCGACGTCGGTGGTCCGACGGGGTCGGGGGATTCCGTCGGGTCGGTGGGTGTGGACGGTGTGGTGTCGGGTCCGGATGCGGTGGGCTCCGCCGATGGTGTGGTGTCGCCGTCCGGTGACGTCGGGTCGGATGCCGAGGTGACGGTGCCGGTCAGCGCCGGCGAGGTGACGGTGCCGCTCGGGTCGGCGGACCGGGCGGAGGCCGTGGGCGGGGAGTCGGTGGCCCAGGCGGCGGTGCCCGGGGCGGCCGGTCGGTCGCGGTTCAGTTCGGCGAGCGTGATGATCGCGGTGCTGTTGGCGGTGCTGGGGTTCACGCTGGTGGTGCAGTTGCGGACGAATTCGACGGACGCGTCGTTGGAGTCGGCCCGGCAGGAGGATCTGGTACGGATCCTGTCGGATCTGGACGCGCAGGAGGAACGGGTCCGGCAGGACATCGCCGGGTTGGAGGAGAGTCAGCGGCAGCTGAGTTCCGGGGCCGAGGGTCAGCAGGCGGCGTTGGACGAGGCGACCCGCCGGGCGGACGAGTTGGGGGTGTTGGCGGGGACGTTGCCGGTGCGGGGTCCGGGGTTGGCGGTGACGTTCCGGTCGGTGGGTAAGCCGATCGCGGCGTCGCGGGTGCTGGACGCGGTGCAGGAGTTGCGTGGCGCGGGTGGTGAGGCGATGCAGATCACCGGTGGTGACGGTGCCGCGGTGCGGATTGTGGCGTCGACGTACTTTCTTGATGCCGACGGTGGGATTTCGGTGGGTGGGCGGCGCCTTGTCGGGCCGTACACGATCCTGGTGGTGGGTGATCCGACGACGATGCGGACCGCGTTGAACATCCCGGGCGGGGTGGTGGCGTCGGTTGGTGGCGACGGCGGTAACGTGACGATCGAGGAGCGGGACGTGGTCGAGGTGACGGCTGTGAGCCCGCAGAAGGACCTGCAGTATGCGCGACCGGTCTCGTGACCGGCGTTGCCGGGTCGGGTGGTCCGGCCTGGTGGATCGGTGCGATGGAGAAGGACGCGTCTGGTGATTCCTGAGGAGCTGCGCTACACCGCCGAGCACGAGTGGGTGGCGGGTGACGGTAGTGGGCCGGTGCGGGTGGGCATCACCCACTTCGCGCAGGACGCGTTGGGTGACATTGTGTACGTGCAGCTGCCCGAGGTGGGGGCGGCGGTGGAGGCCGGGGAGTCGTTCGGCGAGGTCGAGTCGACCAAGAGTGTGTCGGAGTTGTACGCGCCGGTGAGCGGTACGGTGGTGGCGCGTAATGATCAGTTGGTTGATACTCCTGAGGTAATCAACACCGACCCGTACGGGGCGGGCTGGTTGGTTCAGCTTGCGCCGAGTGATCCGGCCGCGGTGGCCGGGTTGCTCAGTGCGGAGGCGTACCAGGAGCTGACCGGGAGCTGATGGCGGTGAGGCCGGCGTGTGGTTGTGTCCGCGCGTCCGGTTGCTCTGTTTTTCGGCGCTGGCTAGGCTCGCCCAGTCGACCGAGAACCAAATAGTTGCGCGTTGCGGAATTGCCTTCCCGGGCACGGGGGAGCCAGCCGCTGGGCTCGGAGACGGCCCGGCGGCCAGACCCGTCACACCCGACGCCGACCGAACAGATCCGTGAGGTGGTCCTGAATGACGCGCCCAGACGACGAGTTCCCCCCACTCGACGTCACGTCGACGCTCAACCTTGGCTCGCTCGACGAGATGCTGGAGGGCCCGGAGACCGATGTGGTGCCGAGCCGCATGTCGGGCTCGTTGCCGCCGGGTATGGCGCTGCTCGTGGTACGCCGGGGTCCGAACGCGGGTGCCCGGTTCCTGTTGGACCATGACGTGACGACGAGTGGGCGGCATCCGGACAGTGACATTTTCCTGGACGATGTGACGGTGTCGCGTCGTCATGCTGAGTTCCATCGGGACGGCGGTACGTTCACTGTTCGGGATGTCGGGAGTTTGAACGGTACGTACGTGAATCGGGAGCGGGTCGAGGCGGCGACGCTCAGTAATGGTGATGAGGTGCAGGTCGGTAAGTTCCGGCTGGTGTTCATCGCTGGTCCGCGTGCGGAGGAGGGGGCCTTCCGGGGGTGAGTGAGCGCGCGGCGGCGGCTGTTCCCGGGGCGGGGGCGGCCGCTCGGGGCCAGCCACTGATGAGTATCGGTGAGGTGCTGGCGCAGCTACGGGTGGAGTTTCCCGACACGACGATTTCGAAGCTGCGCTTTCTCGAGTCCGAGGGTCTGGTGGAGCCGCAGCGCACCCCGGCGGGTTATCGGAAGTACAGCTGGGATGACGTGGCGCGGTTGCGGTTCGTGTTGACCGCTCAGCGTGACCAGTATCTGCCGTTGCGGGTGATCCGTGAGCAGTTGGCGGAGGCGGATCGGGAGGGGTTGCCGGGGCCGGAGCGGCCGCGTCCGTCGTTGGTGGCGGTGGGGCCGGATGGTGAGGTGCCGGGCCGGGAGCCGGTTGTCGAGTCGTCGGATGGTCGGTTGGGTCGGGGCGAGTTGGTGTCGCGGAGCGGCATTGACGAGTCGTTGTTGGCGGAGTTGGAGCGGATGGGGTTGGTGGTGTCCCATCCGCCGGGTTGGTATGACGGGGACGCGTTGTTGATCGCGCGGGCGGTGGCGGGGTTGGCGGGTTATGGCCTGGAGCCGCGGCATCTGCGGGGTTACCGGACGGCGGCGGACCGCGAGGTGGGGTTGTTCGCGCAGTTGGTGGCGCCGTTGGTGCGGCAGAGTGATCCGGCGGCGCGGGCTCGGGCGGCGGAGGTGGCGCGGGAGTTGGTGGGGTTGTCGCAGCAGTTGCATGCCGCGTTGGTGCGGGTGGGGTTGCGGGGGACGGTGGGTCGCTGACGGGTGGTCGGCGGTGGTGTGGGTTGGTCGGGGTGGCGGGAAAGATCTGTGGCGGTGGGCGTGGCGTAGGCTTCCGGGGGTAAGCCCTGGTGGGTGCGGCGGGGTGGGCGGCGCGCGTGGGGCGTCGGTATCCCGGTCCGTGTACCGTGCAGGGCAGGGGCATGCCGGCGTTGGCGGTGGAGTTGTCTGTCGCCGTTCGTCGGTGGTGGGAAGACGACGACGACACGGAGGCTGCGGTGCGCGAGCTGAGCGTGGTCGGGGTTCGGGTGGAGTTGCCCACGAACCAGCCGATCGTGTTGCTCAGGGAGGTCGAGGGCGACCGTTACCTGCCGATCTGGATAGGTGCGGTGGAGGCTACGGCGATCGCGTATGAGCAGCAGGGGGTCAAGCCGGCGCGACCGTTGACGCATGATCTGCTGCGGGACATCCTGGCCGCGTTGCAGGCGCCGTTGCGGGCGGTGGAGATTGTCGAGTTGAAGGAGAACGTCTTCTACGCGGATCTGTTGATCGGTGACGGGGTGCGGGTGTCGGCTCGGCCGAGTGATTCGATCGCGTTGGCGTTGCGGGTGGGTGCGCCGATCCGGTGTGCGGAGCAGGTGCTGTCGGAGGCGGGCATCGTGATTCCGGATGAGCAGGAGGACGAGGTGGAGCGGTTCCGGGAGTTCCTGGAGCAGGTGCGTCCGGAGGATTTCGCGGGCTGACCCTCGGGTGGTCTGTTGCCCGGTCGTGTCTGGCCGGGTTCGGTGTTGTTTCCGGTGTTCGCGGTGGGGTGCGCGTGGGGTGACGGCTGCGGTGCGGCGTGTCGTGGCTTCTTCTGCGGGGTAACCCTCCAGCCGGGCTATAGGGTTGGCGTGTCGAGGGGTGCGCGTCCCGGAAACGACGTGTCACCGCACGGGCGGGGAGGTTGTCCGATGCTTGAGTCGCGGGACCCTGATCCGGGTGTGTCAGATCATCAGCGTCTGGTGGAGGGGCGTGCGCTGGCGGACGGTGGAGTTGCTGGTTCGTCGGTGGAGGATGGTGCGGTCGGCTATCGGGGTGTGACGGCGTGTCATGCCGTGGGCATCAGTTACCGGCAGTTGGATTACTGGGCGCGTACCGGTCTGGTGGTGCCGAGTGTGCGGGACGCGTCGGGTTCGGGGACGCAGCGGCTGTATTCGTTTCGTGACCTGGTGGTGTTGAAGGTCGTGAAGCGGTTGTTGGACGCCGGTGTGTCGTTGCAGAACATTCGTCGGGCGATTGAGACGTTGCGGTCGCGTGGGGTGGCGGATCTGGCGGGTATCACGCTGATCTCGGACGGGACGACGGTGTACGAGTGCCGGTCGCCGGAGGAGGTTGTTGACCTTCTGCAGGGTGGGCAGGGGGTTTTCGGGATCGCGATCGGTGGGGCGTTCAAGGAGATCCAGGGTTCGTTGTCGCATCTGCCGGCGGAGCCGGCGGGTGAGTTGCCGGTGTCGGTTGAGGACGGGCCGGGGGCCGGGGACGAGTTGGCGGCGCGTCGGGCGCGGCGTCGGGCTGGTTGATCGTCGCCGCCTGGTGGACCGTGCGGCCCGGGTGGGGTGTTCTGTTGTTCGCCTGGGGGTTGCTCCACGGGGGGCCGGCTGCGGCGTGTGACCGGATAATCGGCTGTGTGGCTGAGATGGTGTCGTTGGTGCCGCCTGACCGGGGTCGCCGTTGGCGGCGGCGGATTCTGGTGTTGACGCTGGTGGTGGTGCTGTTGTCGGCGGCGCTGGTGGTCGGCAGCGGGATGTGGGTGCGTCGGTCGGCGCAGGGGTACGTCTACGACGTGGCGGGGGTTCCGGCGGCGCCGGTGGCGTTGGTGCTCGGGGCGCAGGTGTATCCGGATGGTTCGCCGTCGCCGTTTCTGGCGGCCCGGTTGGGGTTGGCCAGACAGTTGTGGGCGGCCGGGAAGGTTCGGGTGATCCTGGTTTCCGGGGATCATCGGCGGTGGGACTACGACGAGCCGGGTGCGATGCGGCGGTGGCTGGTCGACCGGGGGGTGCCGGCGGGGCAGGTGGTCGAGGACCATGCGGGTTTCGACACCTATGACTCGTGTCTGCGGGCGCGGCGGATTTTCGGGGTGGAGCGGGCGGTGGTGGTGACGCAGGGTTTCCACATTGATCGGGCGGTTGCGGTGTGTCGGCGGGTGGGGGTTGACGCGGTGGGGGTCGGGGATCAGAGCGTGCGTCGGTTCGAGCGGGCTTGGGCGTGGGGTGCGTTCCGGGACCGGTTCGCGGCGGTGAAGGCGGTGTACGACGTGGTGAGTGGTCGTGATCCGGTGTTTCTGGGGCGGCCGGAGTGGGGTGTCCGGGACGCGTTGCGGGGGTGACCGTCGTGGGTGGATGGTCGGTGTGGGCAGCGGGTATCGACAGTTGTTGACGAACAACTGTACGGAAGACCCGATTCGGGTTTGATGACACGGTACGGGTGGGCGCGGTAGTGTTCCCTCCCAGTGCCGCTCGGCGGCGGTCGCCGGGTGGGCCGAGTTGTGTGTCAGCGACCCCGCGCCGCGCGACCCGTCTCGCGCTGGAAGGATGACCGTGACGGAACCACAGGACAGCGTCGTGTCGCCGTCGGCGACCGACGTCAGCACCGTCCGCGACGGCAGGGCCCCGCAGCCGTCGTACCACGGACGGATCGGTGGGGCGGCGGCGGTCAGGCAGGCCGTGTGGCTGTCCTGCGGCCGGGTGTCGGCCGGCATGGTGGCGGGCGTCTGATCGTGGACGTCGCCCGTCTCAAGCAGAGCTGGCAGATGGTCGCCGCGCACGGGGATCAGGTGCCGCTCTATTTCTATTCGACTCTGTTTCTCGCCCATCCCGAGACCCGGCAGATGTTCCCGACGAACATGGCGGGTCAGCGGGACCGGCTGGTGACCGCGTTGGGTCACATCGTCTCGCATGTGGACCAGGTGGAGCAGCTTGTCGGGTTCCTGCAGTCGCTCGGTGCGGACCACCGCAAGTTCGCGGTGCGGCCGGAGCACTATCCGGCGGTCGGGGAGGCGCTGCTGGCAACGTTGCGGCATTTTCTCGCCGAGCACTGGTCCGAGGACTTGTCCCAGGACTGGGCGGCGGCGTACGGGCTGGTCGCGAAGGTGATGGTGGACGGCGCTTCGGCGGCGGAGAACGTCAGCCCGCCGTGGTGGGTCGGCGAGGTGGTGGCGCACGAGCCCCGGACGTTCGACGTGGCGGTGTTGACGCTGCGTCCGCAGTATCTGTTGCCGTTCGAGCCGGGGCAGTCGATCGGGGTGTCGAGTCCGGCGACCCGGGCGTGGCGGTACTACTCGCCGGCGAACGCGCCCCGGTCCGACGGCACGATCGAGTTGCACGTGCGGGCGGCTCCGGGTGGGGCGGTCAGTTCTCGGCTGGTGTACGGCACGAGTGTCGGTGATCAGGTGCATCTGGCGGCTCCGGTGGGGGAGCGGTTGACGTTGCGCCAGGCGGGGGCGGGTGACCTGCTGTTGATCGGCAACGGTACCGGTCTGGCGCCGTTGAAGGCGCTGGTGGAGCAGGTGGCGGCGGAGGGTGGTGGCCGGCGGGTCGACCTGTTTGTCGGTGCCCGGTCCCGTACGGAGTTCTACGACGTCGACGCGTTGGAGAAGCTTGCCGCGGCGTGTCCGTGGCTGCGGGTGTCGTACGTGGTGAACGCGGATCCGGCCCGGCCGGGTGAGTTCACGCAGGTGGTGGACCGGGTACTGGCCGAGGGTGACTGGCGCGGACGGCACGTCTTCCTCTGCGGCTCGGATCTGATGGTGTCGAGTGCGGTCAGTGGGTTGGCCCAGGCGGGTTTCCACGCGGGGCAGGTGCACTACGAGGCGCTGGGTGGGCAGTGGTATTCGCCGGGGCGGCGGGTCGGTGCCGGGCAGGAGCAGAGGCCGGCAGATGGAGGTGCGCAGTGAGCGTCAGCCCGATCAGCGAGTACGACCGGGCCACCGCGGTGACCGGCCAGCGCGTCCGGTTGACCGCGGACCGGGTGCGGCGGTGGGAGTTCTCGTCGTCGTCGTTCACCCGGCGGGGGTACGACGACCGGGACGTGGACCGGTTCCGGCATCAGGTGGCCGACGAGTTGGATCTGTTGGCGTCCCAGTTGGCGGATCTGCGGGCGGAGAACGAGCGGCTGCAGGACCGGGTGGAGTTGCATCGGCACGGGGTGTTGCCGAGTGCCAGTGGTGTGGCGCAGTTGCCGGGGCCGAAGGAGGTGAATCTGCTGTCGGCGGCGCAGCGGGAGGCGGAGCAGATTATCGCCCAGGCGCACGACTATGCCCGGCGGGTCGCCGAGTACGCGCGGACGCAGTACGAGAACTATCTGCGGGCGGCGGCGGAGGAGGCCCGTAACGAGGCGGAGCGGGCGGTGCAGGAGTATCGGGCGTCGGCGGGGGCGACGTTCGACGACACGGTCGCGACCCGGGAGGCGTTGCGGATCTTCGGCGAGATGATGATCTCGCACATGCAGGCGGCGGCCCGGCATCTCGACGACGGCAGTGAGCATCTGGCGCGGACGATGGACCGGATCGTCCGGGAGGCGGGGCCGGGGGTCGCGGCGGCGGCCGGTGACCGGCCGGCGTTGTCGCCGCGTCCGAGTCCCGGACGCTGAGGCCGGTCCGCCGGTTGGCGCGGACCCGGATCGTGTGGGGCGTCGGTGGGCCGGGCGAGGTCGCCCGGCCCACCGGTGTGGTCAGGCGGCGCCGAGGTGGCTTTCGATCTCGGTCAGTTCGGCGTCGGTGAGGGTGAGGTTGTCCAGGGCGGCGACGTTGGTCTCCAGTTGGGTGACGCTGCTGGCGCCGATGATGAGGCTGGTCATCCGGGGGTCCCGCAGCGCCCAGGCGAGTGCCAGCTGGGCCAGGGTCTGGCCGCGGCGGGTGGCGATGTCGTGCAGGGCCCGTACGGTGGCCATCGTCGAGTCGGTGAGGTCGCTCTCGTTGAGGAAGACGCTGGTGCGGACGCGGGAGTCGGCCGGGATGCCGTCGAGGTAGCGGTCGGTGAGCACGCCCTGGGCGAGGGGGCTGTAGGCGATGCAGCCGGCGCCGACCTGTTCGAGGGTGTCGAGCAGGTGGTCGGCCTCGGTCCAGCGGTTGAGCATCGAGTACGACGGTTGGTGGATCAGCAGCGGGGTGCCGAGGTCGGCGAGGATCGCGGCGGCCTGTGCGGTCTGGGCCGAGTTGTAGTTCGACAGGCCGACGTAGTGGGCCTTGCCGGCCCGGACGACGGCGTCGAGGGCGGTCATCGTCTCCTCGATCGGGGTGTCCGGGTCGGGGCGGTGGTGGTAGAAGATGTCGACGTGGTCGAGTCCCAGCCGGCGCAGTGACTGGTCGAGGGAGGAGACGAGGTACTTGCGCGATCCCCATTCGCCGTACGGGCCGGGCCACATCCGGTAGCCGGCCTTGGTGGAGATGACCAGCTCGTCGCGGTAGGGGGCGAGGTCGGTGGCGAGGATCCGGCCGAAGTTCGACTCCGCGGTGCCGGGCGGCGGGCCGTAGTTGTTGGCCAGGTCGAAGTGGGTGACGCCGAGGTCGAAGGCGCGTCGGCAGATGTCCCGCTGGGTCTGCCAGGGGCGGGCGTCGCCGAAGTTGTGCCACAGGCCGAGCGAGATCGCGGGCAGGTGGAGGCCGCTGCGGCCGGTCCGGCGGTAGGTCATCGTGTCGTAGCGGTCATCCGCGGCAACGTAGGTCACGATCCACAGACTATGCCGCTGCTGGTGGCCGATGGCCCGGGACCACGGTCGGCGGCCGGTCAGATGCCGGTCGCCCGGGTGCCGCAGGGCACCAGCGGTGCCAGACCGAAGTCCAGCGTCTCGGTGACGCCGGCGGTGACCCGGTGCCGCAGCGTCTCCGGCAGCCAGCCGTCCTTGGCGACGATCACGTCGTAGCGGCCCTGGGGCAGCCAGTAGGCGTATGCCCCGGCGGAGTCCGCGACGATCGTGTAGCCGATCGACGGGTCGGCGAGGTTGACCAGCCGGACCGTCGCCTTGAGCCGGGCGGGTGCGCCGGTGCACGGCTCCGAGGTGACGGCGCCCCGCACCTTGCCCCAGTTGTTCGGCGGCGTGACCAGCATCGTCACGTCGACCTCGGGGGCGGTGTACGGGGTGTTCGCGGCGGCGGTCAGACCGGCGGTGAGGGTGCCGGGTTGGGTGACGCCGGCCTCGGCGGTGGCGGTCAGGGTGACCTGCACCGTCCGGGACGCGCCCGGCTCGAGGGTGAACTCGGCGGGGTTGGCGGACAGCCACGGCAGGTCGCCGACGTTGCCGCACTCGTCGAGTCCGGCGAGCTGTTCGGCCCTGGGGGTGCCGGTCCACGGCTGCACCATGCCGCCGACCTTGTACACCCCGCAGGCGCCGGCGCCCCGGTAGACCGCCAACTGGGCGTTGGGCAGGTCGGTCCAGGCTCCGGTGACCGGGTCGTAGGCGATCGACCGGTTGGTGATGGTGTTGGAGTTGTTCGTCACGCCACCGCTGATGACCAGCAGGCCGCTGGCCGCCGTGTACGCCGAACCCCACAGGTCGAGCGGCAGGTCCGGCAGCCGGGTCCAGCTGTCGCCGGCCGGGTCGTACACCCAGGCGTCGGTGACGGCGGTGTCGCCGGAGAGGCCGCCGCCGCAGTAGACCTTGCCGCCGACGCCGCCGCAGGACATCCACGACGTGCTGTGCGGGTAGCCGGCCACCTGGCCGAAGGTGCCGGTGGCGGCGTCGAAGACGACCACCTTGTCGGATTCGGCGCAGGTGTTGGTGAGGCAGCCGCCGACCAGGTACACCTTGCCGTCGGCGACGGCGGTGCCGGCGGCCGCGGCGGGTGTCGGGTTGGTCGTCGGCAGGGTGCTCCAGGTGCCGGCCGCCGGGTCGAACACGTCGACGGTGTTGACCGGGGTGCCGCCGGGTGCCCAGCCGCCGAAGACGTACAGCTTGCCGCCGAGTTCGACGGCGGAGGGGCGGGCCCGGCCGGTCGGCAGGTTCGGCAGGGCGTCCCAGGTGCCGTCGGCGGGGTCGTACGCCCAGGCCCGGGTGTGGTGGCCGACGTCGGTGCCGCCGCCGACCGAGTACACCCTGTCGTCGACGGTGGCGGTCGCGTTGTCGTACAGGTTGACGGGGAGGTTGGCGACGTTGGTCCAGGTGTCGGCCGCCGCGGTGACGGCGGCCGCCGGGCTGGTGCCGGTGACGGGCCGGCCGGTCTGGGCCGGGCTGATGCCCTTGACCCAGTGTTCGACCAGCGGTGCCCCGGCCCGGCCGAGGAGGCTGAAGTCGCCGGCGCGTTCCAGCATCTGCACGGTCGCCGGGGCGCTGCCGGTGTTGCGGACGGTGACCGTGGCGGTGCGGGACTTCCCGTACTGCTGGGTGGTCTCGACGGTGCCGGTCAGGGTGACCCGGCCGGCGGTCAGGGTGTGGTCGGCGTCGGTGACGCGGTCGGCGGTGACGGTGACGGACCGGGTCGCCGGCTGGTAGCCGCCCCGGGTGGCGGTGAACTGTTGGCTGCCGACCTGGTCGGTGAAGAGCCAGTAGAAGCCGTCGCCGAGGGCCGGGTCGGCCGGGGTGGCGGCGGAGACGGCCGTGTCGGCCGGGTCGGTGACGCTGGCGACGGTGACGCCGTTGACGCCGCCGCCGGTGTTGCGGTCGGTGGTGGTGCCGACGACGAGTCCGCCGGGGACCGGTTCGCAGGCCCGGTTGACGATGCTGATGTTGTCGAGCTGCCACCACCAGGCGAAGCTGCCGGTGTAGTGGAACCGGACGCGGACGTCAGCGGCGCCGCCGGCGCCGGTGAGGGCAAGTTCCTCGACGACCGGGCCGCGGCGGCTGGCCGTGGTCCAGCGGCTGAGGTTGGTCCAGGTGGTGCCGCCGTCGGTGGAGACGTCGACGTCGGCGCCGCCGTTGCCGAACCCGTTGTAGTCGCTGTTGAACCGCAGGACCGGGTTCGGTACGCCGGTCAGGTCCAGCGGCCGGGTGACGAGTTCGGTGTCGAGGCTGGTGCCGCTGCCGGCGGTGTCGCTGTCGGCGATGGCGAAGCGGCCACTGCCGCCGGTGTTGTTGCCGCGCGAGCCGGGGTCGGTGAAGCTCCAGCCGCCGTGCGGGGTGTGGTTGACGACCGTCCAGCCCTGCGGCGGGTCGGTGCCGTCGAGGGACTCGGCGACGACCGGGTCGCCGTAGTCGACGGCGTAGCCGGTGGCGGTGCAGCCGGCGTCGACGGGGACCGCGACGTCGACGGTGGCGCCGGTGTCGCCGACGGTGACCTCGGTGCTCACCGTCTGGTAGGCCGGGTAGACCGGGGTGGTGGTGACGGTGTAGGTGGCGTTCGCCGGCACCTCGACGGTGTATTCGCCGGTGACCGGGTTGGTGTGGACGGGGTCGCCGGGGCGGCCGCTGACCTGGACACGGGCGTAGAGCGGCCAGCCGTGTCCGGAGCCGTCGGTGACGGTGCCGGAGACGGTGACCGCGGCGGCGGAGACGAGGGCGAAGTCCTCGGTCGAGGTTTCGCCGTTGACGACGGTGACGGTCGCGGTGCGGCTGTGGTAGCCGTACGCGGAGACGGTCAGTTCGACCTCGCCGGCGGGGACCCGGACCTGGTAGCGGCCGGTCGCGTCGGTGGTGGTGGAGCGGGTGCCGTGGTCGACGGTGGCGCCGGCGACCGGGGTGCCGCCGTCGGCGGCGGTGACGGTGCCGACGATGGTGCCGGTCTCACCGCGCGGGGCGAGGGTGACGGCCTCGTACGCGTCGAGGCGTCCCTCACCGAAGTTGTTGTTGTCGTCGACGGTGCCGCCGCAGCCGGTGGAGTCGACGTCGATCGCGGTCTCGTCGAGCAGGGCCCGGGTGGCGGTGATGTCGCCGTGTACGGCCGGGGCCGCGGACCAGAGCAGCGCGACCGCGCCGGACAGGTGCGGGGTGGCCATCGAGGTGCCGGTGAAGGCGGCGTAGCTGTTGCCGGGGATGCTGGAGCGGACGTTGACCGCGGGTCCGGAGATGTCGGGCTTGGTGGCGCCGTCGACACCGGAGCCGCCGCGGCTGGAGTTGACGTAGATGTTGTTGTTGATGTCGTAGCCGCCGACGGCGTACGAGTTCGGGTAGTCGCCGGGGGAGCCGGCGGTGTTGCAGCCGGGTCCGGCGTTGCCGTTGGCGAAGGACGGGAAGATGCCGGCGGCGACCCAGGCGTCGACGATCTGCTTGTACCACAGGTCGCCGCCGTCTCCGCCCCACGAGTTGTTGACGATGTCGGCGTGCAGTTCGGGGCGGGGGTTGTTGCCGGCGAGGTCGGTGGGGGCGAGGACGAACTGGCCGGCGGCGAGCAGGGCCGCGTTGGAGCAGAACTGGCCCTCGCAGCCCTTGGCGGCGATCCAGGTCGCGGCGGGTGCGACACCGATCTGGTTGCCGGCGCCGTCGTCGCCGACCATGGTGCCCATCGTGTGGGTGCCGTGGCCGTTGTTGTCACACGGGGTGTTGTTGGCGCACAGTCCGGTGGGGTCGAACCAGTTGTAGTGGTGTTCGACGGTGCCGCCGGTGTTGCCGCGGTAGCTGGCGGCGAGCGCCGGGTGGTCGTACTGGACGCCGGTGTCGATGTTGGCGACCACGATCCCTTCGCCGCGGACGCCGTACTCGGACCAGACCTGGGGGGCCTTGACGCTGGTGACGCCCCATTCGGCGGCCTGCGGGGCGGCGTCGGCGGCGGTGGTCGCGGTCGGGGTGACCAGCGGGACGTGTGTGATCTCCTCGATCCGTTCGACGGCGGCGTCGGCGGCGATCGTGTCGACCAGGGCGGCGTCGCCGGTGACCTTGAGCGCGTTGGCGATCCAGTACGCCTGGTAGCGGATCTTCTTCGCGTCGAGTTGGCGGCGCAGCTCGGACTGGCTGCGGCTGGCGGTCGTGGTCAACTGCCGGTAGACGCCGGCGGCGCGGGCGTCGGTGTCCCGGGCGCTGGCGGCGGCGCTGAGGTCGGCGCGGTCCTTGAGGTAGACGATGAAGTCGGTGGTGCCGCCGTCGGTCAGTTCGGCGCGTAGTGCCGGGCTGACGGCGGCGGGGTCGGCGCCGGGTGGTGCCGCGGCGGCCGGTTGTGCGGCGATTCCGACCAGGAGCGCCGACGCGGCGGCGACGAACGCCGCCGCTGTTCGGTGCAGCCCGGCTGGCCGGGATCGGTGTTGATGGACCACGTACTCCTCCTCAGGTCGCGGATTCGGCCTGGTGGGCCGGTTCCGGTACGGCGTCGGGCTGTCCGGGCGCCGTGGACGTGCGGGGAGTGGATCGTGTCTGTGTGTCGCCTCCCCGCCACACCCTGCACACATGCTCGGTGGGCGGAAGGACTTGATCAATGACTGTGGCTGGGCAATCATTGATCATGTTCTGGGTCGTTGTGTTGCGGTGACATGAAACCGACGAGTCGCTGTCGCGTCCGGCGATACGTGCGACGTCAGGGCCGCGGCACCGGCCGACCATGGGGAGGCGACTGTCGGTGACGGGTTCCGAGGTGCCGTTGGTGGTGTGTGTCTCGTCGGACACGAAGTTCCGGGAGTGGCTGGTGCGGCAGGTCGACCGGCGTACGCCGGTGCTGGTCTGCGCCGACCTGGACGAGCTGCGGGCGATGCTGTTCCGTCCGTTGTCGCCGGTGGCCGTCGAGCACCGCCGGCCGCCTGCGGTGGAGAGCCGGCCGGCGCCGGCGGTGTCGTTCGGTGACCTCGTCGTTGACGCGGCGGCCCATCAGGTGACGTGGCGGGGTGACCTGCTGACCACCACCCGCCGCGAGCGGGAGCTGCTGGTGCGGCTGGCCGGGCGGCCGTTGACGGTCTGGTCGTACGAGCGGCTGTTCGCCGAGGTGTGGGGTGGGGCGTATCTCGGTGACACGTCGATCCTGCACTCGGCGGTGAAGCGGCTGCGTCGCAAGCTGGCGGCGATCGACGGCGGGCCGTCGGTGGAGACGGTGCGTGGTGTCGGCTACCGCCTGGTGGGTCTCGCCTGATCCGACGATCCGCCCGCCGGCGGTGACCGGCGGTGTAGCGGTGATGGACAGCCTGTGATGCTCGATGTTCCATGGCTCACGGGACGCCCTGTCATCCCCGGATTTTCCGACGAACCGTGATATCTGATCGGTACGCCCCGGGTCGCCGATGATTGTCGACCACGCTTGCCGCCGAGTCTGGCGCCGTCGGAAGGAACGTCATGGCATACCTGGACAACCGGCCCGCCACTCCGGCCGAGGCGCTGGACGAGCTGCTTGCCGGCAACACGCGGTTCGTCGACGGTACCCGCGTGCATCCGCACCAGGACGCCGAGCACCGGGCCGTGGTCGCCGCCGTCCAGCGGCCGTTCGCGGTCGTGTTCGGCTGCTCCGACTCCCGGCTCGCCGCCGAGATCATCTTCGACCGGGGGTTGGGTGACCTGTTCGTGGTCCGCACCGCGGGTCACATCGTCGGCGTCGAGGTCACCGCCAGTCTCGAGTACGGCGTCACGGTGCTCGGCGCGCCCCTGGTCGTGGTCCTCGGCCACGACTCGTGCGGGGCGATCCAGGCCACCCACGCCGCGATGACCGGCACCCGGCTGCCCGGGCGGGAACTCGGGGCGATCGCCGAGCGGGTCACCCCGAGCATCTGGCAGGCGAACGCCCGGCAGGTCACCGACTACGACGAGGTCGGGATGATCCATGTCCGGCGGACCGTCGAGATGCTGACCCGGCCCGGCACCGAACTCGGTGACGCGGTGGCCGCCGGACGGTGCGACGTGGTCGGCATGTTCTACCGGTTGGCCGACGGGCGGGTCAGCGTGCTCGCCGCCGAGTCGGCCGGGGAGTAGCCGGCGCGTCCCCGCGTCGGCACCCCGGCGGCGCGGACACCACCACACGCCCGGTCAGGCGGTTGATTCGCCGGCCGGGAGCACTGGGGGGTGCAGCCGGCCGGCGTTGACGTCGCCCCGTCCACGATCCGCGTCCGGAGCCGGGGACCAGCCGCCCGTCGTTCTCCTGGACCGTCCGGTCGCCGGCGCCGCCGGTCAGGATGAGTGGGTGTGTGTGGGCCGCCGCGCCCAGCCGCGGGTGGGCATGATGGTGCGGGAGGGCTCAGGGGATGTGCTGTGGGGTCGTGGTGGCCGCCGCGCGTTCGATGGCGGCAAGGAGCCGGTGGTGACGCAGGGCGGCCTCGAAATCAGGGTCAGGCCGACGCCCTTCGGCGATGGCGGCGGCGACCTCCTGGTAGAGGGCCGCGATGTTGGCGGGTGGGCCCGCGGGGATGCCGGCGGGCACGGTCCGGTAGGAGTCGGGCACCGCCAGGAGGTCACCGTCGACCCGAATCTCCCAGTCGCTCCAGTGCATGAACGACCCCCGTTCCGTGGGGGTTGCGGTCAGTGTGCCGGCGCTGCCCGCGAGCTTGACCAGGAACTCGTCCCGGATACGTCGGTTGCCGCCGTGGATGGTCACCGACGCGGTGGCGCCGCCCTCCAGCAGCCCGTGCACCAGTACCTGGTCGGGAGTGGCGTTGGCCTGGGTGCGCTCCGTGCCGGCGACCCGGACGCGTTCGTGCAGGCGGGGCAGTCGCGCGGAAACCTCGGTGAGCCGGCCCGCGGCCCGTTCCAGGGTTGCCAGGAAGTGGCCAGCCATGATCGTGAGTATCGAGTTCCCCGCCGCGGGGTCGAGGCTCCAGGCCAGGTCGGCCGGGATGCTGCTACCGCCAAAGGGGTCGCCTGCCGCGACGACCACGGCCGACTCGAGCGTGCCGATCCGCCCCTCGGCGAGCAGGTCGGCGGTGAACCTGGCGCTCGGGGAATGGCGGCCCTGCAGGACGACCGCATGGCACACGCCCGCCGCCGAGGCGGCATCGGCCAGTCCACGTGCCTCCTTTTCGTCGACGGCCAGCGGCCACTCGGACACGACGTGCTTGCCCGCGTCGAGCGCGGCGCGGATCACTGCGGCGTGCCCGGTCACACGCACCGAGACGACGACCAGGTCGACATCGGGGTGAGCGGCGAGCGTGGCCGCGTCCGCGAAGGCGTGCCGGACGCCGTACACCGCGGCTACGCGATTCGCGCTGGCCTGGTTGGTCGTCGCGACCGCGCTCACCTCGTACTCGGGAAGCGCGGTGAGCGCGGGCAGGTGTGAGCCGTCCGCCCATCCGCTCGCCCCGACCACTCCGACTCGGATCATGTACCACCCCTTAGTTATGTACCTTCCGGTAAAAAACTAGAGGCGCCGAGGCGTGGACGCAAGAGGTAACCTACCGATAGGTACAAAACTTTCGGGAAGCGCGGAGGACACCATGCCCGGCGGACGCCCACGCTCGTTCGACGCCGACGCCGCACTGGACCGCGCTCTGGAGGTGTTCTGGCGCCAAGGCTACGAGGGCACCTCGCTGACCGACCTGACCACCGCGATGGGCATCAACAAGCCCAGTCTCTACTCCGCCTTCGGCAACAAAGAGGAACTGTTCGGCAAGGTGCTCGCCCGCTACCTGGAGGGCCCCGGCAGCTACGCCGCCACCGCACTGGACGCGCCCACCGGCCGCGAGGTCATCCGGCTCCTGATCCATGGGGCCGTCGACCTCACCGCAGGGCAGGACGCGCCGCAGGGATGCCTGTGCGTCAAGAGCGTCCACGCCGGCGGGCCCGACTCGGAGCCGGTGCGGCGGGACGCGGTCGCGGTGCGCAAGGCCGGGGAGACGGCGCTGCGCAGACGACTGGAACAGGCCGACGACCTGCCGACCGGCTACAGCCCGGCCGACCTCGCCGCACTCGTCCACACCATCTCCGACGGCATCGCCGTCCAGGCGGCCGCCGGGCGCACCCGCAACGAACTGAGCCGAGTCGCCGAAACGGCGCTGCGCGCCCTCCTCGGCTGAACATCCCGGCAACCGGTGTACCGGAAGTGGGCCCGGCCTCGACCTCCGTTCCCGGTACGGCGGTTCGTCCGCATCGTCGAGGATCGCCGCCGCCGAATGTAGGCGATCGCCGGTCGAACGGGGCGAACCGGCCAACTACGGAACAAACAGCCACGGTCCGACCGGAAACTGTCCCTACCTGATCGCTCAACCGGTTCTGTCGACCCGCGCCGGACGAGGCCGCACCGGCCGGCGCCGACCTCCCTGCCAGCATCGGCGGTGATCTTCCCGTGCCGGGCGAAACCCGACCGAAACCCGGCCACTGGTACCGTTGCCAGCGCCGACCACCTCGCGAGCGAGAGACCGCCGGGTATCCGCCCGGATGGCGCCGAAGGGGCAAATCCTCCCCGGAACCTCTCAGGCAAAAGGAGTTCGCGGGCAGGCGACTGTGGAGCGCCCCGCGACGCCGCGTGGACGTGACAGAGGGGGAGGTTGCCCCGTCGACCTCGCCCGGGAGTGCCGCCCATGACCGCACCACGCTTCGCCGACCGCCACATCGGCCCCGACGCCGCCGCCCGAGGGCGCATGCTGGAGACCGTCGGATACGACACCGTCGACGACCTGATGGACGCCGCGATCCCCGAGGTGATCCGTTGGACCGGCGCCCTCGACCTGCCGCCGGCCGCCACCGAGGAGGAGGTGATCGCCGAACTGCGCGCGGTCGCCGCCCGCAACACCGTCGCCGTCTCCATGATCGGCCTCGGCTACCACGGCACCCACACCCCGGCGGTGATCCGCCGCAACGTGCTGGAGAACCCGGCCTGGTACACCGCCTACACCCCGTACCAGCCGGAGATCAGCCAGGGCCGGCTCGAGGCCCTGCTCAACTTCCAGACCGTGGTCACCGACCTGACCGGGCTCACCACCGCGAACGCCTCCATGCTCGACGAGGGCACCGCCGCGGCCGAGGCGATGACCCTGGCCCGCCGCGCCACCAAGGTCAGCAGCCCGGTGTACGTCGTCGACGCCGACACCCTGCCGCAGACGATCGCCGTCCTGGCCACCCGCGCCGAACCCCTCGGCATCGAGGTCCGGGTCCTCGACCTGGCCACCGAACCGCTGCCGGAGGCGTTCTTCGGCCTGCACCTGCAGTACCCGGGCGCCTCCGGCGCGGTCCGGGACCACACCGCGCTGGTCGAGGCCGCCCACGCCGCCGGCGCCCTGGTCACCGTCGCCGCCGACCTGCTCGCCCTGACCCTGCTCCGCCCGCCGGGTGAGATCGGCGCCGACATCGCCGCCGGCACCACCCAGCGGTTCGGCGTACCGATGGGCTTCGGCGGCCCGCACGCCGGCTACCTCGCGGTCCGCGCCGGCCTGGAGCGGATGCTGCCCGGCCGGCTCGTCGGAGTCTCCCGCGACGCCGCCGGCGAACCCGCCTACCGGCTCGCCCTGCAGACCCGCGAACAGCACATCCGCCGGGAGAAGGCGACCAGCAACATCTGCACCGCCCAGGTGCTGCTCGCCGTGATGGCCGGCATGTACGCCGTCTACCACGGCCCGGACGGTCTGCGGGCGATCGCCACCCGGGTCCACGAGCGGGCCACCACGCTCGCCGCCGGCCTGCGTACCGTCGACGGCGTCGACGTCGTCCACGACACGTTCTTCGACACCGTGCTGGCCCGGGTCCCCGGCCGGGCCGCCGAGGTCGTCGCCGCCGCCGAACGCCACGGGATCAACCTGCGGCTCGTCGACGCCGACCTCGTCGGGATCTCCTGCGACGAGACCACCACCGCCGAGCACGTCGCCACCGTGTGGCGGGCCTTCGGCGGCGTGGCCGGCGACCCGGCGGCCACGCCGGCCCTGCCGGCGGCGCTGCGCCGCACCGGCGACTTCCTCACCCACCCGGTCTTCCACAGCCACCACTCGGAGACCGCGATGCTGCGCTACCTGCGCCGCCTCGCCGACTTCGACTACGCCCTGGACCGGGGCATGATCCCACTCGGCTCCTGCACCATGAAGCTGAACGCGACCACCGAGATGGAGCCGGTCAGCTGGCCCGAGTTCGCGAACCTGCACCCGTTCGCCCCGGACACCCAGACCGCCGGCTACCGCGACCTGGTCGCGTCGCTGGAGGGCTGGCTCGCCGAGGTGACCGGCTACGACGCGGTCAGCGTGCAACCGAACGCCGGCTCCCAGGGCGAACTCGCCGGACTGCTCGCCATCCGCGGCTATCACCGCGACCGGGGCGAGGCGCACCGCGACGTCTGCCTGATCCCGTCGTCGGCACACGGCACCAACGCGGCCAGCGCGGTGATGGCCGGGATGCGGGTCGTTGTCGTCGGCTGCGACGTCGACGGTGACGTCGACCTCGCCGACCTCGACCGCAAGATCGAGGCGCACCGGGACAACCTCGCCGCGATCATGGTCACCTACCCGTCGACCCACGGCGTGTACGAGGGCGGCATCGCCGCCCTGTGCGCCAAGGTCCACGACGCCGGCGGCCAGGTGTACGTCGACGGCGCCAACCTCAACGCCCTGGTCGGCTTCGCCAAGCCGGGCCGGTTCGGTGCCGACGTGTCCCACCTGAACCTGCACAAGACGTTCTGCATCCCGCACGGCGGCGGCGGTCCCGGCGTCGGCCCGGTCGCGGTCCGCGCGCACCTGGCCCCGTACCTGCCCGGCGACCCGGTCGGCGACGACGGCCGGCCGGCGGTCTCGGCCGCCCGCTACGGCTCGGCCGGCATCCTGCCGATCCCGTGGGCGTACCTGCGGATGATGGGCCCGGACGGGCTGCGGCAGGCGACCGGCACGGCGGTGCTCGCCGCGAACTACGTGGCGGCCCGGCTCCGCACCCACTACCCGGTGCTCTACGCCGGCAACAAGGGGCTGGTCGCCCACGAGTGCATCCTCGACCTGCGGCCGCTGACCAAGGCGACCGGGGTCAGCGTCGACGACGTCGCCAAGCGGCTGATCGACTACGGGTTCCACGCCCCGACGATGTCGTTCCCGGTCGCCGGCACCCTGATGGTGGAGCCGACCGAGAGCGAGGACCTGACCGAACTCGACCGGTTCTGCGACGCGATGATCGCGATCCGGGCCGAGATCGACAAGGTCGGGTCGGGGGAGTGGCCGAAGGGGGACAACCCGCTCGCCAACGCCCCGCACACCGCGGCGATGGTCGGCGGCGACGACTGGCCGCACCCGTACCCGCGGTCGGTGGCGGCGTACCCGGCCGGGGTCGACCGGCGGGCGAAGTACTGGCCGCCGGTACGCCGCATCGACGGGGCGTACGGCGACCGGAACCTGGTCTGCGCCTGCCCGCCGCCCGAGGCGTTCGCGAACTGACCCGTCGTCACCGTCGGTGATCAACCGGTCAGGTGCGCCCCGGTCGGCGTCAGCCGTTCAGCCGACCAGGGCGTGCCGGGCCGGGCCGCGGTGCGGCGCGATCGTCCGACCGTCGGGCAGCAGTTCTCCGGTGTCGTCGAAAACGATGACACCGTTGCAGAGCAGGCTCCAGCCCTGCTCACGGAAGCAGGCGATGACCCGGGCGGCTTCCCGGTCGGGAGCCTCGGCGGAGGGACAGGTGGGTTGGTGCTGGCACATCGGGTTCTCCGGACGGTGAGGGCAGTGTGGCATGGTTCACATGGCCAGTCACGGACGGTACCAACGCCCGGGGCACGATGACGAGCAGCTTTCGAACTGACGCGGGAGAATCCACTTTTCGGATGAGGCAGATCGATACGGTCGGCGTGGGATCGCTCCCAACCGGGCTGTCCCCGGGCATCCCGGGCATCCCGGCCGGATGCCGGACCCGGTTGACCGAACACGACCGGCTGCAGTGGTGGTGCGCCGACGGCGGCGACCCGGCCCGGCTGCTGGAGGACTTCCTCGCCGGGCACGGCCTGCCGGTCCGCGACCTCGCCCGACCGGCGGCCCCACACCCCGACGTACCCCGGCCCGGCACGGTCTGCGGGGCGGGGGTGTTCGTCTCCGCCGCCGCCGGCGCCACCATGGTCCGAGGCGCGGTCGGCCCGCCGAGTCCGGCGCCGGCCGTACCGGACCTGGTCGCCGTCGTCTACCGGCACACCACGCCGTCGACCTCCCAGCCGGGCGACCCGGACACCTGGCCGGCGGCCCCGACCGGCTGGCGGCTCGGACCGTGGCAGCCCAGCTGGACCGGGCAGGCGCACGCCGCCGCCGTCGAGCAGGCCCGGGCCGCGATCGGCCGCGGCGACATCTACCAGGTCAACGTCGTCGGACACGCCGCCGCCCGGTACGACGGCAACCCGGGGCCGGCCCTGGCCCGGGTGGCCCGGCTGCCCGGCGCCCGCTACGGCGGCGTACTCACCGGACCCGGCTGGGCGATCGGCTGTGCCTCCCCGGAAACCCTGGTCGAGGCGACCGCCGGCCGGGTCACCACCCGCCCGATCAAGGGCACCCGGCCGGCGACCGACGACGGACGACGGGACATGCTCACCTCGGCCAAGGAACGGGCCGAACACATCATGATCGTCGACCTGGAACGCAACGACCTGGCCCGGGTCGCCCGCACCGGCTCGGTACACGTCGACGACCTCTACACGCTGCGCCGCTGGTCCGGACTGTGGCAGGCCGAGTCGACGGTCTCCGCCCAGCTCGCCGACGGCTGCGGTCTCGCCGACCTGCTCCGCGCCGTCTGCCCCGGCGGCTCGGTCACCGGAGCGCCCAAACTCGCCGCGCTGGCCGAGATCGCCGCCCTGGAACCGGTCGGCCGGGGCGCCGCCATGGGCGGCTTCGGCTGGATCGACGCGAACGGCCTCGACCTCGGGCTGACCATCCGCACCGTCGCGGTCGACGCCGACCGGGTCCACGTCTGGGCCGGCGGCGGCATCACCTGGGACAGTGACCCGCACGCCGAGGTCGCCGAGGCGGCCGCCAAGGCCGGCCCGGTCCGCGCCGCCCTGGCCGGCTGACCGCCCGGCCCACCAGGCCGGCCGCGTCAGGCGTCGCCGCCGGTTGACCACCGGACCCACCCGGCCGCCTTCCCACCGTTACGGACCCACCCGGCTGGCCCGTCCACCGCCACCGTGTTCACCCGGCCAGCCCGGCCAGCCGGGCCAGGGCCGCGTCGACCGCCCCGGGGCCGGCGGGCAGCAGCGGCAGCCGTACCCCGGCGGTGCGGATGCGGCCCTGGGCGTGCAGCACACCCTTGACCACGGCCGGGTTCGGTTCGGCGAACAGGGCCGCCGACAGCCGCGACAGTGCCGCCCCGAGGGCACGGGCCCGCGCCACCTCGCCGTCCCGCCAGGCGGCGACCAGTTCCGCGAACCGGCCGGTGGCCAGGTGCGCCGAGGCGAGCACCCCGCCGGTCGCGCCGAGCGCCAGCATCGGCGACAGGAACACGTCGTCGCCGGCCAGCACCGCGAACCTCGGCGGGGGATCGGCGAACAGTCGTACGGTCTGCTCGTCGATGGCGCCGGCCGCGTACTTCACCCCCACCACCCCGGGCAGCCGGCCCAGTTCGGTCAGGCAGGCCGCGTCCAGCGGCCGTCCCGTCCGGTACGGCACGTGGTAGACGATCAACGGGACGGGAGCGGACCGGGCCAGGGTGGCGAAGTGTGCGACCACACCGGCCTGTGACGGGCGGACGAACGACGGCACCGGCACCAGCGCGTACCCGATCTCCGGCCAGCGGACGAGGTCGGCGAGCGCGGCCGCGCAGGCCCGGGTGTCGCCGCCGCCGGCGCCGACCGTCACGACCGCGCCCCGGTCCCGGCCCACCCGGACGCACACCTCGACCACCCGCCGTCGCTCGGCGGCGTCGAGGGTGCCGGCCTCGGCGGTCGTGCCGAGGGCGACGATCCCGGCGGCGCCGTCGGCGAGTACGGCGTGGGCGAGTCCCTCGAGCGCCTCGCCGTCGACGGTGTCGGCGGCGGTGAACGGCGTGACCAGCGGGACGTGGATTCCGCACAGCGATGTCATGCCTCCGAGGCTGCCCGCCCCGACCCGAAAGCTCCAGTTCACATTTCTTCCTGCCAGCGTAAGGTCAGCTGATGCTCGATGTCCGTCGCCTGCGCCTGCTGCGGGAACTCGCCCGGCGCGGCACCATCGTCGCCGTCGCCGACGCGCTGGCGTTCACCCCGTCGGCGGTCTCCCAGCAGCTCGGCGTCCTCGAACGGGAGGCGGGGGTGCCGCTGCTGGAACGGACCGGGCGCAGCGTCACCCTCACCCCGGCGGCCCGCAACCTGGTCCGGCACGCCGACGCGGTCCTCGAACGACTGGAGCGGGCCGCCGCCGAACTCGCCGACACCCGACACGGGCTGGCCGGTCCACTGCGCATCGGCGCCTTCCCGACCGCCACCCGGGCGATCGTGCCCGCCGCGCTGACCGCCCTGGCCCGCGGGCACCCCGGCCTGGAGCCGATGGTGCGGGAGATCGACCCGGCCGAGGTCGCGCACGCGTTGCGGGCCGGCGACCTGGACGTCGCCCTGGTCCACGAATACGACTTCGTCCCCGCCCCCGCCGAGCCGGGCGTGGCGAGCACACCACTGTGCAGCGAGGCGATGTACGTCGCCACGCCCGCCCCGGCACACGACCACCCGGACGACGACGGCCCGGCGCTGCACCGCTGGCGGGAGTCCGCGTGGATCACCGCGACAGCGGGCAGCCTGTGTCACACGATGACGGTCCGGGCCTGCCAGGCCGCCGGATTCCACCCCCGGATCCGGCACCGCGTCGACGACTTCGACACCGTACTGGCCCTGGTCGCGGCGGGTCAGGGCGTCGCACTGGTGCCGCAGTTGGGGATCGTGAACCCACCGCCGGAGGTGGTCCTGACCCGGCTGCCGATCCACCGCCGGACCCGGATCGCGTACCGCGACGGCGCCGCCGCGCACCCCGCCGTCACCGCGGTCGCCGCCGCGCTGCGCAGCGCCGTGCCGCCACAGTTGCGTCCCCCGGCCGCGGGGGCCCTGCGTCCGCCGGCGTGACGGTCACCCGCCGGTCGGGGTGTCGAACACGTCGTACACCTGTTCGGACGTCGCGGGGGTAAGCAGGCTGAACAGGTAGAGGGCGGTGGCGTCAGTACCGCGAACCCCGGGTTGGCGGCAGCGCGGCTGGACCATCCCGGCGTGCGATGCCGGCGCGACGTCGGCGATGCTGTGCGTGTGGAGTACGTGTCCAGAGTGCCGCGACCGCCGCTGGACGGGCTGATCGACGACCTTTACTACCTGGAGGGTGCGTCGCCGTACGCCCGGCTGACGCTACCGCCCGCGCCGTCGGCGTTGCTCATCGTCAACCTCGGGGCGCCGTTCCGCATCCGCGCCGGCACCGACATCGAGACGGCCGAGTACGCCGACGGCTGTGTGGTCACCATGCCCACCCGCGCGTGGGAGTTCGGCTACCCACTCCGGACCCGGTCCGTCGGCGTGCACTTCAAGCCGTGGGGGCTGGCGCCGTTCCTGCCGATGCCCGCAGCCGAGCTGTGTGACCGGCCGCTGACGGTGGAGCAGGTGTGGGGCCGGCCCGCCATTGCCGAGCTGCGAGACCGGCTGGCCACGGCGGACGGACCGTACGAGATGCTGACGCTGCTCGAGGCGGAGCTGATGCGACGGCTGTGCGAGACCGCCGGCCTGGGGCTGGTCCGCCATACGAGCAGCGTCATCGCGGCGACCAGCGGGGCGGTGGCGATCGGCGACCTGGGCGTGGCAGCCGGGGTCAGCAGCACCCACCTGGCACAGCGGTTCAAGGAGCTCGTCGGCGTCACGCCGAAGCGGCTGGCCCGCACCTACCGTTTCGCCGCCACCGTGTTCGCGATCAACCCCGCCGGACCGATCGACTGGGGCGACCTCGCCGGTGGCGCAGGCTACTTCGACCAGGCCCACTTCGGCCACGAGTTCCGGGCGTTCACCGGGCTCACGCCGACCCGGTACGTCGAAGTCCGGCGGCGGTTTCTGCGGGAACATCCCGGTCACGCGCTGGACGGTTGGCCGCTGCCGGCCGATTGATTTTGTACAAGAGCGGCAGCGCACGGCCCGCTAGTTTGGGGGCACCCGGAAGCAGAGGAGAGCCCTGTGGGCACGGTCGTCATGTACAGCTCGGTGTCGGTGGACGGCTTCGTCGCGGACGAGAACGACCAGCCCGGACCGCTGTTCGACTGGTTGACCGGCGGTGACGTCCCGTTGGACGACAGCGGCGTATTGAAGGTGTCGCAGACCTCCTACGACCACACCCGGGCGTACTGGGACCAGGTCGGGGTGACGGTCGTCGGCCGGCACGTCTTCGACCTGACGGACGGCTGGGACGGGAAGCCTCCGGGTGGCATCGACCACGTGGTCGTCGTGACGCACCGGCCGGCGCCCGAGGGCTGGGACCCCGAGGCGCCGTTCCACTTCGTCGACGGCGTCGCGGCGGCCGTGACCAGGGCGCGGGAACTCGCCGGTGACCGCATCGTCGAGGTCGCCGCTGGCGACGTCGGTGGCCAGGTGCTCGCCGCGGGCCTGGTCGACGAGGTGCGGATGGACGTCGTGCCCGTGGTGTTCGGGTCCGGGAAGCGCTACTTCGGGTCGGTCCACGCGCAGCACCTGTTGGAGGATCCTGACCTGGTGATCCAGGGCAACCGGGTGCTTCACCTGCGCTACCGGGTCCGCCGTCGACCGAGCTGAGCGGGAACGCGAAGAAGCCCACCGCGAACGTGCCACAAGTCCGGACTGGGCGGGTTCGCCTTCGACGTCGACTCGACTCGACAAATTCGGCGATCAACCGCTTGTTCACGACCGCCCGCAGCCCGTCCGGGACCCCACCACCATCGACGCCCCCCGTACCGGCACCAGAATCTCCGTACGTTGCACAGAGCGCGGTGGAGGTGGCTGGAACAACAAAACCGGTAACGAACCGATAAGGTTCCGCTCATGACCATGCGGCCCATCCGAATCATCGGCGACCCCGTGCTCCGCACCCCCTGCGAGCCCGTCACCAGCTTCGACGCCGAACTACGAGCCCTGGTCACCGACCTCATGGACACCCTGCTCGGCGCCCCCGGCCGCGCCGGCGTCGCCGCACCCCAGATCGGCATCAGCGCCCAGGTCTTCGTCTACGACGCCGACGGCCACCGCGGCCACCTCATCAACCCCACCCTCGAACTCTCCACCGAAACCCAGACCGACGACGAAGGCTGCCTCTCCATCCCCGGCCTCTACTTCCCCACCCCCCGCGCCCTGCACGCCACCGCCCACGGCTACGACCAACACGGCGAACCCCGCACCGTCACCGGCACCGGCTTCCTCGCCCGCGCCCTCCAACACGAAACCGACCACCTCAACGGCCGGCTCTACGTCGACACCCTCCGCGGCGACACCCGCCGCCAAGCGCTCCGCGAAATCCGCGCCGGCCGCTTCGCCACCCCCGACCGGTAACCACCCCTCACCGCCCCCGCCACCGCCGCACCCACAACCCCACCAACCCCAACCCCACGAACACCACCGCCGAACAACACAACGCTTTGAAAAGCACGCCCAAACTGTGCCACGTCGCGCCGTAAGGTGCAGAGGTGCGCCTGGCAACCTTCAACCTGCTCCACGGCAGATCCCCCCACGACGGCCTCGTCGACGAAACCCGCCTCGCCGCCACCGTCGCCGCCCTCGACGCCGACATACTCGCCCTGCAGGAAGTCGACCGCGACCAGTCCCGCAGCAACCACCTCGACCTCACCGCCATCGCCGCCCAAGCCCTCGACGCCCCCGCCCACCGATTCGCCGCCGCCGTCGTCGGCACCCCCGGCGAACAGTTCCGCCCCCTCACCCACGACGACGACGGACACGGCGAACCCCTCTACGGCGTCGGCCTCATCAGCCGCTACCCCGTCCGGTCCTGGCAGGTCATCCGACTCACCGCCCTACCCGTACGCTCACCCGTCATCGTCCCCGGCCCCGGCGGCGGCATCGTCCTGCTCCGCGACGAACCCCGCGTCGTCCTCGCCGCCGAACTCGACACCCCCCACGGACCCGTCACCGCCGCCGCCACCCACCTCTCCTTCGTACCCGGCTGGAACATCCGACAACTCCGCCAGGTCGTCCGCGCCCTACGCACCCTGCCCCCACCCCGCATCCTCCTCGGCGACCTCAACCTCCCCGCCAGCCTCGCCACCCTCGTCTCCGGCTGGCGATCCCTCGCCCACCGCCCCACCTACCCCGCCACCCAACCCCGCGTCCAACTCGACCACATCCTCGCCGACCCCCGCGACAGCCACCCCCTGCCCGCCGTCACCGCCATCACCACCCCCGCCGCCACCATCTCCGACCACCGCCCCCTCGTCGTCGACCTCGCCTGACACCAGAGGCTCAGCACGCGGGAGGGACAGCGTCACGCCACCGGGCCGGAGTCACCCCGTGTTCCGCCCGGAAGCGTCTGATGAAGTAGCTGACATCGGGATAACCGACCCGGCGACTGACCGCCGCCACGGTCAGCCCGGTCTCCGTGAGCAGCAGGCGCGCCTGCCGCATCCGGCGCTGCGCGATCCACTGCTGCACCGTCCGGCCGGTCTTCCGGCGTACCACCGTGGTCAGGTGACCGGCGGTCAGCGCGAGTTCGGCGGCCACGTCAGCCAGCGAGATCGGTTCGCGGTAGCGCCGCTCGATGGTGTCGAAAACGGCCGCGAGCAGCGGCTCGTCCGCCGACCGGAACTGGTCGGCGACGCCGGCCGACAACCGCGCGGCGGCCACGAGCAACAGGGTCAGGTGCGCGAGGGCGGCCTCCCGGTGGCCGTCGCGACGGGCCCGCAACTCGGCGTCGAGCACGGCGAACCGCTCATCCCAGCCCGGCCGGTCCGCCAGCGGGATGCGCAACCGCTGCGCCCGGTCGGTACCCCGGGCGAACGGAAACAACAACGGGTGCGTCCGCCACGACGAGTACGGCCCCGACATCCCCGGCCGCACGACGTCGACCGGAAACCACACCACCCAACCGTCCGCGACGACCTCCCCATGCGAATCACCGAACGAGACGACCTGCCCCGGCGCGACGACGAACAGATCCCCGTCGCTCACCGTCCACGTCCGCCGGTCGATCAACACCCTCCCGGCAGCGTGCCGCGCGTAGAAAAGCACCAGGAAGTCATGCGCGTGCGCACCACCAGCGGCAGGACCCACCACCGGCGCGTCCTCGGGAACCCGGGCCACCGCGACCGGGACGATCCCGGGCACATGGCCGAAGCCGACGACCGGCACACCCCGCCCGGTCACCCCGACCGAACGGGACACCGGCACCAAACTTCGTCTCATCCCACCCACAGATCCGCCATTGTCCAGCCCCTCGACGTCCACGAGGCTCAGAGTACGACCCAATTTCATCCGATCTCGGAGCGTGACATGACCAGACGAATCGACAGCCCCGAACAGCACTACATACCCGGCATGGGCAAACACTGGCTGCTGCCCCTCTACGACCCGTTCTCCCGGCTCGCCCGCGTCGGACGCGTCCACCGGCAACTCCTCGACCGGGCGGACCTCCGACCAGGCCAGCGCACCCTCGAAATCGGCTGCGGCACCGGCAACCTGCTACAGGCCCTCGGACGCCGCCACCCCGACATCGACGCGCTGGGCATCGACCCGGACCCGGCGGCACTGCGCCGCGCCCGCCGCAAAGCGACCCGGGCCGGCCTGCCGATCCGGTACGAACGCGCCTTCGCCAGCGAACTACCCCTGCCCGACAGCACCGTCGACCGGGTACTGTCCGCGTTCATGCTGCACCACCTCGCCGAGACCGAACGGGCCCGGGCCCTGCACGAAGTCAGCCGGGTACTGCGTCCCGGCGGTCAACTGCACGTGGTGGACATCGACGGCACACCCAGCGGACGGAACGCGAACCGGCCCCACCGCCACCCGCGCTTCGACATCCTCCCCGAACAGGTACCCGCCGCGCTGGCCGACGCCGGCCTGACCCACGCCACCGAGAACGGTCGCAGCAGGCAATGGTTCGGCGGCCTCGCCTTCTACCGCGCCGAAGCCCCGGCCACACAACCCTGAGAGGCCCGGGACCCCCCGAACGGCTAGCCTTCTGCGGCAGCGCTCCCCAGCGTGTACCGGGACGCCCAAGCCGTCGGCGGCCATTCCGGTACACGATCCGTTCGGTCAGCCGCAATCGGCGCAGCGGTCAGCGCCCTCAGCGGGTGCCTGGGTCAACAGCACCAGGGGCATCCGCCACAACGTGGACCTGCCCCCCATCCTGATCAACGGCCGTACCGAGGAAACCACCAGACTGCCGCGACCACAGGTCCGCGTAGATCCCGCCTCGTTCCAGCAGTTCGGCATGGGTGCCCTGCTCCGCGATCCGGCCACTGTCGAGGACCACGATCCGGTCCATGCGGGCGATGGTAGACAGCCGGTGCGCGATAGCGATCACGGTACGGCTGGTCATCACCTCGCCGAGCGTGTCGTGGATGGCGGTCTCCGCCTCGGAATCGAGCGCGGACGTCGCCTCGTCCAGGACCAGGATCGGCGCGCTGCGGTAGAACGCCCGGGCCAACGCGATCCGCTGCCGCTGGCCGCCCGACAGGTGCACACCGCGCTCCCCGACATGTGCGTCCAGGCCGGTCCGGTCATCCGCGTCCCTCAGCACGGCAACGAATCCGTCGGCGGATGCCCGGCGCAGCGCCACCTCGATCTGTGCGTCGTCGGCTGAACCGGGACCAGCGATGTTCTCGCGAATCGAGCGGTGCAGCAGCGTCGCGTCCTGGGTAACCATGGCGATCTGGCCGCGCAGGCTCTCCTGCGTCACGTCCCTGATGTCGGTGCCGTCGATCATGATCGTGCCGGACTCCGCGTCGTGAAACCGCAGGAGTAGGCCAACCAACGTGGACTTACCCGCCCCAGACCGGCCGACGAGGCCGACCCGCTCACCGGCCGCGACGTCGAGGTTCAGCCGGTCGAGCCCGCCAACACCGCGGCCATAATGATGGCTGACCTGTGAAAAGCTGATGGCTCCGCCGCGTACCCGCAGCCGGGCTGCCCCCGGTTTGTCAGCGACCGCGAGCGGTTGCGCGACGGTCCGCAGGGCCCTCCGGAGCGCGCCGACGGACCCGAACAGCGACGACACGGCGTCCAGCAGCCACTCCGCCATCGCGGTGATCCGGAAACTGAGCGCCAACGCGGCCGCGACCAGACCTATCGGCGCGACCTCGGCACGCCAGAGGGCGACCCCGTATCCGACGAGTCCGACAAGCAGCGCGCTGCCGAACGCCATCATGGCGCTGTTGATCGTCACCTCGACCCGCTGCAGGTCCAGGTGTGCCCGTCTGGCCCGCGCAAACACCCCGACGTCATGCGCGGTGCGGGTCTCCTGACCGCCGAGCAGCGCGAGCGTGTCGACGTTCGCGTACGAGTCGACAAGCAGGCCGGTCAGCGCGGACTCCGCGTCCTGCAGGCGTTCCGACGCGCGCCGGTAGCGCGGCACCGCCCACCGCATGAGCAGCGCGTACGCCAGGATCCAGGTGCCGAGCGGCAGCAGCAGACGCACGTCGATCGTGGACATCAACCACACCGAGCCGGCAATGTAGGCGATCACGAACACCAACGTGTGAATCACCGCATACGCGGCGGTGCTGGCAGCATCGCCACCGTCGCGGACCCAGGTGGCGATGCGTCCGGCAAGGTCGTCGCGGAACCAACCGACGGACTGCCGGGACACGTGCCGGTGTGCCCGCCAGCGGGCGAGCGGGCGGGCGTTGGCCCGGAACGCGATGTCGTCCAGCGCCTCGCTGGCCAGGTTCACCAGCGGTCTGACCAGCAGCACAAACACGGCCACCGTGAGCAGCTCGGCGCCATGGCCGGCCCAGAAAGTGTCCGGGCTTGTGGCGGCGAGCGTGTCGACCAGGCGGCCCGCGTACCCGATGAGCCACACCTCGATCGCGGCGCACAGGATCGTGGTGGCGACGGCAGCCGCTACGACCGGCCGTAGCGGCCGGAACTCCCGCAGGAGGAACTTCCGGACACTGGCCGCCGGAGTGGAGTTGGTGCCGGTGGGGAAGGGGTCAACAGGGTTTTCGAACAGACGTAACACGAAGTGCCTCTCCGGCGGTGGAGACAGACAAGGGACCGGGACAACCACCGGACGTCCTCATAATCAATCTCCTCTTCGTGTCGTACGGGCGAAAGCTCTCCCCGCGAGGCTAGGGGAACTCGTGCGGCGCTGCCTCCGATTTCACGGCCGGCGCACGACATGTGACCCGACACGGCAGCATCAACGACAGCGAATCTCAAGTGGAGGGTCAGCGTCTGCCACGCCAGATCCCGCTCGCCCAGTTTGTCGGGGTGGGGCGCCCCGGCGGCACCAGGGCACTGGCTACCATCCCGCACGCGGCACGACGCACCCCCGACGCCGTCCCCGGCGGAGGTGACCATGAACCAGCCCACCCGTACCGCCCCCCCCGTCGACGTCGGCGCCGAACAACCCCGCCGGGTCGCGGTCAACGGCGACCTGGTCGGCGTCATCACCGCCGACCGGCGCACCCTCGTCATCGCCATCTCCCGGACCAACTGACACCCACACCGGGCCGTCAGTCCCCGCCCGCCGCCACCAACCGGCCCAACGCCCGGTTGGTGCGGTTCGCCCGCACCGCCGCCCGCTGCTGCGCCGCCGTCACCTCGATGTAGTTCTGGCTCGTCGCCAGACTCGCGTGCCCCAACAACCGCATGATCTCCGACGCGCTCGCCCCGTCCTCGGCCAACCGGGTCGCGAACGTGTGCCGCAACGCGTGCAACTGTGCACCCCGCGGCACCCGGTCCAGGATGCCCGCCCGCCGGTAACACGACCGCACCAGATACTGCAGACCACCACGCCGCAACGGATCCCCGTACCGGTCCACCAGCAGCACCGAGTCCGGACGCACCGTACGCGACCCGAACCGTCGACACCGGCTGTCCAGATAGGACGCCAACACCGCGTCGAGCTCCGGCTCGATCGGAATCGTCCGGGCCCGACCACCCTTACCTGCCACGTCCACCCGCCGCTCACCGGCCCGCCCGGCCAACGAACCCACCCGCAACGCCAACATCTCCGCCAGCCGCAGTCCGGCGCAGAGCGCCAACGCCACCACCGCCAGATCCCGCTCCGGCCACGGATCACGCTGCCGTCCGTCCGGCCGGACCAGCGCGTCGAGCAGATCCTCCGGGGTGCGCTCGCCGCGCAGTGGCTTCGGCGGCGGGGGAGGGACGACCGGCTTGTCGACCGCGGGCATCGGATTACCCGGTACGACGCCGTCGGCGACCAGGAACCCGAAGAAACCGTTCCAGGTGGACCAGGCCCGGTGTACGGAGGCGGCGGCCCGGCCGGCCGCGAACCGGGCGAAGGCCGACCGCAGGGAACGGGGCGTCAGCGCGTCGAGGGGCAGGGTGGCCAGGGGGAGGGGAGTGGTGGGGTCCTCGGCGACCAGTCGCGCGATGGCCAGCAGATCCCGCCGGTACGCGGCCAGGGTGTGCGGGGAGGGCTTGCGGGTGGCCCGGGAGGTCAGGAACTCCTCAACGAGGGGGAGTAGCAAGAAGTCCTTTTTGTCATGCATAACGAATATTATGCATGATTTGCGGATCAGGGCCAGTACCAAGATCCTTATTGTCCGGTTGTCGTGCCCCGGCCAGGGCCAGAACCGACCCAGCCGACTGGCACCCTCACGCGGGGGAGCCGCCGCACCCGTGCTCGACTGCCGCAAGCGGGATCAGGAGCGAGATGATGTCGGCGTGACCTGGGATGAGCTGACTCGAACGGGACTGGAGTACGCGCTGAACGAGGCTGAGGTGGTAGGGCTGCGTCCGACCTCGTCCGACTCGGTGTGCGAACTGCTGCTGCATGTCCGGGCACAGCCCGAGGAGGCGGCCAGGGACCACGATCCACGCAGGTTGCTCCGCCTGCGGCGGGTGACGCGGATCCGGGTGCTTCTGCGTGAAGAGCGGCAGGACGGGTACGGCCCGGCCATCCCGATGAGCAGTCTGAACGATGTCGAGTCGTTCTTCGCGTCGCTCGGCGGTTGGGAGTCGATGTACGGCTGGGAGTTCCTCGACCGCCCCTCGCGTACCGACGACTGGCCGCACGAGCCGAGCCTCACCGTCGACGTTCGATCGGGTCACGCGCCGCACTCGCTGTTCTGGTTTACCGAGTGCTGGAGGCCCGGTGACGGCGCGCGCTACTGCATCGAGGGCACCGTCGACTTCGACGACCTCGAGGTCGCCTACGCCGACGGCACGGTGGAACCTCTCGCCCGGTTCATCGCCGAGGGGCGGCGCTGGTGGGAGCTACTGTTCGGCCGCAACGGGCGGCCGCCGGAGGTGCAGACGACATCGACAGAAGCCCCGTCCTGGCGCAAACCCGGACTGGGCAGCACCTACCTGGACGGGCGGTGAGCTGATCCTCGATCGTGCGAAGGCCATCCGGTGCGCGCTGTTCCTCCCGGGAGGGTGCCACCCCGGTCGCGGGCCGGCTGGATCCGGCATCGCGTCTGGCGCCGTTTCAGGTGGAGCGTTCGGTGATGAACACGAACTCTCGACCCGGGCGGTCGGGTGCCTCCCGTACGTCGAGGACCCGGTAGCCGTTGGCAGCCAGGCTCGATTCGACCTCGTCGCGGCCGCGGAACCGGAGGGTCGAGTCCGAGGTGACGACCGCGCCGTCGGTCAGGAACCGGTAGGTGTAGCGGAACGAGACGAACGGGAGGCTGACGTCGGTGACCTCGAGGCGCCGTTCCACCGGCCCGATGCCGGGGATGTCGCGAGTGACCGGGTCGACGTCCGCCGCCCACTGCTCCCAGTCCCGATGCTCCGGACGTCGGGATTCGAAGACGAGGTGGCCGTTCGGGCGAAGGGCGTCGTGGACGCCGTGGAGGGCCTGAGTCCAGTCGTTGTCGGTAAGGAAGACCTGGGCCACGTTCCCGGTCATCGTCGCCAGGTCGGCATCGAGTGCCGGCAGTGTCGTGGCGTCGCCGTGGATCCAGCGGATCCGTCCCGCTGGATCCTTCTGCTTCGCGACCTCGAGTGATGCTTCGGCCGGGTCGACGCCCACGACGTCGTGGCCGCGTCCGGCGAGCAGGACCGCCAGGGATCCTGTCCCGCAGCCGACGTCGAGCACGAGGCCCGCGGTCAACTCGCCGGCGATCGCGAGGTAGGCGGCCAGGTCGTCGCGGTCTCCGTCGAAGGCGTCGTAGACACGTGCGAGGCGAGGGTGGGCGAAGATCGCATCGGGCATCCGCCGACCATATCCACCGGCAGGGGCTCCCGGTACGGCTTCACCACGTCGAGGTTGACATAATGTTCATTATCGACCTAACGCCAGGTCGTGATCACCCCGCCGCGTCGCCTCGCCGAGCAGGACGTAGGTGTTGCTGCTCATCCGGGGATCTGGGCCAGGGCCTGGTCGAGATCCGCCCACACCCTGGACAGCCGTTGACGAAGGCCGAGGCTAGAGTTCGGCGGCGATGGCATCCATCGACGCAGTGAACGCCTCGATCGCCTGGGTGCGGTATTGCGTTTGCTTGTCGCCACTCACGTCGGTGGTGATGTAGTCGAACTGCGCGATCACCGCGATGTCGTCCATCATGGCCTCGAAGCGGAAGTTGTACTGGTAGCCGTGAATACCGTCCTTGCAGGGCTTGCTCGCGCACGGTAACTCGTCGGTCAGCGGATCCGCCTGATCGAGGGTGAGAAGCTTCTGCACCGTCTCGGGGGTGTACTCCGGGTACCGCACCTGCTGGAGCTGCGTCTCGGTGAGAATGCCGTAATTGAACTCGGCTCGGCCGAAGGCAGGGGCCTTGGCGGCTACGTCGTAGTATTCGCCGACCGGCTCGATATCGCAGAGTGGTGCGTTGGTCGCCCATCCTGTCGGTTTGTTGAACTTGGCGGTGTATTGGATGGTCCCGTCGGCTGGCAGCTTCACCGCATCTTCCAGCGCGTCGCAGACCGCGCCGTAGTCGGCTTCCCCGGCCTGGGCACTGGACTCCGGCGCGGATGGGGGCGCTGACCCGCCATTGCTGGGGTCTGCTGGCGAGTCGCAGCCCGCCAGCAGAAGCACGACGACGACGCCGGCCACAACTCGTCTCATCACCTGGTCGCCTCCGTCTCGTACTCCGGCCCGCCTGTGTCGTCGCCACCCGGGGTGGTGTCGGTGACAAAGGGGGGCGCACCCGGGATGTGCACCTCCCAGCCGCTGCGGTCGGTGTCCTCCGCCCAGTCGTCGGCGTGGTCCGGAGCGGGACCCTCGTCCCAGTCCCGCATGATGGAGTTGTAGGCGGCCTGGCGCTCCGCGTCCGTCGACGCGTAGGACTGGGCCGCCGCCTTGATCTGCTCGCCCGCAGCATAGAGGCGTCCGCAGGCGGTCCTCAAATACCCTTGGTACTCCACGACCAAGGCCTTGACCTTCGGGTCGGCGTAGCCTTCGGAACCGTCCTCGGTGGCCAATGACGCGTCGGCCGCTTGGACGTCGCCGATCTTCGGGATGAGCTGGTCCTCGTAGATCTCGGCACATTCGAAGCAGGTGTCGGCGAGTTCCAGGACGGTGCCGATGTCGGCGTGGAATCCGTCCGGGTCTCCGTTGCCGGTGGCAGTGTTCTCGGTCAGGTCGTACAACTCCAGGTTGAAGCTGTCGATCCCGAAGATGGTGTCGCGGAGGCTGTGGATGCCGTTGTTGTAGTCGTTCTTTCGGGAGAAGAGGTCGTTGGACTGCTCGTCGAGGTTGTCCCAGAGGGCGGTCATCACCGCCTCGAGCTCGTGTGCGTACTTGGTGTGCTTGGATTCCGGTGCGAAATTCTGTCCGATGATGCCGATGAGAATGCAACTCGCGCCGACGGCACCGGAGGCTGGGTTCCAGCCGCCGCCGATGGTGAGGGCCGTGCCCATGCCCTGGAAGGTCTGCCACACCGGGTTGAGATCGGTGGTGACCACATGGGTCTCATCGAGTGCCTTGCTGGCGTCGCTGAGGATTTTCAGCGAGCCGGAGCGCATCTCCTGGATGATGGTGCCTCTGGCGCTGTAGAGGTTGTGGATGCCCCCGGCGATCTGGGCCTGGTGGAAAAGGGTCGGCGCGATCGAGGCGAAGAAGCCGTCTTTGAGGGTGTCTGCGGCCAGCCCGGTCCAGGCCACGTACCAGCCCGCATTCTGGCCGTTCGCGCCGATGAGCTTGTCGACCTTGTTGATCAGGTCGGCGTTGCTCGATGGGACGAAGCTGGCATCAGAGCCGCCAGCGGACTGCAGGCCCAGGGCACCGCCGATCGTGAGGATCGCCTGCTGCGCACTCTCGATCGCGCGCTGGTCATGGGCGTCGAATTTTGGCAGTTGGTTGAGGACGGCGCTGCCTTCGCCGTAGGCCCAGTACTCGACGCTTTGCATGACCGAGTTCATGCCGCAGTAGATCTCGTTCGGCGTGGGCACTTCGTTGCCGCTGCGGTCGTACGTGGTGGGTGGGGGGGTAGCCCATCTCCGGGCTGAAGGTGCGCCCTGGGTAGGAGGGCACCTCGCCTTCCTGGTCGCCCTCTGCCCAGGTGATGACTTCACATGAGCCCCAGATGAGGTGGACCTGGTTGATCGGGTCCCAGTAGTCCCAGATGTCTTCCCCGTAGGGAGCGTGGTAGCGGCGGAACGCCGTCTTGAATGTGTCGTTCCGGCGGATAGCTGTTGCGACCTCTTTGCGCCAACGTTTCGTCAGGGCCTTGCGGAAGGCGTTCACCTCGGCTTCGAGGGTGGAGTAGAAGTTCGTGTCGTAGATGATGTCGCCGGACATGTAGGCCTCCCCCAGGCTTCGGAGCCGACTCGAGTTCGAGCCGGTCGGCGACGCCCGCCGGCGAAGATCGTCCTCGGTCGTCCGGAAGAGCGCGCGACACTCGCACTGCACCGATACGCAGCGAGAGTAGCCGATCCGATCAGGTATGCGACTGCCTCGATCGGTCGGCCGAGTGGGTCGCGGAGGTGGGGCGTGGTGTGTTCGGTGGAAGGTGCGCGAGTTCAGGCTTGATGGGGGTCTGAGTCTCTGTGGACGGTCGGCGGCCGGGGATGACCGTGGCGATCGGGTCGGTTTCTTCTGGTCAGGCGCCAGGTGAGGACCTGTCCGCCTCTCCCCTCGCCCGACGTCGGATCGTTCGGGTCGGTCCTGTCGCACGACATGTCGGGGACGAGAGGTTCTGACTGGAGCAGGCTCGCCTGCCTGGGTCGGTGAGCGAGGGCCCCGGCTGGGCGACGGCCTACCGGTGCTGGTCGATCTGTTCCTGCATCTGCTGGGCGAACTGTTCGGCCATCGTGAGTTGTTCGCGCAAGGTGGTGACGCGGTTGACGGCGGCGGTGTGGAATGTGGCGAGACGGTCCTGCAGCGCTGCCCGCTCGCTGCCGTCCGAGACGGAGAGCGCGTCGAGGATCTCGAGGAGGTCGCGCATCTCCTCCAGGGTGAAGCCGAGGGGTTTCATGCGTTTGATGACCCGGAGCCGGTCGAGGTCGGGTTCGGTATAGAGCCGGAACCCGCCCTCGCTGCGTGCGGACGGTACGACGAGGCCGGCTTCCTCGTAGTGGCGGATGGTGCGGATGCTGAGTCCGACACGGTCTGCGGCTTCGCCGATCTGCATGCGCCCTGCGGTCATCGGGTCAGTGTGCCCGGTGTCCATCAGTGTCCGGCGCCGAGCTTGCCGGCGAGGTTGCTGTGGAAGCGGGCGCTGGCCTCGTTCAGGCCGGTGATCTCGACGCGTTTGCCGCGGGATTCGTACTTTGTGTTGATCGCGTCGAGAGCGGCGACGGAGGACGCGTCCCAGATGTGCGCGGCGCTCATGTCGATGATCACGTGGTCGGGGTCGCCGGTGTAGTCGAACTGGTAGACCAGGTCGTTGCTGGAGGCGAAGAACAGTTCGCCGTGTACGTGGTAGACGCGGGTGCTGCCGTCGGGGTCGAGCACGCTGGTGACCTGGGCGAAGTGTGCGACCCGGCGGGCGAAGATCACCATCGCGGCGAGTACGCCGAGTACGACGCCGACGGCCAGGTTGTGGGTGGCCAGGGTGGCGGCGACGGTGACGACCATGACGGTGATCTCGCCGGCGGGCATGCGTCTGAGGGTGGCCGGGGCGATGCTGTGCCAGTCGAACGTGCTCACCGACACGATGATCATCACGGCCACGAGGGCCGCCATCGGGATCAGGGCGACGACGTCGCCGAGCGCGACCACGAGGATGAGCAGGAACACTCCGGCGAGGAAGGTCGAGAGGCGGGTGCGGGCGCCGGACGCCTTTACGTTGATCATGGTCTGTCCGATCATGGCGCAGCCGCCCATGCCACCGAAGAAGCCGGTGACGATGTTCGCGACGCCCTGGCCCCAGGACTCGCGGGTCTTGTCGGAGTGGGTGTCGGTGATGTCGTCGACGAGCTTGGCGGTCATCAGCGACTCCAGCAGCCCGACCAGCGCGATCGCGAGGGCGTACGGTGCGATGGTGGCGAGTGTGTCGAAGGTGAACGGCACGTCGGGCAACCCGGGTACGGGCAGGCTGTCCGGCAGGGTGCCCTCGTCGCCGACGGTCGGCACCGCGACGTGCGTGATCACGGTGAACGCGGTGAGCGCGACGATCGCGATCAGCGGCGCCGGCACCGCCGTGGTGACCTTCGGCAGGAACACGATGATTGCCAGTGCGACGGCCACGAGTGGGTACACCAGCCACGGGACGTCGATCAGGTGCGTCAGCTGTGCGGTGAAGATCAGGATCGCGAGGGCGTTGACGAAGCCGACCATGACGCTACGTGGGATGAACCGCATCAGTTTCGCCACTCCCAGCAGGGCGAGCGCCACCTGGAAGACGCCGCCGAGCACGACCGCGGCGACCAGGTACCCGAGGCCGTGTTCCTTGGCCAGCGGCGCGACGACCAGGGCGACCGCGCCGGTCGCGGCGCTGATCATCGCCGGGCGGCCACCGGTGAAGGCGATGGTCACGGCCATGGTGAACGAGGCGAAGAGGCCGACCCGGGGGTCGACGCCGGCGAGGATGGAGAACGAGATCGCCTCGGGGATCAGCGCGAGGGCGACGACCAGGCCGGCCAGGACCTCGGTCCGCAGCACCCGTGGCGACCGTAGCCACTCTGGCCGTGACCATCCGGACGCGCGCTTCGCTGCTGTCACCTGTTCAGACATCAAATCTCATTTCCGCTCAAGCGCACGCGCCGCGGCACGCCAGGGAGGCCACGCCGTCAGCGGGGCCGCGCGACCTGACCATCGAGGGGTTCCGTCCGGACGTGGGCAGAACCTCGATCACCGCATGGCGGGCTTCACTGCCGGCCGGTCTTGTCGCTGTCGAGGGGCCCGTGACGCCACGTCCCTGGCAGCACCGAGAACCCTACCCTGACGTGAGGGTAGGGTTCTCGGTGCTGGTGCCGTGGTGATCATCACCAGGTGGCGGCGACCGTCCGGGAACGCGGCCGGGCAACAATGCGCCGGCCGGGCGGCCCTGGTCCTAGCGTCGACGCCACGGGGGTCGGGGAAGAACGGTACGGGAATTGACGGCGCGTCTGCGGCTGCGCGGGACCCGTCCGGGGCCGTAGGTGGACCGGTGGTGCCGGTGGGGTTCCGGTCCGGCGATCACGGTGGGGCGTACGGACGGTTTGCGGGTGACACCGACCAGAGGTTGATGGAGAAACCGGGGTCGGGGAGGCCGTGAACGGTCGGTGACATCGAAGACGATCCGGTGCTCACCTCTGGTGGCGTGCGGTGGGTGAACTCCCCCGCACCCGTCCCACCGGGGACGGAGTCTGCCGTCGACGCTCATGAAGCGGCCGGAATGGCAGGGCGGGACGGGCAGGGGCGAGCGGCTGTGCCGCGGCGCCCAGGGCAATGCGGTATGAGGACGTGAAGACATGATCTCTCTGTCTGCAGATCTGACGGAAGGCACGGGTAACAGAGCCGACGGCGATGCCGGCGACCGGTGTGCGGAAAGGTGTCAGGTTCAGAGAGCAGGCGGTGTCATGCGGGAGAGTCCTCACCTCGGGTGCAGGTCACGGTAGGTGATGCCGCTCCCCCGGGTCTACCCGTTTGTGGGCCGGGCGCGGTGCCGGGGCGCGTTTCTCCCGCACCGGAGTCGGGCGAGCCTGTTCATGCCTGTTCGTGGCGGCCTGGATCCTCAGCCAGGTCGGGTCGCTCTCGGAGTCCTCGGTGAGCGTTTCCAGGTCGCCCGTCGGATCGGTCGACCTCCGCGGCCCAGGAAGAGTCTGTGATGACCTTCTCCAGGAGCCGCAGGAAGATCGACAGCGTCTCCGGTCCCCTGTCCCCCACCGGCGATCTTGGGCGGGTTGGGGGCGTCGTACTGCCCTGTCACGACACCGTGAGTACGACCTTGCCTCGTGCGTGTCCTGTTTGTACTGCGCGGTGGGCCTGGTCCGCCTGGCTGAGCGGGAACGTCGCGTGGATCGGGATGTGTAGCCGCCCTTCCGCGTAGAGGGTGACGAGTTCGCGCAACGCGGCGGTGGATCGACCGCCGAGGCGGAGGATGCCGTGTTCGCTCACTGCGTGGGCGTCGACGAGGGTGCCGATGCGTTGCCGGTCCGGTACCAGGGCCAAGGAGGCGGCGATGGCCTCACCGCCGACGGCGTCGAGTACGGCGTCGACGCCGTCGGCGGTGAGTAGTCGGATCCGGTCGACGAGCCCGGGGCCGTAGGTGACTGGTGTCGCGCCGAGCGAGCGGAGGTAGTCGTGGTTGTGGTGGCTGGCGGTGCCGATGACGGTGGCGCCGCTGAGGCGGGCGAGCTGTGTGGCCACGGTGCCGACGCCACCTGCGGCGGCGTGGATGAGTACGGTGTCGCCCGGGCGGACCCCGAGTTGGTGGAGTGCGGTGTGGGCGGTCTGGCCGACCGCGGGTAGGCCGGCGGCGACCGTCCACGGCATGCTGGCGGGCTTGTGGACGGTGTCGGCGGCGTCGACCAGCACGTATTCGGCGTAGCCTTGGGCCGTTGTCGAGCCGAGTACCTCGTCGCCGACGGTGAGTCCGGCTACTCCGTCGCCGACCTGGTCGACGATGCCGGCGTATTCGTTGCCAAGGCGTTGTGGGAAGTCGACGGGCATGGTGGCGGCAAAGTCGCCCCGGCGTAGTTTGACGTCGACGGGGTTGACGCCGGCGGCCTTCACTCGGATGCGGAGCTGCCCGGTGCCGGGTGTGGGTGGTTCGATGTCGATCGGGTGTAGTACCTCGGGGTCGCCGTAGGCGGAGAAGGCGATCGCCATGGGCATGGGGGTGCTCCTCGGACGTTGTGGGTCAGGCGGGGTACGGCTGGGCGGTGCGGGCGGCGAGTAGTGCCTGGCCCCACCAGGTGCGGTGTCGCAGTAGGGTGTCGGCGACGTCCGGGGTGTGTTCACCGAACCGGCCGGTGCGGGTGCTGGCGATGATTGCCGCGACGCGCAGGGGTGGCTGGCTGCCGTGTTGTTCGGTGTTCACGTCTGGTTTCCTTCTGGGGCGCCGGTGTGTGTCGGTTCGGGGGTCGGCTGCGGTGCCGAGAGGGTGCGGCGGATGTCGGCCAGCGCCTGGGCGAGGTTGTCGCGCTGCTGTTTGTCGAGTCCGCCGAAGGTGCGGTGTTCCAGTTCGGTCCAGATGTCGCGTACCTGTGGGCAGAGTTGTCGTCCTTTGCTGGTCAGGGCGACGACGGCTGTTCGTCGGTCGGTGCGGGACTGGGTGCGTGTGATCAGGTCGGCGCGTTCCATCGCCTGCAGGGTGTTGGTGACGGTGGATCTGTCGCGGCCGAGGAAGTGGACGATGTCGGTTTGCGCTGTCCGTCCCCTCTCCTGGAGGAACAGCAGTACCAGTTCCTGCGGTGCGACCAGGTTGATGCGTTGCAGCATCGTGGTCGCGAGTGTGGCGTGTGCCCGGACGACCTGGAGTAGCAGCGAACTCAGCGGCGCCTCGGACACGCTCACCCCGGCGTGTGGGGCGCGGCCTCTGTCGTCTGTCTCGGTCATGGGCACAGCGTAACCATAATGTTGGCATGCCAGCAAAATGGGCGCTACCGTTGGCATACCAACGGATTGGGGTGTGAGCGGTACATGGGCGGGCACGGTGTGACGGAGCAGGAGCCGCGGCGGCGAGCGGCAGGCGACGCGGAGGCCGGCCACGAGCCACCGGACGGAGGGTCCACGCCACCGGAACGGCTGGATCCGGCACTGCTCAAGATCGCCGGAGTGGTGCTTGTCGGGGCGGTGGCCGCGCTGCTCGACACCACGATCATCAGCGTCGCGCTGAATCAGCTCGGCGAGGCGTTCGGTGTCCCCGTCTCCACGGTGCAGTGGGTCTCCACTGCTTACCTACTCGCGATGGCGTTGGTCATCCCGCTCACCGGGTGGTGTGTCGACCGCTTCGGCGCCAGGGTGACCTGGCTGTGGGTGCTGGCGGTTTTTCTCGCCGGCTCGGTGCTCTGCGGCGCCGCCTGGTCGGCAGGCAGCTTGATCACCTTTCGGGTGGTGCAGGGGCTCGGCGCCGGCATGATCCTGCCGCTGACCCAGATCATCCTGGCGCAGGCCGCCGGCGGGCGCGGGTTCGGCCGGGTCATGGCTCTGGTCGCCGTACCGGGAAACCTGATCCCCATCGTCGGGCCGGTACTCGGTGGCGTTGTCCTCAACGTCGTGTCGTGGCGTTGGATCTTCCTGATCAACGTGCCCGTCTGCCTGCTCGCCATCGTGCTGGCCAGGCGGGCGCTCCCCACCACACCCGGGCACGGCCGCCAACGACTCGACGTGCTCGGTCTCGCCCTGCTCGCGCCGGCCGTGCCGGCGATGATCTACGGCCTGTCCCAGGTGGGCGGGAGTTCAGCCCTCACCGCCGCCGGTGTGGTCGTACCGGTCGTTATCGGTTTCGTCCTGCTCGCGGCGTTTACCACCTATGCCCTTCGTGTGACCCGGACGCCGGTTATCGACCTACGCCTGTTCAGGTACCGCTCGTTCAGTGCCTCGGCGGCGTTGCTGTTCCTGTCCGGTGCGGCGCTCTACGGTCCCCTGTTCCTGCTGCCCCTCTACTACCAGCAGGTTCGCGGGTTCGACGCCTTCACCACAGGTCTTGTACTCGCGCCCCAGGGTGTCGGCACCGCCCTCGCTCTGGCTGTCATCGGTCCGCTGGCCGACCGGATCGGCGCCAGGCCACTGGTGCTGGCGGGGGCGCTGGTCACCGCGCTCGGCACACTTGCGTACACCCAGGTGGCGTCCGGGCCGGACGACGTTCTCCTCGCCGTCGCGCTGGTGCTGCGCGGGGTGGGCCTGGGCGCGGTGGGGATTCCGGTGATGGCGGCGGCCTACCAGCAGTTGCCACACTCCGCGATCGCCCATGGGACCAGTGCGATGAACATCCTCCAGCGTCTCGGTGCCTCCTTCGGCACCGCGGTTATCGCGGTGATTCTGCAGCAGCGGCTCGACGAGCATGGCATCGGCGACGTGACCGCTGGCGTCCGCCCGGAGTCGTTTGTCGGCGCCTTCTGGTGGACCGTCGGGTCGGCCGTACTCATCCTGCCGCTCGCCCTGCTTCTGCCTGGACGGGAACGGGCAGTGACGCGTCGGTGAATAGGCGTGGGGCGTGACCGTCCCGGGCGGCCTCGTCGCTTGGCTGCCCGGCGGGCGGGAATCTCCTGGTCCCGCGAGGTTGCGATGCCCTGGGGGCGTCGTGACCCGCTGGTCTGGACGGGCGTGGGGGTTGCCGCCGCTGTCGCCGTGGCGGTCGGGCTTGCTGGCAGGGGCGGTGGCCTCGGTGGCCGGGGCGGGCCGAGGTCCGGCGAGCGGTCAGCGGCGGGCCAGCCAGATGGTGCGTTCGGTGCGGACGGTGAGGTCGTCGCGGCCGGCGAGGCCGGCGACGACCGTGTCCAGGGCGGCGAGGTCGGCCGGGGCGAGCCGCTCCGCCAGGCTGTGTCGCATCCGGGTGAGGGAGACCTCGGCGTACCGGGTGGCGGCGGCGGGCAGCGGCGGTCGGAGGTTGATGTCGACGTGTCGTTCGGTGACCGAGGTGAAGCCGGCGTGTTTCATCCGGTCGCCCCAGTTCTCGTGCATGTGCAGGCCGGCCTCGTGGCGGCGTTGTGCCGCTTCGGTGTGGCCGCGTAGTTCGACGTCCTCGTCCGGGGTGCCGGTGAGGAAACGGGGGAACGAGTCCAGTTCGGCGATGACCAGGAGCCCGCCGGGCCGTAGTGCGGCGTGCGCGGAGGCGAGTGCGGTGTCGGGTTCGGCCATGTGGTGCATCGAGGCGGAGGCCCAGATGACGTCGGTGGGTCCGAGGTCGGGCCAGGGTTGGTCGAGGTCGGCTTCGCGGGTACGGATCCGGTCCCCGAGGCCGGTGGCGTCGGCCCGGTCGCGGAGGTGGGTGAGCATCTCCGGGGAGATGTCGACGGCGGTGATGGTGGCGTCGGGCAGGTGCCGGGCGAGGGCGAGGGAGCCGGTGCCGCTGCCGGCGCCGAGGTCGACGATGTGGGGTCGGGCGGGGGCTTCGCGGCCGATCCAGGTGATCAGGTCGTGGAGGTGGTCGTGCAGGACCTCGGCGTCCAGGTCGAGCAGTTCGATCATGTGGTCGTGTGCCATGGCGGCAACGGTAGCCGGGTATTGCTCTATTGGCATAGCATCTTGCGCATGAAGCAAGACGATGATCTGGAGGCTCTGGTCCGGCAGCGGATCCGTGGCCTGCGGATCGCCCGCGGCTGGTCGCTGGACGAGCTGGCCCGCCGCTGCCTGATCAGCCCCTCCACGCTCAGCCGGATCGAAACCGGGCACCGGCGGATCGCCCTGGACCAGATGGTGACGATCGCCCGGGTGCTCGGGACCACGCTCGACCAGCTGGTCGAGTCCGACGCCGACGCCGACGTGGTGATCCGTCCGCACTGCAACGAGCAGGGCGGCGTCACCACCTGGTTGCTGTCCCGGGACAGTGACAAGACCGTCGCCAAGCTGCGGATCACCCGTACGGTGCCGGAGGAGCTGCGGGTGCACCCGGGGCGCGACTGGTTCACCGTGCTCTCCGGCACGGTCGAGCTGCGGCTCGGTGAGCGGACGATCCTGGTCGGTACGAACGAGGCGGCCGAGTTCTCGACCATGGTCCCGCACGCGTTCGGCGCCCACGACGGCCCCGCCGAAATCCTCTGCATCCTCGACCACGAGGGCGAACGCAGCCACCTGGGTCCGGAGCGCTGAGCGGGTGACCGGTCAGCTCACGTGGGCGGCGATGACCCGGGCGCAGTCCAGCGATTCGGTGTGGCTGGTGTCGACCTCGACGTCGTAGGTGACCCCCTGGTGCACGATGTCGGCCTGGCCGGCCGCCATGCCGACGACCCGGTCACCTCGGGCGATCTCCCGGGCCGCCGCGATCTCCGGGTCACAGCGGACCCCGACCCACAAGACGGTGAGGCCGGCCAGGTGCCGGCGGAGCCGCTCCTGGGAGGCGCCGCCGCCGAGAAAGACGTCGTCGATGATGACGTACGCCCCGGCTCTCGCCATCGCGGCGACGCCGGCGGTCCAGGCGTGCTGGACGGCACCGAAGCCCTCGCCGAGGATGACCTCGCCGTGCGGCCCGAAGGTGACCATCGCCGGTGGCAGTCGGTCGACGAGGTCATCGACGCCGAGGTTGATCCACGGGTTCGGCAGCAGGTGTTTGAGGCAGCGGACGATGCCCGACTTGCCCGAACTGGAACCGCCGTTGAGCACGATGATCTGCGTTGACATGTGAGCTGTTCGCCTCCCGCCGGCATGGTGTCCGGCACAAGGTACGGGATTCTGTGGCCTCGACGGCCGGACCGGCGTGGCAGCCTACGAGGATCCTCGCGAGAACGACGTGGCCAGCTCCATGATCTCCGCCGCGACACCCGCTGGGTCACGCAGCATGTGGAGGTGATCCCCCAGCATCCTGCGCGCCGGCCAACCACGGGCGCGGGCGTCCTCTCGCTCGTCGGCGTAGGTGTCACCGAAACTGAGGTATCCCGCCGAGACCGCGTCCCACCCGTCAGGCAGGTCCACCCGGGCGGCGAGGTACTCGAACGGCATCCGCGCCTGCTCTGCCTCCACCCGGGCACGCGTCTCGGCATCGGGGAACAACCGCACCACGGACTCCTCCGGCCACCAGCGCGTCCACGGCGGCAGAGTCCCGTCGGGGCCCACGTGATCACGGAGCATGTCCCTCAGGCGGGCCGGTGCCACAGGCACGTCGCCCCTCGCCGGCGGCAGGACCGCGTCCACGAAGACAGCACCGCGCACCGGACGCGTCATCACGATCGCAGGGACATACAGACCCGCATTGCTGTGGGGCACGAGCACCAGATCGTCAGAGTCGGGAAGCCCTTTCTCGATTGCTGCCAGGACCGCCGCCGGCGAGGTTGGTGCCGGGTCGGGCGACGCCGGCACCACCGCGGTGACCCCGAAATCAGCTCGCAGCGCCGAGGCGACAGGCGCCCACACCGCCGGACCGAGGAAAGGGCTGGGAATGAGCACTGGGGAGATTGCCATGATGCGTTTCTAGCAGCCACACCGTGCGGCGAGCCGATCCCGAGGCGATGTGACCCGTGTCAGGTGGCCCGATGTACGCAGCCTGTCCTCCAGGGACGACGGTCGGGGCAGGAGGCAGAGCGTGGCCAGCTCAGCTGTTGAGCGGTGCAGGCAGGTCGAGTAGGTCACGGGCGCCCTGCCGGAGCAGGGCCGCGGCGACGGAGGTCCCGAGGGTGATCGGGTCCGTCGCCCACTCGTGCACGTCGAGTACGGTCTTGCCGTCCAGGCTGATCACCCTCGCCCGCAGGCCGAGGCGCCCGTCAGGCTCGGTGCGGGCGAGCGCGGCGATCGGGGAATGGCAGTTGCCCCGCAGGATGTGCAGCATGGTCCGTTCGGCCACGGTCTCCCGCTCGGCTTGCGGGTCGCCGAGGCTGGCGGCCAGCTCACGGGTGCTGGTGTCGTCGTCCCGGCACTGCAGGACCAGGGTGCCGGAGCCGACAGCCGGGAGCATCGTGTCGACGTCGAGCGGATCGGTGATCCGGGCGGCCTGCCCGATCCGCTGCAGCCCGGAGACCGCGAGCAGCAGCGCGTCGTACCTGTCGCCGGCGTCGAGTTTGGCCAGCCGGCTGTTCGCGTTGCCACGGATGGCCACCGGCGCCAGGTGCGGCCAGTGCCGGGCCAGCTGTGCGACCCGCCGCACCGCAGAGGTGCCGATCCGGGTACCGGCGGGCAGTTGCTCGATCCGCAGACCGCCGGGGTGCACGAGGCAGTCCCGGACGTCGTCGCGGGCCAGGTAGGCGGCCAGCACCGTCCCGGCCGGAGCCGGCCGGTCCCCGGGTACGTCCTTGACGCAGTGCACGACCAGGTCGACGTCCCCGGCGAGCAGGGCGGCGTCCACCTCCTTGGTGAACGCTCCCTTGCCGCCCAGCGCGGCCAGGTCGCCGTGCCAGCGGTCTCCGCTGGTCGACATCGACCTCACCTCCACGGTGACGTCGGGGTACCGGTCGGCGATCATCGCGCGGACCCGCTCGACCTGGGCCAGCGCCATCGGGGAGTTGCGGGTACCGATGCGCAGCAGGCGGGAGTCGGACATACCGGCGAGGGTAGTCCGCCAGGTACGGACGCCGATGCGCGGCCCGGTCGCCCGGTCCATCGGCGCCGGCCGGATCTCCCGCTGGCCGGGTGGCTCTCGTTTCCCACGACGAAGCCCTCGACCCGGAGGTGTTTCCCGGGGTCGAGGGCTTCGTGTCGTCGTACGGGGTGGCGGGTCAGCCGTGCTGCCTGGCCAGGGTGACGAAGCCCTGCCAGGCGGACGGGGTGAAGGTCAGCACCGGCCCGCTCTGGTCCTTGCTGTCCCGGACCAGTACCCGGCCCGGCAGGTTGTCGGCCACCTCGACGCAGTCTCCGCCGCTCTGGCCGCTACGGCTGGCCTTGCGCCAACTCGGCCGCTGGGTCGTCATAGTCATTCACCAACCTCAGGATCAGATTCCGCGACTGGTCACACGGGAGGGCGACCGCCGCTATAGTCTGCCACGCCCGTTCGAGGCCGGTCACCCGAGTTGGTTCCGCGATTACCCGGCCCTCGTAGAAGTCCTCCACCAGACCGACGGTGCCGCTGCCCTCCATGCTGGCCAGGACAAACGACCCGCTGCGGCCGGCGTGCAGCCCGGCGGAGTCCGGCACGACGTGGACAAAAACGTTCGATCGGATGCTGGCGTCGGCCAGGTGCAGCAGCTGGTCCTTGGCGATCTCGGGCGGACCGTACCGCAGCGCGGCGGCGTCGATGATGAAGGCGAAGGTGGGCCGGTCGGCCCGGTCGAGAATGGTCGCCTGTCGCTCCATCCGGTTGGCGACCCGGTCGGCCACCTCGTCGTCGCTGAGCATGCCGGTGCTGGCGAAGATCGCCCTGGCGTACGCCTCGGTCTGCAACAGCCCGGGGATCAGGGTCGGCTGGAAATAGCGGAGAATCGTTGCCATCTCCTCCACGTTCTGCCAGGGCCGGAACCAACTCGGGGCCGGCCGTCGATCTTTTCTGGCCTCGGCAGAGAGCTCCTGGATCTCGTCGCCGGTGTCGAGGAAGGCGTCGATGGCCGCCGCGGTGTCCTCCTTCGGAATGAGTCGGGCGGTCTCGAAGGCCGCGATCAGCGACTTGCTGACCTGCACCGCCTCGGCCATCTGATCCTGGGTGACGCCCCGGTCCGCCCGTAGCTCCTTGAGTCTGGCTGGAAGGTTATTCACCTTTACCACCCCCGTATAAGGCTGTGTGGCCCCGAGGTGATTCGCCCCGGGGCCGGGTATCCACCGTTAGTGCGCTCCGCCCATCTTCCATTAGCCATAGACGACAGTCCAGGGTGGAGTCGACGGAGTTGGTACGGCCCAACCCGCCGGGAAAAACGTTCCCCTCGCGTTTCCCCGTGGGCCGATACTCCGTCGGCGGGGACCGCCCACCGGTGACGCCTGTACGGGCGTGGGCGGTCCCCGCCTCCCCCACATTCGGCGAACCTGCGTGAGGCGGCGACATCGTGAGAAGACACCACCGGCACTGGCGACGGCTCTGGCTCTACTGCTGGTGCGGATTCCGCTGGACCTGCCCGGACGCGGCACCCGTCGTACCGATGCCGTTCAACCCCGACCCCACGCCGCCCCGACCACGCAACCAACGAGCGCTGTGGCACGTCTCGGTGGGGCGCCCTTGGCGTAACCAGCGGCCGTCGTGGGACGGTCCGACCGGGTTCGGCCACCGGGTCGGGCGGGCCGGCCGGCTCACTCCGGCCCAACAGGCCCGCGCCACCGCCGGCAGTACCGGCGCTTCCGCTCGCGTCGAGCGCTGAGATGGGTGTGGTCGTGATGCGGAACCTGCGACAACTCGACGAGATGGACCGGGAACACGTCCCGCAACGGCCCCGGTGGACGTGTCGCGCCTGCCACGACGACTGGCCGTGCCGAATCGCCCGGTCCCTGCTGCCGGCACAGTTCCGGCTCGACCCGCTGGCGCTCTTCGTCTATCTGGGGATCTGTCTCTACGAGGCGACCGAGGACCTCTACAAACTGCATCCGAATCCTGGCCCGGATCCGGCCATCCTGCACGCCCGGTTCCTCGGCTGGGTGCCCGAACGCCGGCTGATCGTGGGCGCGCTGGCCCGGCGCTTTGCGGCCGGATATCCGATCACCGGCCCGGTCGGAAACGCCGGTTCGGCCGGAAGCACCACGAGGCCGGAGACGAACAGCGGCCCGTAGGTCTGCTGTCCGCACCAGCCTCGTGCCACGCCGGCCGTGCCCCGTCGACTGCCGACGGGGACGATCGACGTCAGGGTCAGCGGAGTTCGTTGATCCGGAGCAGGTTGCCGGCCGGGTCGCGGAAGGCGCAGTCCCGTACGCCGTACGGCTGTTCGGTCGGCTCCTGGACGACCTCGGCGCCGCCGGCCTGCAGCCGGTCGAAGACCGTGTCGAGATCCTTGCTGGCCAGGGTGAGGGCGCCGTAGCTGCCCTTGGCCATCAGTTCGAGGATCGTGCGCCGTTCGTCGTCGGTGATGCCCGGGTCGGCGGCCGGCGGATGCAGGACGATCGAGGTACCGGGCTGGTTCGGCGGGCCGACGGTGATCCACCGCATGCCCTCGAACCCGACGTCGTTGCGGACCTCGAAGCCGAGGATGTCGCGGTAGAAGGCCAGGGTGGCGTCCGGGTCGGTGTGCGGCAGGAAGGCATAGTGAATGGTGATGTCCATGCAGGTCACGCTAGTTGCGGCCAGCGGACCCGCGCTTCTTGATTCCTGATCGGTCTGGTCACCTGTTTCGCCAGGCAGGACGGCATCTCGGCGGTCACCCGGGCGGCCCGGACCCGGGCCCGGTAGGCGCTCGGCGACATCCCGACCAGTTCGGTGAACCGGGTGCTGAAGGTGCCCAACGACGAGCAGCCGACCGCAAAACAGACATCGGTGACGCTCAGGTCGCCACGGCGCAGCAGGGCCATCGCGCGTTCGATGCGCCGGGTCATCAGATAGGCGTACGGCGACTCGCCGTACGCGGCCCGGAACTGGCGGCTGAGGTGTCCGGCGGACATGTTCGCGCTGCGGGCGAGTGCCTCGACGTTGAGCGGCTGGGCGTACTCGCGGTCGATCCGGTCCCGGACGCGGCGGAGCCGGGCCAGGTCGCGCAGGTGCTGGGTTTCGGCGGAACTGCTGGTCACCTGCCCGATGGTGCCAGCTGGGACCGACATTCGCCCAGCATCGCCGGCGTCGTACCAGGCTCTGCTGCCGATCTCGGCGGTCCACGATCCGCCGTACGGCGTTCGCCGGGGCGCGCGAGGTGCACGTCGACGAGGCCGGTTCGGTACGGATGGCCGGTGACGTGCTGGTGGTGACCGGGGCGTGAGGCGGGCCGTCAACCGCCCCCACCGGCCGGTACCGCCGATCGCCGGTACCGCCGCGGTCGGGGCGGTTGTGCATCTGCTGGTCCGCCGTCATCAGGTGGGCCGGGACCTGCTCTCGATGAGCGGCATCCCGGCCGGCAGCTCCTGCCGTCTGCTGCCGGTCTGGAGGCTCGACCTCACCTCAGATGCCGGGCGAAGAACCGGTTCCCGTCGTCCCCCTCGAACTGCGGGACGCCGGTGTGCCCGCCCATGTTGGCGTGCAGCGTCTTCTCCGTGGAGCCGAAGGCGTCGAACAGGTCCAGGGCCAGCTGCCGGTCGTTTCCCTCGTCGTCCCACTGCAGTAGGACCTGCAGCGGAATGGTGACCTGCCGGGCCTCCTCGAACATGCTGCGGGGCACGTAACTCCCGGCGAACAGCAGGGCGGCCGAGATGCGCGGCTCGACCACCGCCAGCCGGAGGCCGATGGCGATCACCCCTCCCGCGTACCCGACCGGGCCGCCGATCTCGGGCAGCGCCAGGAGGGCGTCCAGGGCGGCCCGCCATTCCGGGACCGCCTTGTCGACCAGTGGGAGGACGAGCCGGGCGACGATCTTGTCGTCGACCGGCTCACCGGCTTTCAGCGCCCGGTGCAGGTCGGCGCGGGCCTGCTCGGCGGCGGCGGATCGGGGCCGGTCACCGCCTCCGGGGAGTTCGATGGTGGCGGCGGCGAAGCCCTCCGCCGCGCAGTGCCGGGCCCGGGCCACCAGTCGGGGGTACATCCTGTGCAGTCCGCCGGGGTGGCCGAGCAGGATCAGCGGAGCCGGTGCGGATGCGGATCCGGGCGTCCACAGGATGCCGGGGATCTCGCCGAGGGTGAATTCGCGCTCGAGGAGGCCGTCGTCGAGGCGCTGCGCAGAAGTGAATCGCACGGTCGTGCCTTTCGGGAGTGCTCGTGAACGGCGCTCCCGGACGACCTATCGTCCGACCGTGACCCCAGAGGGGAGCACCCATGTCGATACTGCGTTCACGGGTACCACCTCCTCGTTCTCTCGCACGGCCTTCGGAACGTAGCAGTGGCCGCCATGGTCCGCAAACGGGTTGTCGCGAAGGCGGGCCCCCGTTACCGGCCGCCGGCGACCCGGAGTACGGCGCCGCTGGTGTAGGAGGCGGCGTCGCTGAGCAGCCAGACGATGGCGGCGGCGACCTCGTCCGGCTGCCCGGCGCGGCCCAGTGGTGCCTGCGCGCCGACCTGCCGAGCCCGGTCAGGTACCCCGGAGACGGCGTGGATCTCGGTGTCGACGACGCCGGGTGAGACGGCGTTGACCCGGATGTTCTGTGGGCCGAGTTCCTTGGCGAGGCCGATGGTGAGGGTGTCGGTGGCGGCTTTGACGGCGGCGTAGTGGACGTACTCGCCGGGGCTGCCGAGGGTGGCGGCGGCCGAGGAGACGTTGACGATGGCGCCGCCGGTGGTGAACCGTCGGGCGGCCTGCTGGGCGCAGAGGACGTACCCGATGAGGTTGACGTCGACGACGTGTCGCAGGTCGGTGAGGGTGAGGTCGGTGAACGGGCCGATCGGGCTGGTGGTGCCGGCGTTGTTGACCAGGCCGGTCGGTGTGCCGAGTTCGGCGGCGGTGTCGAAGAGGCGGGCGACGTCGTCGGGGTCGGTGGTGTCGGCGCGTACCGCACGGCCCTGCCGGCCGGCGGCGTGTACGTCGCGCAGCACCTTCTCGGCGGCGTCGGCGTCGCGGCGGTAGCAGAAGACGACGTCGTGTCCGCTGGCGGCGAGCTGGCGTACGGTGGCGGCGCCGATTCCCCGGCTGCCGCCGGTCACCACGGTCAGCGGTGGCATGGTGCTTCCCCTCTCGGACGACCCGGCCCATCGTGTCAGGACGTGACGGCGACCGGTATGTGATCTTCGTCGGTGTGTCCGTCTCGACGTTGTCGGGTCGGACTGGTAGTAAGGCAGGAATCAAACAGGTGTACGGAAGAGGGAATCGATGACTGCCGCGGATACCGCCGAGCAGGGCTTGTCCACCGAGGAGTTGCAGCAGATCAGGGACGCGTTGGCGAACGGTCGTAAGCCGAAGGTGATGTTCACCGAGTCGGCGGGGCAGATCGCCGGTCAGCTTGGTCAGGTGGTCGAGTTGACCGATCCGCAGGTGTCCGAGGAGTGGGTGGTGGTCCGGTTCGGCCGCGACGAGCTGCCCTTCTCCCCCGCCGATCTGGCGGTGGCGCCGAAGGGGGCGACGCGACGGGTGAAGGCGGAGCCGGAGGCGGCGGAGGAGCCGGCTCCGGAGCCGGAGTTCAAGATTGTGCGGGAGCCGGTTCCGGCACCGCGCGAGGAGGCGAGAGTGACGGCAGTGGAGAGCGGTCCGGCGGCGGACGCGGGCGCGGCGGAGGCCGAGGTGAAGCCGGCGAAGCGGGCGGTGAAGGCGGCCCGGCCGGCGAAGGGCCCGGCGGGGTTGACGGTGACGTTGGCGTACGCGGACGGCGAGTGGACGTTGGCGGCGTCGCAGGGGACGAAGGCGCTGGCAAAGCCGTACGTGATCAAGCCGGCGGAGGCGTTGAAGATGGTCGCGTTGATCGACGTTCCGGGGGTGCAGGAGGCGGTGGAGCAGATCCTGTCGGTGGAGCGGCGGGAGGCCGAGCAGCAGGCGGAGAAGCTCCGGGCGGAGCTGGCGGAGATCGAGGCGCGGTTGGCGGAGTTGCGCGACGCCGGCTGAGGCTGTCGGCGGTGCCCCCGATGCACCGGCGGGGCGTCCGGCCGGTGTGGTGGACGGTGGAGGCCGGGTCTGATTGGTAGGCTCGGCCTCGGGCCGTGACTGGCGTGCTTGGGATGGGGTCAACCATCGGGAAGCGGCCCCGTCGCCGTCGGGAAACGGTCCCGGCGGGTGACGTGATGTGACGCGTGACGTCACGTGTGCCGTGCGCCTGGGCCATTCTCCTCTGTCGGCCCGGGAGGCTCCATGACCAGTTCTGTTTCCGAATCCAGTTCTGCCGCCGCGTCCGGATGGGTGTCCGAGTCCGGTGCGGGCGCCGCTGCCGGCAGCGTGGAGTCGGTGGCGTTCCGTTCGGCGTTGGACGTGGTGCGTGCGGTGGAGCCGCGGATCGCCGACGCGATCGGGGCGGAGCTCACTGACCAGCGCGAGTCGCTGAAGTTGATCGCGAGTGAGAACTACGCCTCGCCGGCGGCGCTGTTGGCGATGGGTAACTGGTTCAGTGACAAGTACGCCGAGGGGACGATCGGGCGGCGGTTCTACGCCGGCTGCCGCAACGTCGACTCGGTGGAGTCGATCGCGGCGGAGCACGCCCGGGAGTTGTTCGGGGCCGCGCACGCGTACGTACAGCCGCACTCGGGGATCGACGCGAACCTGGTGGCGTTCTGGGCCGTGTTGGCCGACCGGGTGGAGGTGCCGGCGCTGCGGGAGGCCGGGGTGCGGCAGGTCAACGACCTGTCCGAGGCGGACTGGGCGGCGCTGCGCCGGTCGTTCGGTGACCAGCGGATGCTGGGGATGTCGTTGGACGCGGGCGGACACCTGACCCACGGGTTCCGGCCGAACATCTCCGGCAAGATGTTCGACCAGCGTAGCTACGGCACCGACCCGGTGACCGGGCTGCTCGACTACGACGAGGTACGGCGGATCGCCCGCGAGTTTCGGCCGTTGATCCTGGTCGCCGGCTATTCGGCGTATCCGCGTCGGGTCAACTTCCGGATCATGCGGGAGATCGCCGACGAGGTCGGCGCGACGTTCATGGTGGACATGGCGCACTTCGCCGGCCTGGTCGCCGGGAAGGTGTTCACCGGCGACTTCGACCCGGTGCCGTTCGCGCACATCGTGACGACCACCACGCACAAGTCGCTGCGCGGGCCGCGCGGCGGAATGGTGTTGTGCGGTCCGGAGTTGGCCGCGCAGGTGGACCGGGGCTGTCCGATGGTGCTCGGCGGTCCGCTGCCGCACGTGATGGCCGGCAAGGCGGTGGCGTTGGCGGAGGCCCGGCGGCCCGAGTTCCAGACCTACGCGCACCGGGTGGTGGAGAACGCGTCCGCGTTGGCCGACGGTCTGCTGCGCCGGGGCGCGACGCTGGTCACCGGCGGCACCGACAACCACCTGCTGCTGCTGGACGTCTCCGGGTACGGGCTGACCGGCCGGCAGGCGGAGGCGGCGCTGCTGGACGCGGGGATCGTGACGAACCGCAACGCGGTACCCCGCGACCCGAACGGGGCGTGGTACACCTCCGGGATCCGGCTCGGTACGCCGGCGTTGACCACCCGGGGCTTCGGGGTGGCGGAGCTGGACGAGGTCGCGGACCTGCTGCACGCGGTGTTGTCGGCGACCCGGCCGGGCGCCGGGCCGGACGGCGGGGTGTCGAAGGCCCGGTACGTGGTCGACGCGGGTGTGGTGCAGCGGGTCGCGGGTCGGGCCGCGGACCTGCTGGGCCGGCATTCGCTGTATCCGACGGTGGATCTGGGCTGACCGCGGGCGGGCGTGCCCGCCGTGCACGCGACGGCGTCGGATGTGGGAGTCGGCGACTACCGCTCCCACACCCGACGGCGTCGGATGGTCAACCGAGAATGCCGGAGTTGGCCCGTCGGTGGGACCGGAAGCTACGGCCCGACAACAACGTTCGCGAGCGGCTCGCCGGCCGCGTACCGCCGCACCTGGTCGACCAGCAGTCGGCGGGCCCGGGGTGCCAGCGCCGAGGTCAGGCCGCCGACATGTGGGCTGATCAGGACGTTCGGCGCGGACCACAGCGGATGGTCGGCGGGCAGTGGCTCGGGGTCGGTGACGTCCAGGGCAGCCTGCAGCCGGCCCGCGGTGAGCTCGGCGAGCAGCGCGTCGGAGTCCACCACCCCACCCCTCGACACGTTCACCAGCAGGGCGCCGTCGGCCATCGCGGCGAGGAAATCCTTGTCGACCAGGCCCTCGGTCTCCGGGGTCAGCGGAGTGCAGAGGATGACAACATCCGCCTGTGGCAGCATTTCCGCGATTTCGGAGATCGGTCGCACGCCGGGGCGGGCGCTGCGGGCCACCCGGCTGATCTCCACCTCGAACCCCGCCAGCCGGCGTTCGATCGCGGCGCCGATCGAGCCGTACCCGACGATCAGCACCCGGGCGTCGGCCAGCCCGGTCGACCAGCCGGTGGCCCAGCGGCCCTCGTCGCCCGCCCGGACGAAGTCCGGCAGCCGACGTCGGGCAGCGAGGGTGAGCGCCACAGCCAGTTCGGCGGTGGCCGCGTCATGTACGCCCCGGCCGTTGGCCAGGATCAGACCGGGCCGCAGGAACGGCAGAACGTGTTCATAGCCGGCGGTCACGGTCTGTACGACTTTGAGGCGGGGCATCCGGGCGATCGGCTCGCAGAGGCGTGCGTCGATGCGCCCGTACGGAATGGCGTAGAACTCGACATCGTCCAGGTCATCGGGCGTGGGCTGAGTGCCGTCGTACAGTACGACGTCAGGATCGCCGAGCTCGGCCACTGCGGCGGGGTGAGGGATCAGGTAACGCACGGCGACAAGCATGCCGTAGCGCCTGCCTGGCGGCGCACCGCCCTCGCGCTGGTTGACGGCGGGGTCGGCCGCCGCCTGTTCAGTGCGGCGGGATGTGGGCGACGCCGATCCGCCTGCGGAACACCCAGTAGGTCCAGCCCTGGTAGGCCAGCACGACCGGGGTGAAGAAGAGCGCGATCCAGCTCATGATCTTCAGGGTGTAGGGGGCGGAAGCGGCGTTGGCGACGGTCAGGGTGCCGGCCGGGTCGGTCGTCGACGGCAGCACGTTCGGGTAGAGGGCGGTGAACAGGGTCGCCACGGTCAGGCCGATTGCGGCGGCGGTGCCGGCGAAGGCCCAGCCCTCCCGGCGTACCCGGGTGGCGGCGATCGCGGCGACCAGGGCGAGGGCCGCGACGACGGCTACCGCGATCGCGGCCGGGGTGTGCCGGATGCCGAGGGTGGTGGCGAGGAAGGCGGCGGTGATCGCGGCGGTGGCCGGGGTGAGCCGGGCGGCGAGCCGCCCGGCCCGGACCCGGACGTCGCCGGTGGTCTTCAGGGCGAGGAAGACCGCGCCGTGGGTGGTGAACAGCGCCGCCGTGGTCAGGCCGCCGAGCAGCGCGTACGGGGTGAGCAGGTCGCCGAGTCCGCCGGTGTGGTCGTGGTGGCTGTTCAGGGGTACGCCGCGCAGGATGTTGGCGAAGACGATGCCCCAGATGATCGCGGGAATCAGGGAACCGACGATGATCGCGGTGTCCCAGCGGTTCTTCCAGGCGGCGTCGGGGCGCTTGTGCCGGTACTCGAAGGCGACACCGCGGAAGATCAGGGCCAGCAGGATGAGCAGCATCGGCAGGTAGAAGCCGGAGAAGAGGGTGGCGTACCAGCCGGGGAAGGCGGCGAAGAGCGCGCCGGCGGCGGTGATCAGCCAGACCTCGTTGCCGTCCCAGACCGGGCCGATGGTGTTGATCAGGACGCGGCGTTCCCGGTCGTCGCGGCCGAGGACGGGCAGCAGGATGCCGACGCCGAAGTCGAAGCCTTCGAGGATGAAGTAGCCGGTGAACAGGACGGCGACGAGCAGGAACCAGAGGGTGGTCAGCTCCACGGTGGACTCCGGATGGATCGACGGGTCGGCGGGGGTCAGTAGGCGAAGGCGAGCGGGCGGTCCCCGTCGTCGCTGTTGTCCGGGTCGGGCTGCTCGGCGGCGGGTTCGGGGTCGGGCAGGCCGGCGCGGGCGTACCGGAGCAGGAGGCGGACCTCGACGACCGCGAGGGTGGCGTAGACGAGGGTGAAGGCGGTGAACGAGGTGAGGACCTCGGTCAGCGAGACGCTGCGGGAGACGCCGTCGCGGGTGAGCATCTCGCCGAAGACGACCCACGGCTGCCGGCCCATCTCCGTGAAGATCCAGCCGAAGCAGTTGGCGGCCAGCGGCAGCAGCGGCATGACCAGGCCGGCCCGCAGCAGCCACCGGTTGGTCGGGGTCCGGCCCCGGCGGTGGGTCCAGAGCACCAGGGCGGCGATCGCGGCGGCGGCCAGCCCGAGGGCGATCATGAAGCGGAAGCTCCAGTAGGTGACCGGGATGATCGGGGTGTAGCCGCCGGGGCCGTACTGGGCGACGTACTGGGCCTGCAGGTCGTTGATGCCGCGGACCTCGCCGTGCGGGTCGCCGGTGCCGAGGAACGACAGCAGGTACGGGATCTTGATGGCGAACAGTTCTCGGCTGCCGTCGAGGCTGCCGACGGTGAGTACGGAGAACGAGGCCGGCTGTTCGGTGTGGTAGAGGGCCTCGGCGGCGGCCATCTTCATCGGCTGCACCTGGGTCATGATCTTGCCTTGGAAGTCGCCGGTGATGACGACCAGGGCGGCGGCGGCCAGGGTGACCCAGGAGCCGAACCGCAGCGCGAAGCGGAACGCGGAGTGGTCGTCGTTCCTCCGCTCCCCCGCCTCCGGCGCGGTGCTGTCGGCGGCGGGTGCGGTGCGGCGCAGGTGCCACAGGGCGATGGCGACCATGAGTGAGCCGGCGACGAGGAAGCAGCCGGCGAGGGTGTGTGGGAAGGTCGCCAGGGTGACCTTGTTGGTCAGGACCGCCCAGATGTCGGTGAGTTCGGCCCGCCCGGTGTCGGGGTTGATCCGGTAGCCGACCGGGTTCTGCATCCACGAGTTCGCGGCCAGGATGAAGTACGCGGACAGCGAGGAGCCGATGGCGGCGGCCCAGATGGTGGCGAGGTGGATCCGTTTCGGGAGCCGGTCCCAGCCGAAGATCCACAGGCCGAGGAAGGTCGACTCCAGGAAGAACGCGAGCAGGGCCTCGATGGCGAGGGGGGCGCCGAAGACGTCGCCGACGAAGCGCGAGTAGTCGCTCCAGTTCATCCCGAACTGGAACTCCTGCACGATGCCGGTGACCACCCCCATCGCGAAGTTGATCAGGAAGATCTTGCCGTAGAACTTGGTCAGCCGCAGGTAGCGCGGGTCGCCGGTGCGGTGCCAGCGGGTCTGCAGGATCGCGACGAGGATCGACAGGCCGATGGTCAACGGCACAAAGAGGAAGTGGTAGACGGTGGTGACACCGAACTGCCACCGGGCGACGTCGAGCGCGTCCACGGCAACCCCCAGGTAGTTACTACCAGACGTAGTAAATACTACCTGTCGTCGTAGATGGCGGCGCTGGGAGGTCGGTCACCCTCCCGCCGGCGAGGCGCCACCGCCCCGGTCCCCGCGACCCGGCCACCCGTGCGACCATCGACCGCTGATGGACACCAACACCCGCACCGCCGAGCCGTGGCGCGCCCCCCGCTTCTGGCTCCTCCTCCAGGTGCTCGCCCGGGGCGTCGTCGGGCTCGTCGCCCGGCTGCGGGTCAGCGGGGACGTACCGGACCACCTGCGGAACGGGCCGCTGATCCTGGCCGCCAACCACATCAACCCGTTCGACCCGATCGTGCTGACCGCCGCCTGCCGGGTACGCCGGATCGCACCCCGGATCATGGCCACCGGTGGGGTGTTCCGGGCCCCGATCGTCGGCGCCGCGATGCGGGCCAGCGGACACATCCGGGTCGACCGGCGCACCCCCACCGTCGGCCTCGCCCTGGAACACGCCGCCGCGGCGGTCGCCTGCGGCTCGGTCGTGCTGGTCTATCCCGAGGGACGGATGGGACTCGACCCCGCCATGTGGCCGGAACGAGGCAAGACCGGCACCGCCCGGCTCGCCTTCGCCAGCGGCGCCACCGTCGTACCGGTCGCGCAGTGGGGAGCGCACGAGATCCTCCCGTACAGCGCGCCACGCGGCATGGTTCGGGCGCTCGCCCGGGCCCTGCCCCGCCGGCCGGTGATCCGGGTGCACTTCGGCCCGCCGGTCGACCTGACCGGCATCGACCCCCGGGTCCCGGGCGCGGCCAACCGGGCCACCGACGCCATCATCGACGCGGTCACCGCCGCCCTCGTCCCGCTGCGCCCCGACGAACCGGACCTGCCCCGGTACGTCGACCCGACCCGACCGACCGAGACCCGCCGTCAGCACCGACGCCGCCCCACCGCCGGATCGGACGCCTAAGCGGCCGACCGGCGCCGCGTGCGCGAGTGGCCGTACGCGGCAAGGGCGTGGAAGGCGGCCTTCGGTGTCCACGAGCCGTCCGGCAGCACCCGCACGATCCCGCGCGCGGCCAGGTCGAAGTCGTGCTCCGGGTCGGCGGTGGTCGGCAGGTGCCGGTTCGCGAACGTGTACACGAACGCGGCCTCCACCCCGCCGGCCTCGTAGTCGCGCAGCAGGTCCACGAGGTAGCGGGCCTGGCCCTCCTCGTCGCGCTCCAGTTCCGCGGTGAGCTTCGCGGCGCGGCCGCGCTCGTCGAACGTCACCGGCTCCGCCCCGCCCGCGACGTCGGCCGCGCCACGGAACGTGCAGCAGCCGAACTCGGTCACCGCGTACGGCTTACCCTGCCCCACCGCGGCCGCCAGGGTCTGCGGGAACGCCGCGGCGTTGGTCGCGTCGCGGTACCCGGCGTCGCTGGCGATGATGTCGAACAACGCCCAGTCCACGGCCTCCAGTGGGATCGAGGCGTAGCTGACGGGACCGCCGAACCGCTTCCGCACCATGGGCACCGCCTCGGCGAGGAAGTCGCCCACGGCGGCACGCGCGGCCGGGACCGCCTCCCGCATCCGCATCGGGTCGGTGAACAGCGCCATGCGCTCGGCCAGGTCGCGGCCGGGTAGGAAACCGTCGGTGAAGATGGCGATCTCGGAGCCGGTGAGGTAGACCACCGACGCCCCGCTCCGCCGCAGCCGCTCGGCCCGCTCCGCGCCGTCGAGCACAAACGCCATGAGCGCGTCGCGATCGAGGCCGTTGGTGAACGGGCAGTACCAGACCTCGAGTCCGGCCTCGGCGGCGAACCCGGCGGTCAGTTCGAGCCGGTCCTGGAGCCCACCGGTGATGCGGACCGCGTCGCAGTGCAGCTCGTCGCGGATGACGCGCAGGTCACGCCGCACGTTCTCGGGGTCGAACGGCTCGTGGGTCGTGGACCCCGCGCTCACGAAACCGGTGTCGTAGTTCATGCCGAAAACACGCATCGAACGGCTCTCCTCGCCCATTAAGGTACTCCGCGTACCCTATAAGGTACGTCCAGTACCCTGCAAGGTGTGGGCACGAGGCGCCGGGGCGAGCAGCTGGAGCGGGCGATCCTGCACGCGGCGGCGGAGGAGCTGCGTGAGTCCGGCTACCCGGGGATGACCATGGACCGGGTAGCCGCCCGGGCCGGGACCAACAAGAACGCCATCTACCGCCGGTGGCCGAACCGGGCGGCACTGGGCGTCGCCGCGTACCGTCACCTGTCCGACGCCGTAATGCCGAATCCGGACACGGGCACCCTGCGGGGCGACGCGCTGGAGATGCTTCGGCGGGCGAACGAGACGTGGTCGTCACCGCACGGGGCGATCCTGCGCGGGTTGCTCGCCGCCGCGGCTGACGACCCCGAGCTGCTCACCCTCATGCGGGAGCGGTCCGGCGGGGACACCATGGATCGCGTGTGGCTGGCGATACTGGAGCGCGCCGCCGCCCGGGGCGAGGCACCGGCCTCGGCCGCGCACCACCGGGTGGCGACGACGCCGATGATGCTGCTGCGCGCCGAATACGCGATGCGCGGCCACCCCTCCGTGCCCGACGAGGTACTGGTCGAGATCGTGGACGAGGTGTTCCTGCCGCTCGTGCGCGGCCACGGCTGAACACGAGCCCGATCGACCACCGGACACCGACACACCGGTCGCCAGGGCCGGTGGCGCGGTCAGCGCAGGGTCGGCAGGTCGCCGCCGTCGCGCCGGTCGACGGACGCGCCCGGCAGTTGGACCAGCCACGGCCGGGCCAGCGCCGCGAGTCGGGCCCCGTCCGGCGGCGCCGGACCGAGCCCGATCGCGAACCGGGTCAGCCCCGGACCGGTCTCGAACGGCCGGGGCCAGGCGTGCACGTCCGACACCCCGGCCCGGTCCAGGACACCGAGCAGCGCCCGGAGCCGCCCGCGTACCCGGCCCGACGTCACCTCGTACGCCTCGGTCGGGACCGCCCGGACGGTCAGCACCGCCCAGGCGGCGTGCCGGCGGTGCAGCGGCGGCGCGGCCAGCAGCGCGGGCCAGGGATCGGCGTCCGGCCCGGTGCCCTCGACGATTTCCCAACCGGCGTAGAGCTCCCGGGTCAGCAGGTCCCGCCCGCCGATGTCAACCTGGCCGCTGCAGGAGCGTACCGGCGCGCTCGGGGTGAGGATCCGCACCGCCGGTTCGTCGTCGGTGACCGCCTCCGGAGCGGCGAGGTCGATGGCCGTCGGGTCCAGGGCGACCGGCTGCCGCCAGTCCCAGGCCGCCCAGTCGGCGAAGAAACGCCCGAGCAGCGGCCGGGAGTCGGTGTGCTCGGCGTCCCGCGCCGCCAGGACCGTCCGCGCTGCCAATACCGTCCAGGCCAGCCCCGGCAGCCCGCCGAACGGCGCACTGTCCAACCCCCGGGCGTACGCCCACGCCTTCACCTGCCGGGCCAGCCGGACGAACCGGGTACGGTCCGCGCCGACCGCGGCCCGGAGCGCGTCGGCGTCGCTGACCGCACTCAGGGCGATCACGCCGGACCCGCCCACCTCGGCGCGCCGGGTCACCGCCTCGACGGGCGGCACGTCGCCGGTGGCGACCACCGCCACGTCGACGGTGAGATCCTCGACGGAGAAGCGCAGCCCGGGGACCCGGGCGCCGACCACCGGTCGCAGCCCGGCCGCCGCCGGCAGGGCCACCGCGATCCGGGTCCGGACCGCCGAGGCGTCGACCGTGCCCGGCGCCGCCACCACCACGTCCAGGTCGGCGCCGGGCAGCGCGCAGCCGACCCGGCGGGACCCGACGACGTGCACGACCGCCTTCGGCAGGGCGCCCCGCATCCCGGCCACCACCTGGCGGGCCAGGACGATCCGTCGCCGCTCCCCCGCAGTCGTGGCGGCCGACGCCGAGCCGACCGTCGGGGCAGGCGACGCGGCGGTCGCGGGAAACGGCGACCCGACATCGTCGAGCCAGCGCAGCCGGCCGGTACCCAGCGCGACAGACCACCCCGGCGACGCCCGGCAGGCCCGCGGCGAAGAAACTCTTGCCGCTGCCGGACGGGCCGACCGTGACGACCAGGCGTGGGAACCGGCCGTCGCGCCACCGCCAGGTCGCCGCGACCGCCTCCTCGACGGTGCCGATCCGCCCGTCGGCATAGGTCTCGCGGGCCTCGGCCCAGCACCGGTCGGCGGTGTCCGGGTCGAGCGCGGACAGCGCGTCCCGTAACCCGGCGCGCAACGGCTCCAGCGGTGCCTCGGCGAGCAGCCCGGCGTCGTCGGCGTACAGCTCGGACCAGCCGACCTGTTCGGCGGCGGCGACCACATCGTCGTCGTGGCGGCGGCCGACCAGTACGGCGGAGGCGAGCGCGTGCAGGATCCCGAGGTCGGCCGCGCCGGCCAACCGGACCAGCCCGGCCCGCCGCTGCGGATCGGGAAACGGCCGGTGCAGCCGGCGGTGCAGGCCGACCAGGTCCGCGACCCGGCGGGCCAGCGGCATACCGAGCGGCGTCACCAGCCGGGGCGCCAGCCGGGACCGGTCGGCGCCGTGGCACAACGCGGCGAGGACGCCGGCGAGCCGGGCGTCACCGGAGCGGCCCAGCAGCCCGAGTCGGGTGTGGACGTCGGCGACGACCAGCCGGGCCCGGTCGACCGCCGCCACCTCCGGGGCCGTTCCGGCAGCGGCTTCTCCGGCCGCGGTCGACTTGGCCGATCGGGCGGTGGCGGGGTGGACCAGGTCGGCGCCGGTCAGCCCGAGCGCGGCGAGCAGGGCCGGCACGTCCGGCGTACCACCCGAACGGACCTGCCAGAGCGCGGCACGCGGGCTCAGGCCGTTCTCCACCACCGGGGCGAGCATCCAGTGCCGGTCGGTCCGGACATGGTCACGGCGTACCCACTTGCCGACCCGGCGGGGGAACTCGTCGAGGGTGAACCCGTCGACGGTCCGCACGACGTACCCCTCCTGGCTGGTCAGGTCCAGCCGCAGCCGGCGCAGGAGCCGCTCGTCGAAGCGGCCCCGCCACAGCACCGGCGGCACCGGCACCCCGAGCCGGCGGGTGAACCGGACCGTGGAGTCCCAGTCCAGGCAACGGTCGCCGGCCCAGACCGAGAAGGCGAAGAACCAGCTCTCCAGATCCCGGTAGGCGATCGAGTGCCGGGCGTGGACGTTCTCCCCGCAGACCCGCCAGCCGGCCGGTATCGCGTGCGCGATCCGGCCGTGCAGCGACTTGACCCAGGTACGCGACGGGTGGTGGCCGGAGTCCAGCGACCGGGCGTGCAGCCCGTCGGCGTACATCGTGGTGTTCTCGCCGTCGAGTTTCTCGGTGACGACGACCTGGCGCCCCACCAGCTCCGCCAACCCGTCGGCCCGTACGTCGTCCGGGGTGGCCCCGGGCGACCACGGCAGGTGCGGGGTACGGGGATAGGCGGTACGCATGGTCCGATCCGGTGCTCGACGACGCGGTGATCGACGACGGTACGCACCGGCGTCGAGGACGGACCACCGAATAAGTGTCAGCCGGGGCGGCGGCGCTGCCGCAGGTAGGCGAGGACCGCCTCCCGGGTGGTGCGGACCCCGAGCGCCTGGCGGGCCTGGGCGATCCGCCGGTTCGCGGTCCGCAGCGACAGGAACTCGGCGGCCGCGGCGGCGGCGATGGTCTCGCCGTCGGCCAGTCGTTCCAGCAGCGCCCGCTGTTCGGGGACGAGCCGGTCCAGCGCCGACTCGGTGTCGGGGGCTGTCGCCGGTTCCCGGTCCGGGTCCTGGTGGACCGGGCCGATCCGGCCCAGGTCGTCGACCAGGGCCCGGCCGAGGTCGCCGGCCGGGTCGACGATCGCCACCACCCCGGCGCCCCGGGCGGCGGCGAGCACCGCCAGCCGTACCGTCTCCGGGTCCGGCACCCGACCGAACAGGACCAGCCGGGCGGCGGCGAGGTCCCACCCCGCCTCGGTGACCGCGAACCCCTCCCGGGTCTGCCAGCCGGCGCGGGCCAGTCGGCGCAGCACCGTGGTCGCGTCCGACGCCGACGGCAGGACGTAGCGCGGCGGATCACTCATCACGGCACCTCCATCACCGGTCACCGCATCTCCAAGGCGAGCGCGGCGGCCTCGGTACGGGTCCGCGCACCGAGTTTGCGCATCCCGGAGCGGACGTGGGTCTCCACCGTCTCGCCGGAGATGCCCAGCCGACCGGCGATGCGTCGGGTCGGTTCGCCGGCCGCGACCAGCCGCAGCACCTCACGTTCCCGGTCGGTGAGGTCGCCGTCGGTACGGCCGCCGCGCCGGTCGCGGCGTACCGCGTGCCGGCGCAGGGCCCGCCGGGTCCGGCCGAGCAGCACCACGAGGCCGGCCTGCTCGGCGCGTTCCTCGGCGGCGAGCAGCGTCGCGACCCCACGGGTCGGGTCCGGATCGTGCAGGCCGGCGGCGAGCAGGCAGCGGACCTCCTCGCGGACCGCTAGGTCCCGCCAGTCGGTGGCGGCCCGGGTGAACCCGGCCGGGTCACCGCCGGGCGTGGTCCAGGCGGCCAGGGTCCGGCGCACCGGTGCGGGCGGCCCGGCGGGCCCGCCGATGTCGACGCCCGCGTCGTCGCCTGATCCGGCGGGCGGTCCGGCGCCGGCATCGTCGCCGGGTGGCGCATCCGGGCCGGCCGGCCGACGGGTGTCGTACGCCGCCCAGTGGGCGGTGATCCGACGCAGGCCGTCGACCAGGGTCGACCCGTCGGCCGGCCCGCCGACCGCGTGTTCGGGTTGGCCGTCGAGCCAGGCCGCCTCCCGGCCCACCCAGTCGAGCAGCGCGCCGGCGGCCCCGGCCCGGTCGGTCACCCGGGCCAGTCGGGCCCGGGCCGGGCCGAGCAGACCGCCGTCGGCCTCGGCCAGGCCCGCCGCCGCCGTCGCGTAGCCGCGCGCCGCCCCGGGCAGGGTCCGGTCGGTCAGGTCGGCGGCCCGGCGGGCCGCCTCGTCCGCCGACAGCGCCGGCAGTCCGCCGCGTAGCGCCGCGCACCACAGCCGGGCCGCGAGGAACCGGGTCTGCCAGCTGTACGCCAGGTCGACGGCGCAGGCCCGCTCGGCCGCCTCGGCCGCCTGTCCGGCCTCGACCAGCCGACCGTCGGCGAGCAGGGTCTCGACCAGCAGCCACGCGGCCCAGCGGGCCGACAGCGGGTCACCGGCGGCTCCGGTCGCGGCGGCGGCCGAGGCGAGTCCGGTCTCCCAGCCGGGTGCGCGACCGGCGGCCCGCACGGCGGCCAGGGCGGCGCGCAGCCCCGGATGGGCGGGTTCCGGACCGTACCGGGCGACGAGATCCGTCGCGGTGCGGGTGGCGGCGTCGGGATCGGTGCCGAGCTGGACGAGGAGGGTGATCCGGTCCCGGGCGGCGCGTTGGTCCGGGGTGGCCGAGTCCGGGATCCGGGCCACCACCGCCGCGGCGGAGGCCAGGTCGCCGAGCTGGACCAGGGCCTCGGCGCGCAGCAGGTCCGGTGCGACGCCGAGCGGTGTCGCGGTGGTCAACACCCGGGCCGCCGCCCGGGGTCGGCCGCAGTCCAGCGCGGCCTGGGCGGCGGCCAGCCGCACCGGCGGCTCCGGGTCGACGTCGGGCAGCCCGCAGGCGGTCAGCAGCAGGTCGGCACGCTCGCCGACGGTGTCGGCGGTCGCGGTCGCGGCCACCGCCCGCCGGTACGCGTCGACGCTGTCACCGGCCGCCGCCAGGTGCCGGACCGCCTCCGGGGCCGGGACGAGGTCGGCGATCCGCCGGTGCAACGCCCGCCGACCGGGGTCGTCGAGCAGCCCGGCGGCCACCTCGGCGACGTACGGCGACACCGCCGCGACGACCGGGCCGCCGGCGGCCGGGTCGACGGTCACCAGCCCGGCGGCGGCGAGTTCGTCGACACCGGCGCCGAGCAGCCGACGGTCGGCGGGGCGGCCGAGCAGCCCCAGCGCGGCCATCGCGGTACGGGCGGGACGGGTCAGGTCGGCCAGTGCCGTCGCGACCGCATATCCGACCTGGTCGACGTCGAGGGCTGGCGGGGTGGACCTGGCCCGGCCGTCGTCGGGGCGGATTTCCCGGGCGACCGCCCGGCGGGCCAGGGTCGTCACCGCCAGCGGCACCCCGCCAGCGCGCCGGACCACCTCGGCCACCGCCGTCGGCGGCAGCGCCGGGGCGACCCGGCCGACCAGCGCCGTCGCGGCGGCCGGGTCGAGTGGCGGCACGGCCAGCCAGCCGGTCGCCGCAGCCCGCAGCGCGTCGACCGCGGCCGACGGCAGCCGGTGCGGGGTACGCAGCGCCACCGCGACCCGGCAGTGCGTGGCCAGCGGCACCAGGGCGGCCAGCGTCGCCGGGTCGGCCCACTGCAGGTCGTCGAGGAGCAGCAGACCGGCCCGGACCCGGGACCGGACCGCCTCGGCCAGCAGCGCCGGGTCGTGGGCGGGCAGCCGGACCCGGACCGCCCGGGCCAGCGCGAATCCGGGCTCGGCGGGCAGGCTGGCCAGGCCGCCGCCGGCGAAGACCGGCCCGCGGAACGCCGTGCCGAGCCGGGCCAGGGTGCTGCTGCGTCCGCCGCCCGGCCCGCTGTGCAGCACGACCAGGCCGGGGGTGGCGAGCAGCGCCGACCCCACCTCGACGACGTCCGGGGCTGCCGGGTGCGGGCCGGCGTCGGGCGCCTGCCGGGGCCGGTACTGGTCGGGCGGGTCACCGACCGGGGCGGCGTACCGCAACGATTCCTCCCCGCCGGGGTCGGTCGCCACCGTCGGCGTGAGACGGTGGCACGAACATGGGATCCTGCGCCGGCAGGATATTCATAGTGTGGGGTCCGGCAGGTGCAGCCCGCCCCTGCCGCCGTGTGTCGGGAAGGACAGCTGACGAGATGAGCGCGTGCCACCACCGGGTATCCCCCATTCTCGCCGACCGCACCGCCGGCTGACGAGTCATGGGCCCAGGTCCGCTCAGCGTCCGCGTCGCCCGGCTCTGCGACGAGGCCGGTCCACGGCTCGACGCCGGCACCGCCCAGCAGGTGCTGGCGGTGCGTCGCCGGCTCGACGAGCCGCTGCGGGTGGCGATCGCCGGCCGGCTCAAGGCCGGCAAGTCGACGCTGGTGAACGCGTTGATCGGTCGGCGGGTCGCGCCGACCGAGGTGGGTGAGTGCACCCGGATCGTCACCCAGTTCCGGTACGGCACGGTGGACCGGGTCGACGTGGTCCGCCGCGACGGCGGGCGGATCAGTCTGCCGCTCGACGACGCCGGCATGATCCCGCAGCGGCTGGGGGTGCCCCGGACCGAGATCGGGTACGTCGACGTGACGTTGACCAGCGACCACCTGCGGGACCTCACCGTGTTGGACACGCCCGGCCTGGCGTCGACGAACACGTCGGTCAGCGCCGGCGCCCGGCGGCTGCTGTTCGAGTCGGCCGGCGCACCGTTCGACGACACCATCGACGCCGACTCGGTCGGCGCGATCGCCGGCGCCGAGGCGATCGTCTACGTCTTCACCCAGTCGGTCCGCGACGACGACGTGGCGGCGCTGGAGGCGTTCCGGTCGGTGTCGGCCCGGCTGGCCAGCAACCCGATCAACTCGATCGGGTTGTTCAACAAGGTCGACAAGCTGGTCGGCGGGGCGGCGGACCCGTGGCCGGTCGCCGGTCCGCTGGCCGCCGACCAGAGCGCGGTGCTGCGCCGGGTGGTGTCGGAGGTGGTGCCGATCGTGGGACTGCTCGCCGAGACCACCGAGGCCGGCCGGCTGACCGCCGCCGACTGTGAGGCGTTGCGGACCATCGCCCGGCTGCCACAGGCCGAACGGCTGGTGCTGCTCGCCTCGGTGGACCTGTTCACCTCCCGGGACTGTCCGGTGCCGCGACAGCAGCGGGAACGACTGCTGCGGCTGCTGGACCTCTACGGCATCGGGTTCGCGATCGCGCAGTTCGTCGCCCAGCCGCAGCTGGCCAGCGGGGACCTGGTCCGGCTGCTGTTCGCCGCGTCCGGGTTCCCCCGGCTGCGCAACACCCTGGACCAGGCGTTCCGCTGGCGGACCGACGCGATCAAGGCCGGCTGGGGGTTGTCGAGTCTGGACCGGCTGGCCGGTCACGCGCCCCGCCCGGAGGACCGGGAGCTGCTGCGGGACGCGATCGAGCAGCTGCTGCAGCAGCCGGAGTACCACCGGCTGCGGCTGCTGGAGGTGGCCCAGCTGGTGATCACCGGTTCGGTGGAGCTGCCGGAGCCGATGGAGCAGGAACTGACCCGGTTGGCGCTCTCCACCGACCCGGGGTGGATCCTGGGTCTTCCGGCGGCCGATCCGGACCAGCTGGCCCGGGCCGCGTTGGACGCCGCCACCCGGTGGCGGGTGTACGCGGTCGCCGGTGCCAGTCCGGCGCAGTCCCGGGTGGCCCAGGTGGCGCACCGGGGATTCTTCCTGCTGTCGCAGCGGGTCCGGGCCGAGGGGAGCCTGCGGTGAGCACCGGCGCCGGCACCCGTGGCAGCGGCCCGGTGGCCCCGGCCCCGCGCACCCGAACCACCGGTGCCGGTGCCGGTGGCGAGGCGGCGATGGGTGCCGCGCTCGGCGGTGCGGTCGACGTCGGGCTGGCGTACCTGCGGAAGGTGGCGCCGGACGCGGCGGCCGAGGTCGACCAGCTCCGTCGCCGGGTGGTGACCCGGCCGACGATCGTGGTCGTGGGCGAGACAAAACGGGGAAAGAGTTCCCTGGTCAACGCCCTGGTCGGGGTGCCGGGGCTGTCGCCGGTCGACGTCGCGGTCACCACCGCCTGCTATCTGGAGTTTGTGCCCGGCCCGCAGGCCGGCGCCCGGGCGTGGCTGCCCGGGCAGGCCGAACCGGTGCCGTTGGAGGTGTCGCAGCTGCGGGACTGGGCGACACCGCTGGGGCGGCTGCCCGACGACGTACGACCGCCCCGGCATATCGAGGTCACCCATCCGGCGCCGCTGCTGCAGTACCTGAGCCTGGTCGACACCCCGGGCACCGGCGGGCTGGACCCGGCGCACGCGCAGATCGCGCTCGAGGCGGCGGCCCAGGCGACCGCGCTGCTGTTCGTGGTCGACGCCGCCGCCCCGTTCGCCCAGCCGGAGCTGGACTTCCTGATCGAGGCGAGCAAGCGGGTGAACCTGGTGGTGTTCGGGTTGACCAAGGTCGACGCCTATCCGGGGTGGCGGACCATCCTGGCCGACAACCGGGCGCAGTTGCAGGCGCACGCACCCCGGTTCGGGTCCGCCCCGTGGTTCCCGGTCTCCGCCCGGCTCGCCGAACTCGCCCGGACGGTGCCGGCGCAGGCCGCCGGTGAGCTGGTCCGCGAGTCGCGGATCACCGCGCTGCAGCACGCCCTGGTCGACCTGGCCGGCCGTGGGCACCTGCTGCGGCAGGCGAACGTGCTGCGTACGGTCCGTAGTGAACTGGTCTCGGTGGACCTGCAGTTCGGTGAGCGGCTGCGGGCCACCGACCCGGACCCGGCCGAGGCGGCCCGGGTGAAGCAGGAACGGGCGGCGGTCGCGGCCCGAAAACGGACCGAGTCGCGGCAGTGGTCGCTGGCGTTGAGCGCCGAGACGCAGCGGGCCCGGGTCGAGGCGACCGGGCTGCTGCGCGGCTACGTCGGCGGATTGCAGGAGGAGTTCCTGAACCGGATCGACTCGGCGCGCGGCGACGACCTGAAGGGGTTGCCGCAGCAGGTCGACGAGGCGCTGCACGCCCTGTCGATTCGCCTCTCCGCCGACCTCGAGGTCCGGTTCCGGCAGGTCGGCGAGCGGGTGCTGGCCGAGGTGTTCCAACCCGACGAGCTGGGGTTCGTGCTGGGCAGGTTGAACGCGACGCTGCGGCACGCGCTGGCCAGCAAGCCACGTCGGGAGGGCGGGGCGGACAACATGATGATCGCGTTGTCGGCCGGCGGAATGGCGTTCATGGCCGGTCGGGGCGCGATGGCGGGTGCCTCCGCGCTCGGCGCCGGCGCGCTGGTCGGCGGCAGTCTGCTGGTCCCGTTCGCCGGGCTCGGGCTGGGGCTGGCCGCCGGTGGGTTCATCCTCTACCGGCGGCGGGTGACCAGTGACCGCCAGCAGGCCCGGATGTGGCTGCGCGAGGTGGTCGCGGACGCCCGGGCGGCGCTGTCGGACGAGATCACCCACCGGTTCACCGACCTGCAGTACGCGCTGACGCTCGCCCTCGACGACGCGATCGAGCGGCGGCTGCGTCAACTCGACGCCCGGATCGCCGAGATCGACGCGGCGGCGGCCGAGGACCAGGCCGGTCGGGCCCGGCGCCGGGCCGCGACCCAGGCGGAGCGGGACGCGGTACGGGCCCGGATCAAGCAGGTCGACGAGGTGCTGCAGCGGGCCCGGACGCTCGCCCCGGCACCGGCGACCGAGACGAGGGGAACGGGCGGATGACGGACCACTGGGGCGGTTGGCCGTCGGACCAGCCGGACTTCGACGACCCCGACGACCACACCGTCGACGGCTTCGACCAGCACGACGACGGTTTCCACGCGGCGGACGGGTTCGACGCTGACGGTCCGGCGGACGGGTTCGAGCCGGCCGAGCCGGTGGACGGGTTCGGCGCGGCGAACCCTCCGGCCGGTGCCGACCCGTACGCCGAGACCGGTTTCGGCTCCGTGGATGCGTACGCCGAGGCAGGATTCGGTCCGGCCGAGCAGCCGGACGGCGACCCGTCGTCGATCGAGCCGGTGGGCGGCGACCCGTTGGTTGGTCCGCCGGTCGGCGCCGACCCGGACCTCGGCCCGTACGGCGACCCGGCGGCCTGGCCGGTCGTCGACGAGACCCTGGTCGGCTGGCCGGCGGACATCCCGCCGCCGGAGCCGGTCGACGGTTTCCCGTGGACCGATCCGGAGCTGCTGGGGCGGCCGGAGGACGTACCGGCGCCGGAGCCGACGGCGGAATCCGGGCCGGCACCGGCACCGGACGAGCTCGCCGCCTACGCGGCGGAGGGCCTGCCGGTCGACGGTGACCCGTGGTCGGCGTTGGCGGCCTCGGAGGATCCGGCGACGAGCAGCCTGGCCCGGTTCTGGCAGCAGCCCGAGGACCGGTGAGGGGCCGGGCCGGCCCGGACGCCGGCAGCACAGGTGGTGATCTTACTTACGACGTGGTTCGCCCGATTCATCCGATGTCGGTGCGGATACTGGAGAACGGCCGGCCCCGACGGCCCCGGCACGACGATTCCCGGAAGGGGGAAGCGGCGTCCACCCGGCCGTGACGGTCGGGCGCCGCGACACACACATGACAGAGCAGACGACGGCCAACCGTCCGGAGGCGACCGCGCAGATCGGTGTGACCGGTCTCGCGGTCATGGGTCGCAACCTGGCCCGTAACCTCGCCCGGCACGGACACCGGGTCGCGGTGCACAACCGGTCACCGGAACGCACCCGCAGCCTGGTCGCCGAGCACGGCGACGAGGGAACATTCGTGCCGAGCGAGTCGCTGGCCGACTTCGTCGCGTCGCTGGAGCGGCCCCGGGCGGTCATCGTCATGGTCAAGGCGGGCGCCCCCACCGACGCGGTCATCGACGAACTGGTGCCGCTGCTGGAACCCGGCGACATCGTCATCGACTGCGGCAACGCCCACTTCGGCGACACCCAGCGGCGGGAGACCGCGCTGCGGGAACGCGGCCTGCACTTCGTCGGCACCGGCGTCTCCGGCGGCGAGGAGGGCGCCCTGCTCGGGCCGAGCATCATGCCCGGCGGATCGGAGGAGGCGTACCGCAAGCTCGGTCCGATCTTCGAGTCGATCGCCGCCCAGGTCGACGGCGTACCCTGCTGCGCGCACATCGGGCCCGGCGGCGCCGGCCACTTCGTCAAGATGGTGCACAACGGCATCGAGTACGCCGACATGCAGCTCATCGCCGAGGCGTACGACCTGCTGCGGGAACGGCTCGGTGCGACCCCGGCCGAGATCGGCGACATCTTCGCCGAGTGGAACACCGGCGACCTGGAGTCGTTCCTCATCGAGATCACCGCCGACGTGCTGCGGCACGTCGACGCCCGGACCGGCACCGCCTTCGTCGACGTCGTCGAGGACCAGGCCGAGCAGAAGGGCACCGGCCGGTGGACGGTGCAGAGCGCCCTCGACCTCGGGGTGCCGATCACCGGCATCGCCGAGGCGACCTTCGCCCGCTCGCTGTCCGGGCACCCCGAGCAGCGGTCGGCGGCCCGGCGTACCTTCGCCGACACGACCGGGGTGACCCCGGCCGGCGACGTCGACCGGGACGCCTTCGTCGAGGACGTCCGGCGGGCCCTCTACGCCTCCAAGATCGTCGCCTACGCGCAGGGCTTCGACCAGATCCGCGCCGGCAGCGAGGAGTACGGCTGGGGCGTCGACCCGGCCACCCTGGCGACCATCTGGCGCGGCGGCTGCATCATCCGGGCCCGGTTCCTCAACCGGATCCGCGAGGCGTACGACAGCGACCCGAAGCTGCCGACGCTGCTGGTGGCGCCCTACTTCGCCGACGGGGTCGCGCAGAGCATCGCCAGCTGGCGGCGGATCGTCGGCTACGCGGCGCAGGCCGGGGTGCCCGCCCCCGCCTTCGCCTCCTCGCTCGCCTACTTCGACGGGCTGCGCCGCGACCGGCTGCCCGCCGCGCTGATCCAGGGACTGCGGGACAACTTCGGCGCCCACACCTACCGTCGGGTCGACGACGAGGGCAGCTTCCACACCCAGTGGGCCGGTGACCGTACCGAGTCGCCCGCCTGAGTCGGGTCGGCGGTGGCCGGCCCGGGTTTCAGTCGGCGCCGGCCACCGCCACCAGCACTACCAGCGCGACCACCACCAGTGTGGCCAGCACACCGGTCCAGCGCGCACCGCTGGCACCGTGCCAGAACCGGCCGGCCGGTGCCGTACCGGCAGCCGTCGTGAACACCGGCGCGGTCACCACCCCGGACGGTGTCCCGGTTCCGGACGACACCACCGTCCCGGTCCCGGTCGACGGCCGCGACCCGGCCGGAACCGTCGACCCGGACGACAGTGTGGACGTCGTCGTCACGGTCGACGGCGGCGGATCGGCCAGCGCCCCCTCGGCGACCACCGTCTCCGGTTGCTCCAGGGCGGTCGGCGCGACCCCGAGCCGGGCGTGGATCAGCCGGGCCACCAGCGGAATCCGGCTCGACCCGCCGACCAGGAAGATGCCGTCCAGCTCCCGGGGCGCCAGACCGGCCCCGCGGACCACCCGGGCGAGCCCGTCGACCGTCGGCGCGAGCAGCGGCTCGGCCAGCGACTCCAACTCCTCCCGGGTGACGTGCGCCCGGACGTCCAACCCGGGCAGGTGCAGTTCGGCGCTCGCCGCCCGGGACAGCAGTTCCTTCGCCGCCCGGGCCTCGTCGTACAGCAGGCTCCGCCGGCGGCGGCCCTCGACGTCGGCCGGGGTGAGCAGGCCGCGCCACAGCCCGGTCCGGTCTCCGGCGTGGGCCCGGCCGAGCTGCTCGACCAGCGCCTGGTCGACGTCGAGCCCACCGAACTGGGCGTCACCGGCCTCGGCCAGCACCTCGAAGCCGTCCGGGGTGCGGCGGACCACGGTCAGGTCGAGGGTGCCGCCGCCCAGGTCGTAGACGGCGAGCGCCCGGCCCGGCGGCAGCGCGGCGCCGAGCGCCGTGACGTAGTAGGCGGCCGCCGCGACCGGTTCGGCGAGCAGCGTCGGGGTCGGCAGGCCGGCGTCACCGGCCGCCGCCACCAGCACCGACCGGCGACGCTCCCCCCACCCGGCCGGATGGGTGAGCCGCACCTCGTCGACGCCGCCGAGCTGCCGACCCGCCTCGACCGCGACCCGGCGCAGCACCGCGGCGACCAGCGCGACCACCGCCACCTCCCGGTCGCCGAGCAGCACCGTCCCGTCGTCGATCCGGCGTTTCGGGTGCGGCTCGTAGCGGGCCGGGTCCAGCCGGGCCGCCCGTTCGGCGTCCCGGCCGGTCAGCGGGGCGCCGGTCCGGTCGAGGCAGACCCCGGACGGCAGCAGCGGTGTGCCGTCGAAGAGCAGCGGCCGGGGTCGACCGTCGCCGCCGCGTACCGCCGCGACCGTGTTCGAGGTGCCGAAGTCGATGGCGAGCAGCCGCATGGCCGACACCATACTGTCCCGCCGCCCCGGCCCGGTCGAACGTTCACCGTCGGCCGCCCACCGGCCACCCGGTGGTCAACCCGGCCGGCCATACTCGCGGAATGATCCACAACTTCGGGTACCTGGACGCGCCGACCCCGCTGGCCTTCGCGCACCGCGGCGGGGCGGCCCGGGGTGACGAGAACACCGCCGAGGCGTTCGCCCGGGCGGTCGGGCTCGGCTACCGGTACGTGGAGACCGACGTGCACGCCACCGCCGACGGGGTGCCGGTGGTGTTCCACGACCCGACGCTGGAGCGGATGACCGGCGAACCGGGACGGATCGCCGCCCTGCGCTGGGCCGACCTGCGGGCCATCCGGGTCGGCGGTGCCGCCGCGGTCCCCCGGCTCGACGACGTCCTCGGCGCCTGGCCACAGGTGCGGTTCAACGTCGACGTGAAAGCCGACGACGCGGTCGACGCCACGGTCCGGGCCGTCGAGCGGGCCGGCGCCGCCGACCGGGTGCTGCTCGCCTCGTTCAGCGACGCCCGGCTGACCCGGCTGCGTCGGGCCGCCGGGCCGACGGTCGCGACCTCGCTCGGGCTGCGCGGGGTGGCCCGGCTGCGGCTGGCGTCGCTGGCCGGCCGGCGTCTGGTCCTGCCGCCGTCGGTGGTCGCCGCCCAGGTCCCGGTCCGCTACCGGGGGGTGCCGGTGGTCGACCGGCGGTTCGTCGGGTACGTGCACCGGCTCGGCCTGCAGGTGCACGTCTGGACCATCGACGAACCTACCCAGATGCACGACTTACTGGATCTGGGTGTGGATGGCATCATGACCGATCACGTCGACGTTCTGCGCGAGACGTACGCCAGCCGCGGCCTCTGGCCCACCGACCGCCAGGTCGGCCCGGACCGGACCGCCTGACCCCTGCCGAAGGACCGACCATGGCCGAGACCCTTCCCGCGCCGGTGGAGACCGCGCCGCCCAGCGACCGCCGCGAGCGGGTCGGCTGGTACTTCTACGACTGGGCGAACTCGGCGTTCCAGACCACGGTCATCACCGTCTTCCTCGGCCCGTACCTGACCTCGATCGCGAAAACCGCCGCCGGCTGCGCCTCCGACGACCCGTGCCGGGGGCAGCGGATCAGCCTGCTCGGCATCGACATCGCCCCCGGTTCGCTGTTCCCGTACATGGTGTCGCTGTCGGTCTTCCTCACCGTCTTCGTCCTGCCGGTGGTCGGTGCGGTCGCCGACCGGTCGCCGCGCAAGAAGGAGATGCTGGCGCTGTTCGCGTACGTCGGGTCGGCGGCCACCATCGGGCTGCTGTTCCTGACCGGCGACCGGTATCTGCTCGGCGCCGGCCTGTTCCTGGTCGCGAACATCGCCTACGGGGCGAGCATCGTCGTCTACCACTCGTTCCTGCCGCAGATCGCCGGCCCGGAGCAACGCGACAGTGTCTCCAGCGTCGGCTGGGCGATTGGCTACATCGGCGGCGGCACCCTGCTGGCGCTCAACGTGGCGGGGGTGCTGTTCAAGGACTCGCTCGGGCTGGACACCGGAGAGGTGGCCCGGTACAGCATCGTCTCGGCGGGCGTCTGGTGGGCGGCGTTCACCACCATCCCGCTGCTCCGGCTGCGCAACCGGCCACCGACCGCCGGGCCGGCGCAGGGACCGCTGCTGATCGACGGGTTCCGGCAGCTCTGGCAGACGCTGCGGGAGCTGAAGGCGTACCCGTTGACGTTGTTCTTCCTGGTCGCGTACCTGGTCTACAACGACGGCATCCAGACGGTGATCTCGCTGTCCGCGACCTACGGCACCGAGGAGCTGAACCTCTCCGACGACGTGCTGGTGCCGACCATCCTGATGGTGCAGTTCCTCGCCTTCTTCGGGGCGCTCGGGATGGGCGCCCTGGCGAAGCGGATCGGCGCCTGGAAGACGATCCTGACCAGCCTGGTGCTCTGGACGGTGGTGCTGGCGGTCGCGTTCCGGCTGCCGGCCAACCAGGCGCTGCCGTTCGTCCTGCTCGGCGGTGGCATCGGCATCGTGCTCGGCGGCAGTCAGGCGCTGAGCCGCTCGCTGTTCAGCCAGCTGATCCCGAAGGGCAAGGAGGCCGAGTACTTCGGCATCTACGAGATCTCCGACAAGGGCACCAGCTGGCTCGGGCCGCTGCTGTTCGGCCTCGCCTACGGGATGACCGAAAGCTACCGGGTGGCGATCATCTCGCTGCTGACGTTCTTCGTCGTCGGGTTCGTGCTGCTGCTCGCGGTACCGATCCGCCGGGCGATCGTCGCCGCCGGCAACGTACCGCCGGAACGGCTGTAGCCGGTCGGCGCCGCCGGAAAACCGCCGCCGGCCCGGCCCGGCCCGGCACGGTAGCGTCGGCGCCACCCCGACGACCAGCCGGTCCACAGGGGACACACCGGTGGTGTGCCGGGACAGCGTGTAGCTCAGACAGCAGAGCACCGGGCTCGGGACCCGGAGGGCGCGGGGGCGGAGCCCGCCACGCTGGCGATGGAGAAGAAGCAGGCACCTGAGGCAGTGCGGCCCGACCACACCGTGGTCGGCGCCGGCTACCCGCTCGGCGAACTCGCCCGCGCCCTCGGCACCGCCACCGGGCACCCCGACCCGGACACCCGACAGCGCGCCGGGCGGCGGGTACGGGACTGGGTGCGGGTGCTGACCGGGATGACCAGCGGGCGGCTGCGGATCGGCTCCCGCACCCCGGTCGCCGGGCTGCCCGCCTGGGTGACCCCGCAGGTGGTGCACGGCGGGTTCGCGACCGGCAAGGCCCTGGCCGGGGGACCGCTGCGCCCGGACGAGGTCGACCTGGCGCGGCGGTTCCACCTGCCGGAGCGGCGGGCCGACCTCTTCGCCCACCATCTCGGCGAGGCGGGACTCGCCGAGCTCGACGCGCTGCTGGACTCCGGCCGCTACCGGGTGGAGGTGCCGGAGGAGGCGGCGCTGCCGGTGCTGGTGTGGTTGCTGCGTGCCGGCGACGAGGACGCCGCGCTGGAACTGTTGCGCGAGATCGCGCCGTACGCCCACCGGCTGCGGTTCGCCCCCGCCCCGGACGACACCCCGGCACCCGAACCCGAGATCGTCTGGCGGGCCACCACCGGCGAGATCCGCTCCAGCCTCGCCGGCCGCGGACCCGATCCCCGGATCGAGGCGATGCGGGAGGCGCTGACGGTCTGGAACCCGTTCGCCGACGACCTGCTGACGCTGTGGCTCCAGACCCGCCGCGACGGCCGGGTCGGCGCCGAGTACGACCCGCGGTGGCTGGCCCGGGCCCGCGCCCTGCTCGACCGCTACCGGGTCCTCGCCGCCGCCCACCCGCACTGCGGCAAGCACCGCCGGCCGAAGGAGAACCTCGCGATCCTCCGGACCGCGCTCGCCGAGGTGACCGGCGCAGGCGACCTCACCCCGCGTACCCGGGGTCTGCTGCAGCACGCCGTCGACTCGATGCTGCGTCGGCGCGGCGACCCGGGCTCGGCGGCATACACCCGGCTCCGCGAGCGGCAGGCCGTACAGGCCGCTGTCCCCGGGCACCACACGGTGGCCCAGGTGGTCGCCGACCGGCTCGCCGACCTGCCGCAGCGGACCGGGATCCGCGCCCTCGGACCGGTGCTGCGCCCGGTCGACGCCGCTGAGGCGGCCGCCGCGGGGATCCCCGCCGGAACCCCGGTGCCGGAGCCGGTCAGCCGGACCGTCCGGCGGGCCCTCGCCGCGACGGTGCCGGACCTGGTCGCGGCCGGTGTGGTCCCCTCGGCCGAGGTGCTGGCCAGCCTGGTGCCCCGGATCGCCGTCGCGGCCACCGCCGGCGCCTACCCCGACCCGGCGCTGCGGTCCGTGATGGCGGCGAACTACCTGGCGTTCCGGGCCCGCCGCTCGCTGCTGCTGCTCAACCTCGAACACCAGGTCCGGCTGACCGAACTGCCGTGGGTCCGGGCGGTCGCCGCGCACCGGGACACGACGGACGAGACTTGCTCCGACGCCTGGGCGACGCTGCGTCGCCTCGGCGAATTCGCGCTGACCGGTTTCCCCGCCACGATCCTGCCGAATCCGCTGCTGCGGGAGTTGGACGCGCTCAGCCGGGAGGCCGGGGTGCCGCTGCCCTGGGTCGAGGAGTTGGCGGCGGACATCTTCGAGGGCCGCTTCTCCACCAAGTTCCTCCGCGCTGCGAAGATCGCCGCCGAACACCTCGACGGCAGCCTCTACGCCCGCTACTACGGCATCGACTACGCCGCCGTACTGCGGATCCCGGACCCGTCGCCGGGCCGGGGCGGTGGCGGGACCGCGACGTCGGTCGCCTTCGACACCCTCTGCCGGGAGCGGGCCGCCGTCGACGGCCGCGGCTGGTCGGTGGCGGCGAACGGGACGGTGATCGAACAGGCACAGATCCTGACCACGCAGAACCTCGCCACGCTGGCCCACCGGGTCGGCGTACGTCCGGCCGACGGCTGGTCGACGCTGGCCCGGCGGACGTTCGCCCAGGTCCTGGTCCTGGCCGGCCGGCTGCCCGGCAACCCCCGCCCGCTACCCATGATCAAGAACATCGGGTACGCCTGGCGTCAGCTGGTCTGCTACCTCAGCCTGCCCGGCGGCGACGACCCACGGACGGTGGTCGACGGGCTGTGGGAGGACCTGCGGGCGGCGCCGGAGCCGGCCCGTAACCTGCTCACCCCGGTGCTGGCCGGGCTCGGCTACGTCGCCGCCGGTGGCGGGTTCGCCCCGGACGGCACCGGCGGCGCCGGCCGGCGACTGCTGGGCTGGACCGTCGGACGACACTGGCTCGTCGCCGACCAGGACCGACCCGGCCGAGCGTGATCATCGGCACGGCGGTTCGAACGGGAACCGCCGGTTGTCCTAGGCTCCCGGACCGTGACCGACGACAGCCGTGCCCGCCACCCCGAGCCCGCCGCCGGGTCCCCGCTCTCCTCCGTCTGCGCCGTGGCCGGGGACGGTCGGCTGCGGCACGGCGCCGCGTTGAAGTTCTTCTGGGGCCCGATGGACTGCGGCAAGTCGACGATGGCCCTGCAGATGAACTACAACCACGCCCGGCAGGGCCGGCGGGGGCTGGTGCTGACCCGTATCGACCGGTCACTCGGCCCGCAGATCACCACCCGGATCGGGCTGGCGCACGAGGCGATCGAGGTCACCGACGACCTCGACCTGTGCGCACTCGTCCGCTCCCGGCTCGCCGACGGTGACCGGATCGACTACCTGATCTGCGACGAGGCGTGCTTCTACACGGTGCGGCACGTCGAGCAGATGGCGGAACTGGTCGACTGCTACGACATCGACGTCTTCGCGTTCGGTCTGGCCACCGACTTCCGGTCCTGCCTGTTCCCGGCCGCGCAGCGGCTGTTCGAACTCGCCGACGAGGTGACCCGGATCCAGGTCGAGGTGCTCTGCTGGTGCGGCCGGCAGGGGCTGCTCAACGCCCGGGTGGTCGGCGGGGCGGTGACCCGGGAGGGCGAGCAGGTCCTGATCGGAGACACCGTCGACGAGGCCGAGGTGCGCTACCAGGTGCTCTGCCGGCAGCACTACCGCAGCGGCGACCTGGGCCGGGGGCGCTGACCCAGCCGGATCGCGCGGCGGCCACCGGTCCGTGACGGCGCCGCGCCTGATCGGGTCGGTCTCGGGCGTGGTGGCCGGCGGTCAGAACGGGTCGCCGCAGACCCGCCACCGGTCACCGTCGCGGACCATCGGGATCTCTCGTCGGTCCACCGCGCCGGACCGACGGGTCAGCTTCGCCGCCACTGTCGCCCGCGACTGTCCCTGGTCGGTCGAGACCGAGACGTCGTCGATGTCGTACCGGGTGATCGTCGGGGGCACGGCGAGCCGCCGGACGAACTCCTCCCGGCTCCACCGTGCGCGGGTGTCTCCGCAGAGCCGGTCGTAGGCGCCGTCCGGGTCGCCGCCGACGACCTCGTCGAGGAACGCCTCCGCCTCCTGCTGGGCCGCCGACGAGGACTGCCGCAGGTGCTGGAAGTTCCAGGCGCCCAACCCGCCCGCCCCGACACAGCAGAGAAAGAGACCGGCGGCGACCAGCGCCAACAGGCCCCGGGTCCGACTCGGCCGCCGACCCGGACGACGCCACAACGGCTCGTTCCCCATGGCACCGACGCTAGACAGCGGTCCGGTACGGCGCAGCGAACCGCCAGCCTTGTTGTCGATCGGTGATCAACGTGACGCTCTCCGCGACCGGTTGGTGGTCTAGCGTCGGGACCACCCCGACCCACCCGGGGCCCGGCACCCCGGTGTCCCCGCGAAACCCGAGGAGCCAGCGATGGTGCGCTACGTCCAGACGGTGCCGGCCCCGCCCGACCCGTACTTCGGCGACCGACTCCTGCGTTCCTGGCTCGACCGGCGGCTCGGCGTCGATGGACACACCGCCGCCGCGTCCCGGCTGGCCGCGCTCGCCACCGACGTCACCGGCCCGTTGCGGGCCGCGCACCTGGACGCCGAGACGCATCCGCCGACCCTGGTCCGCTACGACGGCTGGGGAGCCCGGGTCGACCGGATCGAGACGTCGGCCGGCTGGCGGGCGCAGCGCGACGCGGCGGCCCGGCACGCCGTCGTCGCCCTGCCCTACCAGCCGGAGGCCCGGGCCACCTGGGGTGCGGCGGCCCGGGTCGTCCAGCACGCGCTGCTGCACCTGTACGGGCCGGAGTCGGCGACCTTCTCCTGCCCGGTGGCGATGAGCGACGGCGCCGCCGCGCTGCTGGCCCGCCCCGAGGTCGATCCGACGGTCCGCGACGTCTGGCTGCCCCGGCTGACCAGCACCGACCCGGCCCGGGTGGCGTTCAGCGGGCAGTGGATGACCGAGTCCCAGGGTGGCTCCGACCTGGCCCGGTCGAACACCGTCGCCCGGGCTGCCGACGACGGCTCGTGGCGGCTGACCGGCGAGAAGTGGTTCTGCTCGGCGGCCGACTCGACCCTGGCGGTCGCGCTGGCCCGACCGGAGGGCGCCGGCGCCGGCAGCCGCGTCCTCGTTCCGTTCCTGGTGCCGCGCTACGCCGCCGACTCGCCGCTCGCCGGGCCGGGTGCGGATCCGGCCGCCCCGGCCCCCGGGGTCACCCTGCACCGACTGAAGGACAAGCTGGGTACCCGCGCGTTGCCGACGGCGGAGATCGGCCTGCGGGACGCGTACGCCTGGCCGCTGGGTGATCCCGCCCAGCCGGGTCTGGCCCGGGCGATGACGCTGGTCGTGGTGACCCGGCTGCACAACGCGGCGGCGGCCGCCGCCGGGATGCGCCGGGGATTGGCGTACGCGCGGGCGTACGCCGACGCCCGTCAGGTCGCCGGTGGCCGACTCGGCGACGCACCGCTGCACCGGGCCACGCTCGGCGAACTCGCGGTCGACACCGCCGGCGCGTTCATGCTGGCCGGGCACGCGTTCACGCTGCTCGGCCAGGTCGAGGTCGGGGCCGACCCGGCGGCCGCGGTCGAACTGCGGATCGTGGCACCGCTGGCCAAACTCGCCACCGCCCGGCTGGCGGTCGCGGCCGCCAGCGAGTACGTCGAGTGCTTCGGCGGTGCCGGGTACGTCGAGGACACCGGGATCCCCCGGCTGCTGCGGGACGCCCAGGTGCTGCCGATCTGGGAGGGCACCACCAACGTGCTCGCCCTGGACGTGCTGCGGGCGGTGGTCCGCGACGACGGTGCGGTGCCGCTGCTGGGCCGGCTCGACGCGGCGACCGACGCGGCCCGGCGGCTGCACCGGGGGCTGGCCGACGCGCTCGCCACCGGCACGGCCGAGCTGCGGGCCACACTCGCCGAGGTGACCCCGGAGGCGGTCGGCGCGGTCGCCGGGGCGCGGGGGCTCGCCCTGCGGATGGCGCACCTGCTGACCACCGCGCTCCTGGTCGAGCAGGCGAGTTGGGGCGACGAGGCGGCGGAGGTCGCCGCCCGGCTCTGGGCGCGTCGGCGGCTGCGCGGCGGTGACATCGCCGCCGACGCGCACCACGAACTCGACCTGCTCTGCTGAATCGCCCGGCGTACCTGACAGGAGATGTCAGGTACGCCGGGCAGGCTGACCGGTATGACGAACAGCATCGGCGACCTCATCATGGTCAACTTCGACAGCTCCGACCCCCGCGCGCACGCCGAGTTCTACCACCGGCTGCTCGGCTGGGAGATAACCGCCAGCGCGGACGAGTACGCGATGATCAGCGACGGACACTCCTCGCTCGGATTCGGCCTGGTCGAGGGGTACCGGCCGCCGGCCTGGCCCGACACCACGGCCGGCAAGCGTTACCACGTCGACGTCTACGTCGACGACCTGGACAAGGCCGAGGCGGCCTGCCTCGAGGCGGGCGCCGCCCGGCCGGACTTCCAGCCGGGCGGTGAGCGGTGGCGGGTGCTGACCGATCCGGTCGGCCACCCGTTCTGCATCTGTCTGCGGTCGCAGGACTGACCGGCGCCGTCACCCACCGCTGCCCGGGCCCGCCGTCGGGCCACCCGCTCAGCCACGGGCCCGGGCGATGGGGCTGCCGCCGGCGGCCGTCAGGAACTCCCGGGCGCCCCGCAACCGGGTACGCAGCAGCGCGGTGGCCCGCTCCAGCCGCAACCGGACGTCACCCGGACGACGGACACCCAGGTCGGCGAGACGGGCCGCCGGCACCGCAGCCGGATCAAGCCCGTCGCGCGCCGCGACCAGCAGCCCGAGATCGTAGCGGCTGACCACGTCCGGGCCGGCCACGTTCAGCACGCCACGGTATCCGTTGCCGGCCAACTCCAGCAGCGCGTCGGCGAGGTCGTCGACGTGCACCGGTTTGCGGATCTCGTCGGTGAACAGGGCGCCGGACAACCGCCCGGACACCAGGTCGTGGGTCAGCCGCTCGTGCGCGCCCTGACCGTCGCCGAGCACCAGGGAGGTCCGGACGACCGCCGCGTCCGGAGCCACCGCCCGGACCGCCGTCTCGGCGGCGGCCTTCGCCGCCCCGTACCGGTGGACCGGATCCGGCAACGCCTCCTCGTCGTAGTGCACGTCCCGCCCGGAGAAGACCGCGTCGCTGGAGACGTGGACCAGCCGTGTCCCCGCCGCCGCGGCGGCGACCGCCACGTGGGCGGCACCGTCGGCCGTCGTACGCCAGTCGTCGCGGTCACGTCCGGTCGCCGCGTGCACCACCACGTCGGGACGGATCCGGGCGATCAACCGGCGTACCGCCGACGGGTCCCGGACGTCCCACCGTTCGTCGCCGGTCTCCGCCGGCCCGGCGTGGTACGTGCCGACCACCGACCAGCCGGCCGCCGTCGCCCGCTGGTACACCCGCCGCCCCAGATAGCCGGTGGCCCCGGTGACCAGAAGTCGTCGCGTCATCCGGGTGACCCTACAACCGCCCCGGCACCGGCGGCGGCCACCCGCGTGGCAGCCGGTCCCGGGACCGGTCAGCCGTGCCGGCGGGCGCGGGCGGCGGCGATGGTGTAGGAGGGGTCGCGGTCGAGGTTGTGTCGGTCGCGGTCGTAGCGGCGGGTGGTGCGGGGGTCGGCGTGTCCCATCGCGTCCTGGACGTCTTCGAGTGGTACGCCTTCGGCGCGGGCGGTGGTGGCGAAGGCGTGTCGCAGTGAGTGTGGGGAGAGTCGTGCCCAGGCGGGGATGCCGGCGGCCCGGGCGAGTCGTCGGACCAGCCGGAACACCGCGTGTCGGTCCAGCCGGTTCCCGCTTGCGGTGACCAGCAGCGCCCCGTCGAGCTGCTCGACGGGACGCCGCTCGGCCGCCGCCCGGGCCGCCAGGTAGGCGTCCACCGCGTACGCCGACCCGGGGGTCAACGCCCGGCGGCGCGCACGTCCGCCCTTGCCGACGAACCGCACACTGCGGTGCCCCCGTTCGTGGCCGAGGTCGGCCAGGTCCAACGAGACCAGTTCGCCGACCCGCAGCCCGAGGTCGGCGAGCAGGGCCAGCACCGCCCGGTTGCGGGCCGCGTACGGTCCGGTGTCGGCCTCGGCGGCGGCGAGCAGGGCGTCGACCTCCTCCGAGGTCAGGCCGACGGTGGCCGAGTGGTCCCGGTCGACCCGCGGCCGGTCGGCACCGGAGACCGGATTCGCCTCCACCGCGCCGAGCCGGCCCAGGAACGTGTACCAGCTCGACAGCGCGGAGAGCTTGCGGGCGACGGTGGCCGGGGTCAACCGCCGGCCGGTACGCGGGTCGGCGCTCGACTCCAGGTCGCGGGCGTACGCGTTCACGTGCAGGAAACCCGCGGCCAGCGGGTCGAGTTCCCGGTCGGCGCACCAGCCGAGCCAGCCGGCGATGTCCCGCCGGTACGCCGCCCGGGTGTGTTCGGAGAGCCGACGGTTACGCAGCCACGCCTCGGTGAAGTCGGCGGCACCGTCGCCACGGGCCGGCGGGGCGGCCGACCGGCGGGTGAAAACAGGGACGGATCGTGACACGTGAGAAAGGTTCCCAGCCGATCCGGTGCCGGTGCGGCAGGCGCGCCCGGCCAATCCCGGACCCGACAGCCGGAACAGCCCGGGCCGCCGCCGGCGGCCCGGGCGTCGGCCGTCCGGGTTAGGTTGACCCGGTGCGCGCCGCCCGGCTGGTTTCCCTGCTGTTGCTCCTGCAGACTCGGGGACGGATGACCGCCCAGGAACTGGCCACCGCGCTCGAGGTGTCGGTGCGGACGATCTACCGGGACGTGGAGTCGCTCGGCTCCGCGGGTGTCCCGGTGTACGCCGACCGTGGACCGGCCGGTGGCTACCAGTTGCTCGACGGTTACCGGACGCGGCTGACCGGGCTGACCCCGGACGAGGCGGAGTCGCTGTTCCTGACCGGGATACCGGGGCCGGCCGCCGAACTCGGGCTCGGCGGGCTGGTCACCGCCGCCGAACTGAAACTGCGGGCCGCGCTGCCCGGGGAACTCGGTGACCGGGCCGGCCGGATCCGGGACCGGTTCCACCTGGACGCCCCGGGCTGGTTCCGCCGGGCCGAGCCGGTGCCGCACCTGGCCGCGCTCGCCACCGCGGTCTGGACCGAACGGGTGGTCGAGATCCGGTACCGCCGATGGAAGACCCCCCGAGAGGTGACCCGCCGGCTCGGTCCGCTGGGCCTGGTCCTCAAGGCCGGCCGCTGGTATCTGGTGGCCCGACACCTCGACCCGGTTACGCCGGCCGGCCCGGGAACCGTCGACCAGGTCCGGGCCTACCGGGTCGGTAGCGTGCTCGATCTGGAGGTACGTGACGAGACGTTCCACCGGCCGGCCGACTTCGACCTGGCCGGTTTCTGGGCGGGCTGGAGCCGGCGCTACGAGGAGGGGGTGTACCAGGCCGAGGCGGTGGTACGGATGCGGGCCGAGGCGCTGGACCGGATGCCGTTCATCTTTCCGCCGGAGATGTCGCGTCGGGCCCGGGAGGCGGCCGGGCCGGTCGACGCCGACGGTTGGCTGCGGACCGTGGTGCCGATCGAGTCGGTCCGGCACGGCCACGTCGAGCTGCTCAAACTCGGCGCCGACGCGGAGGTGCTGTCTCCGCCGGAGTTGCGGGATGTCTTCGCCGCCACCGCGCGGTCGCTGTACGGCCACTACCGCCCGTCCGGAGCCGGCGAATGAGTCCCCTGGCCGGCTTCGGCGGCGTGGCCGGACGGTCGGTGCGGTAACCGGACGGGTGGTGCCGTCATCGCGGCACGCCGGCCGGCTCGGGAAGAGCCTGCGTCGCGGCCGGCTCGGGCCCGGGTGCAGTGGTGCCGAGCCGACGGACTCCGGGGGCCGCGGCGGTGCCGACACAGGCCACCGCCACCGCGACCGCGGCCATTACGAGCGGGGTCGCGGTCGACCAGGCCTCGGCGGCGAACGGGGCGAGCGCGTAGCCGAGCGGCGCCGCCGCCAGGGAGCAGAGCCAGTCGTAGGAGCTGACCCGGGCCAGCACGTGCGGCGGGATCTCGGTCTGGACCACCGTCGCCCACAGCGGGTTGAGGAATCCGAGGGCGGTCAGGGCGACCCCGTAGGCGACGACCACGGTCCAGCCGGGAGCGGCGGCGGCGAGCAGGACCAGCGGCATCGCGTACGTGGCCAGCCCCAGGTTCGCCACCAGGACCGGTCGCCGCGGCCGGAACCGGGCGGCGAGCACCGACCCGACCAGTAGCCCCACGGCACCCGCCTGCAGGACGAGCACCCAGACGAACTCACCGCCCAGCCGGTCGACGGCGACCGCCGGACCGAGGGTGACCAGTACCGCCGCCGCACCGTTCCAGACGCCGTGCGCGACCAGGCTGACCCAGTACCAGTCGCGGGACCTGACCTCGGTCCAACCCTCGCGCAGGTCGGCCAGGAGCGACCGGCGGGCGATCGGGGCACGTCGTACCCGGATCACCGCGAGCAGCGCGGCGCTGGCGGCGAAGGTGGCCCCGTCGAGGACAAACGCCCAGCCGGGGCCGGCCGCCCAGATCACCAGGCCGGCCAACGCGGGACCGACCAGTCGGACGGCGCCGGTGGCGGCGCCGAGCGCGGCATTGGCCCGCTGCCGTTCCGGCCCGTCCACCGTTCCGGTGATCAGCGGCGCGGCGGTCGGCATGGCGAACGCGCCGGCGACACCGCCGACCGCGGAGGCTGCGGCGATCATGGCCAGCGCCGGCTCGCCGCCGAGCAGTTCGACCCCGACGACCACCTGGGTCAGGCACCGGGCCAGGTCGGCGCCGATCGCGACGGCGCGGGCGTCGAACCGGTCGGCGAGTACGCCGCCGAGCGGCAGGAGCAGCAGTTTCGGCACCAGGGCGCAGCCGAGCACCAAGGCGAGCGCGGAACTGGACCCGGTGGCCCGGAGTACGGCGAGGGCGAGCGCGGCCGGCACGACGGCGTCACCGAGCGCCGAGAGGGTACGCCCGAGAAAGAGCAGGTGGAAGGGCCGTGGTCGGAGCGAGAAGGTCACGTTGGCAAACTACTTCGGCGTCGAACTTTTCGTCAACGAATAATTTCGTATCGACGTAGGATCGTGGCGTGGAACCCCAGGACCGCACCGACAGCCACGTCGCCCGCTGGCTGCCGGTACTGCCCACGCTCGACCCGGACGTCGAGGGGGCGGTGACCCGAGTGAAGTTGCTCTCCCGTCATCTGCGGCGGTTCAAGGAGAAGGCACTCGCCGACTTCGACCTGCAACGGCACGAGTTCGAAACCCTGCACGCCCTGGCCGGTCGACACGGCCGGGCGGTGCCGTCCCAGCTCGCCGACGACCTCAACGTCGCCCCGCCGTCGGTGACCGCCAGAGTCGACGCGCTCGTCACCCGCGGCTACGCCCGACGTACGCCGTCCAGCGCCGACCGGCGCCGGGTCGACATCGAGCTCACCGACGAGGGACACGCCGCCTGGCTCGACGCGATGGACATCCTCGGACACGAGGAGGGGCGGCTGCTCGGCGTGCTGACCGTCGCCGAACGGCGGACCCTCGCCGACCTGTTGCGCCGGGTGATGCTCGCCGCCGAACAGCCGCCGTCCTGACCCACCCCGGTCGGTCCGGCAGCGGAGATCCCTCCCCCCGGCAAGCCCCTGCGGTACGGCGTCGGGGGAGAAACCCTGGCGAGCCTGACTGGACCGGACACGGCCGGGAATCCAGATCCCGCGCGGGTGTTCCCGGTCAGCGCCACGGCTCCTCGGGGGTCCCGGTCCGCCGGTGGTGGTCCAACAGTCGGGACAACAGTTCGGTCAACCGCTGTCGTTCCTCTGCGGACAACGGTGCCAGCAGTTCGTCCTGGCACTCGGCCAACCGCTCCTCCAGGCGCCGCAGCTGCCGCTGACCCGCCGCCGTCAGGGAGATGATGTTGCGTCGCCGGTCGGCGGGGTCGGGGGCGCGCTCGACCAGGCCGCGGTCGGCGAGTTCGTTGATCGTCGCGACCATGTCGCTGACGTGGATGCCGCTGCGGCGGCCCAGGGCGGCCTGGCTGGCCGGGCCGAACGTCTCCAGCGTGGCCAGCAGTCGGTAGTGGTAGCCACGGGCGTGCACCACCGAGAACGCGTCGCCCACCAGACGGTGCGCGTGCTGGGCGGTCTGGGTGAGCAGCCAGCTGGGCAGGCTCTCCCAGCCGGCGGGTGTCTTCTCGGACGGGTTCTGCATGCGACAAGCCTAACGAACTGTTGGTGGCCCCAACGATTGTGTTATCGTTCGGACAGCAAACGTTAGTGCTACTAACGTTTGCTGTCCGAACGAATGCCCCTGGAGTGTCCAACCATGATCAAGCCGTTCCGCATCGACATCCTCCAGGTCGACCTCGACGACCTGACCGACCGACTCACCCGCACCCGGTGGCCGAACGAGGTCACCGACGCCGGATGGGACTACGGCTTCCCACTCACGCGGCTCAAGGAGCTGGCCGAACACTGGCGCACACGCTACGACTGGCGCGCACACGAAGCCGAACTCAACCGACTCCCCCACTTCACCACAGAGATCGACGGCCAGAACATCCACTTCGTCCACGTCCGGTCCGCGAACCCGGACGCCCTCGCGCTGATCCTCACCCACGGCTGGCCCGGGTCGTTCCTGGAGTTCCTCGACGTGATCGAGCCGCTCTCGCGCGACTTCCACCTGGTGATCCCGTCGATCCCGGGCTACGGCTTCTCCGGCCCGACCCACGAACGCGGCTGGGACGCCGTCCGGATCGCCCACGCCTGGGCCGAGCTGATGCGCCGGCTCGGGTACGAGCGCTACGGCGCCCAGGGTGGCGACTTCGGCGCGGGCATATCCCTGGCGCTCGGCGCGGTGGCACCCGAGCAGGTCGTCGGCGTGCACGTCAACTACCTGCCGACCCGGCCGGACCCGGACGCTGACGTCCAGCTGTCCGCGACGGACGAAGCCCGGCTGGACAAGGTCAGGCAGCTGATGGCGAACCGGCCGCCGTACCAGGCGCTGCAGGCCCTCACCCCACAGACCATCGGCTACGCGCTGACCGACTCGCCGGTCGGCCAGCTGGTCTGGATCGCCGAACGCTTCGCGCAGTGGACCGACCCCGCCACACCGGTCAGCGACGACCGGATGCTCACCAACATCTCGCTCTACTGGCTGACCGCCACCGCGGCCTCCTCGGCGCGGCTGCACCACGATGTGCCACGGGGGCGACCCCTGCCGTGTCCGGTACCGGTCGGCGTGGCGGTCTTCGCACACGACATCACGCAGTCGGTGCGGCCGCTCGCCGAGCGGCTGTACGACATCAGGCACTGGTCGGAGTTCGACCGGGGCGGCCACTTCGCCGCCATGGAGGTGCCCGACCTGCTCGCCGGCGACGTCCGGGACTTCTTCCTCGCCCGCCGCCCGGACGACTCCCTGGTCGCCGCCGGATAGGCGGACACCGTCGACCCGCGTCCCGTCAGCCGCGGCGGCGGGCGCGGGCGGCGGCGATGGTGTAGGAGGGGTCGCGGTCGAGGTTGTGTCGGTCGCGGTCGTAGCGGCGGGTGGTGCGGGGGTCGGCGTGTCCCATCGCGTCCTGGACGTCTTCGAGTGGTACGCCTTCGGCGCGGGCGGTGGTGGCGAAGGCGTGTCGCAGTGAGTGTGGGGAGAGTCGTGCCCAGGCGGGGATGCCGGCGGCCCGGGCGAGTCGTCGGACCAGCCGGAACACCGCGTTGTGGTCAAGCCGCGCACCGGTCGCGGTGACCAGCAGCGGACCCGTCAACGCCGGCACGGTCAACCCCTGGCTGGCGGCCCGGGCGGCCAGCCAGGCGTCCACCGCGTACGCGGTGCCGGGGGCGAGGGCGCGACGACGGACCTTGCCTCCCTTGCCGACGAAGCGGATGCTTCGATGCCCCCGCTCGACCCCGAGGTCGACCAGGTCGAGTGAGATCAGCTCGCCGACCCGCAGCCCGAGGTCGGCCAGCAGAGCGATGGTGGCCCGGTTCCGCGCGGCGGTCGGCCCGGTGTCGGCCTCGGCCGCGGCCACCAGCGCGTCGACCTCCTCCGGCGTCAGCCCGACGGTGCCGGAATGGTCCCGGTCGACCCGCGGCCGGTCGGCGCCGGCCACCGGATTGGCGTCGACCGCCCGCAGTTTGACCAGGAAGTCGTACCAACTGGACAGGGCGGAGAGGCGGCGGGCGACGGTGGCCGGGGTGAGCGGGCGACCACTGCGCCGCCCCACCGTCACCTCCAACTGCCGGGCGTACGCGTTGACGTCGAGGAATGTGGCCCGTAGCGGGTCCAGGTCGCGGCCTGCGCACCAGTTCAGCCAGTCGGCGACGTCCCGCCGGTACGCGTCGCGGGTGTGGTCGGACAGCCGCCGGTTGTCCAACCAGGCGTCGGTGAAGTCGGCCGACCCGGCGGCGATGAGCGCCAGACCACCCGACCCGCGGGGCACGATCTCGGAAGACGGCATGTAAAGAAGGTTCCCAGCTCGGCGGTGGATCGCACACCCAGCCACGCCCGGCTGGACGCCGACGTGGATCACACCGGCGACGAGCACGGAAACATCGCGGACGCCCGCTATCCTCCCGACGTGCTCTCCCAGATCAGGGGCCTGTCCCGCCACTTCACCGAGGAAACACTCCGGACGTACCTGCTGGAGCGCTCGGCGCGTACCCAGGACGGCTGCCTCGTCATCCGTGGCTACGGCAGCCGGCGGGGAGTGCACCAGAAGGTCGCGGGTCGGGCCTGGGCGCACATCGCCGCGTACGTCGCCTTCGTCGGCGACTACGACCCCGGGTTGGAGGTCGACCAGGTCTGCGGTGTGCCGGACTGCATCGAGCCGACCCACCTGCGGCAGATCGGTCACGCCGACAACTGCCGTAGCCGGAGACAGCATCCTCGGTGCCGCAACGGCCACGACCGCGAGGTCGACGCCCGTACCGGCCGCTATCGCAGGACCTGTCGACAGTGCAACGCCGAGGCGCAGAAGCGGTGGCGCGAGCGGCAGGCGCGCCAGGTTGCCGAGGGCCGCGCCAGCTACGGCCGTACGACGGACCACTGACACCGACCGCCAGCGGTCGGCCTGGCGCTCACTCCCGATCCCCCGCCCGGGCTGTAGAACGACATTGGAACGTCAGTGAAAACGACATCAAACGTCAGTGATCTCACGGACTGGCCAGCTGTCTATACCGGATCCCAACTGGTCGGTCGTACTCCGCCACTGGATGGGGCCGGTCGTCTTGGTCGCGTCCGTCGGTGACGATGATCCGCAACTACGTTCTCGTCCGACTCCATTACGCTGCGCCATCCTCGCTGATGTCGGTCGGCGCTGCTGGCATCAGCCTGCGGGATATTCGGCGCTGGCCGAGAATGTGGGCGGGGTCACGGTCGAGGTTGTACCTATCGCGGTCGTAGCGGCGGGTCGTGCGGGGGTCGGCGTGGCCCATTGCATCCTGCACGTCCTCCAACGGCACTCCTTCGGCGCGGGCCGAGGTGGCGAACGCGTGCCGCAGCGAATGCGGTGACAGCCGGTCTGCCGACGGAACGCCAGCGGCTCTGGCGAGGTTGCGCAGCCAGACGAAGACGTTGGGCTCGGCGAGCCGGCCTGGCTGACCGTCAACGCCAGTAGTGGCGAACAGCGGGCCGTTTAACGCGTCGATGGCGCTGTGGGTGGTGGCCGCTCGGACGTCGAGATACTCGTGGAGCGCCTCCAGCGTGTGCGTAGGCATCGGCCGCTCTCGCTCCTGAGCGCCCTTGCCGAGGAACTTAAGCGTCCGTTGCCCCGCGTTGTGGCTTACTTAGGTCGTTGATGTCGCGGTCGAGGGCCTCACCGATGCGCAGCCCGAGATCAGCGAGTAGCCGTAGCAACGCGCGGTCGCGCAACGCCGCCAGGTACCGGGCGCGCCGGGCCGGCGTCGGCGCCTTCTCCCAGCGCTCGGCGCGGTCGGCAACTTCAGTGTCGGCCTGGGCGAGCAACAGGTCGACTTCGTGACGAGTGAGCCCGGCGGTGGTGGAGTGGGCCTTGACCTTGGGCCGCCTCACCACAGCGGCCGGGTTGCGGGCCACCCACCCATTGTGGTTCCCCTCGTAACGTGGAGGCCAGAGCTTGAGGGATAGAGGTTCATGGTTGAGACGAGACGCCGATTCGATCCGGAGTTCCGCGCTGGGGCGGTCCGGATCGTGCGTGAGACCGGGAAGTCGATCGCGCAGGTAGCGCGTGATCTGGGGATCAACAGCGGTACCCTGGCCAACTGGGTGCAGCAGGATCGGGTGGTTCGTGGCGAAGCCGCTGCCGGGCAGCTGGCCGAGGACGAGCGGGCCGAGCTGGCGCGGTTGCGGCGGGAGAACGCTGAGCTGGCGATGGAGCGTGAGTTCTCAAGCGATCTGTGGTCCTGTGGGTCAAGGAAGCGACGGGCCGGTGAGCGTGGCCGCCTTCGTCGCTGCCCAGAGGACCGAGCACGACGTGCCGCACGCGGTGGCCTGCCGGGCCCTGGGGGTGTCCGAGTCGTGGTTCTACAAGTGGCGGGACCGTCCGCCGACACCCCGCCAGGACCGTAGAACCAGGCTGACGGACGCGGTCCGGCGCGTCTTCGACGCCTCAGGCGGCACCTACGGCAGCCCACGCGTCGGCGACGAGTTACGCGAGCAGGGATGGCGGGTGTCGGACAACACAATCGCCCAGCTCATGGCCGAGGTCGGCCTCGTCGCCAGAGCGAAACGACGCCGGCGTGGGCTGACCCGGCAGGGCAACCGGCCAGCCGTCCCGGACCTGGTCAAGCGCCAGTTCACCGCGCCCGCGCCGGACGTGGCCTGGTGCGGCGACATGACCGAGATCGCCACCGGCGAGGGCAAGCTCTACCTCGCCACCGTCATCGACCTGTACTCCCGGCACATCCTCGGCTACGCCATGGGCGACCGGCACGACGCCGGCCCGGTCGTCGCCGCGTTGAACATGGCCGCGGTCACCCGCGGCGGCGACGTCGCCGCGGGTGATCTTTCACAGCGACCGGGGCAGCGAATACTGCTCGGCCGACTTCGCCCGGGCGTGCGCCCGCTGGAAGGTACGCCAGTCGATGGGCCGGGTCGGCTCGTGCTTCGACAACGCCGTGGCCGAGGCCACCTTCTCCACCATCAAGGTCGAGTACGTCCACCGTCACCAGTTCCGCACCCGTACCGAGGCCCGGCTGAAGATCGCCACCTGGATCACCGACTTCTACAACCGCCGACGCCGCCACTCCGTCTGCGACGGACGCTCACCGATCGACTACGAACGATCAACGACCCGCCTCCTGGAGAACCAGGCCGCATAACCGAGTCCTCCACGATTCCAGGGGATTGACGGTCGCCGATGCGAGGACCCTCGCCCCAGTCGAACTGCATCCACAGACCGGGCTCCGGAATCCACGGGCGGAACACCCGCCGCTGACCCGCCTGCCAAGCCTGCTTCACCGCCGCGACCGCCCGCCGGGTCGTGCGCTCACCCCCGGCGAAGCCCATCGCGGTGATCCGCCGGTGGACCACGTCCGCCCGGACACGACCACCCGACCGCGCCACCAACTCCTCGATCTTGTCCATAAACTCATCGATCGACCGAGCCCGATGCAGCCGCTCCTCGGGACTACGGCCCTCATTCCGCAACTTCACAAACCGGGCCACCGTGTGGTGATCACACCCGGCCAACTCAGCCGCCGCACGGTAACTACCCGTGAGGTCGTACGCCTCCAAAATTTCCACGATCTCCCTGCCGCGTTTCACCGGTCGACCCTCGCCGACCAGCACTTGGACATGATCAGCGGGGAGGTATCTGGCCATCGACGGGGAGATCCCCGGCCACCAGCGGGGCGGTAAATGGCCGCCTATGGGGAGTATCTACTGGCCGCGGACATCGATATGAAGCGGCGTCAGGAACCGGCTCAGCTTGCAATGGAAGGAGGGGCCGCAGCCGCGGTTGCGCTCGGAGCCAGTTGAAAGTGCCAGATGATCTGGCTCGGTGTTCCGTCCCAGGCGGCGCCGGCTGCCGCCGGGACGATGCCCAGCAGCGACCAAGGCCAGACGTCCCACGGTCCTGTCGCGATCTCCCCGGGCATGTCCTCGCTGGCGTCGCCGGACATCCGAGGCTCCTCACAACGCCGTAGCTGCAGGCCCAATGGCAAGGCGACGCGCAGATAGTCACTGGCCCGATGACGGAACGCAGGCAGCAGCCCAGGATCACCGTCGGCAGAACGAACGCGCGGCACTGACCCCAATGCCACGAGCTCGTGGTGCACGTCCGTGATCACCAGATGGCCGCCAGGACGCAGGACCCGGGCGAACTCGGTGATCGCCGGCCCGACATCGGGAAGATGGGTCAGCGCCAACGCACACACGACGACATCGACGTGATCGTCAGGCAGGGGAAGCTGATCCAAGTCGCCCTGCCGCAATTCCGCGTTCGGAACGCGCGTACGAGCGTGAGCCAGCATTTCCGGGGAACTGTCGACGCCGATAACCCGGTGGCCCTGCTTGGCGAGGTACTCGGTGTATCGGCCGGTGCCGCAAGCCGCGTCCAAGGCGACGCCAGGTGGCAGGGAGCCGAGGATCTCGTGCACGATGGGTTCTTCGATCTCGAACAGCCCGTTGCCTGGTTGATCATAGGTCGCCGACCACACCTTGTAGCCGTCGACGGTGTCGACCTGCGCCGCAATGACTCCGTCACCGTTCAGCGACGGGCTGTCCAGAAGGCGCCGGACCTCGCTGATACGCGCTTCGATGAAGTCCCGGTCGTAGTCGCCGGCGAAGGCACGCAGCAACGCCACGCCCTCCAGCCCCAATGTGTAGGCGAGCGGGTGCTGGTATGCCACCACGCGACCATAGCGACGACATGCGGATCGGACTATCCAATTTCTCACGGCTTAGCTCTGCGACTGGCCTGGGGCCGGCGTCAACTCGCGGACAGGAAGTCCACCGACGTTAGCGTCGTGCTGGAGAAGACGTTCGGTCTTCAAGGTCCGTGGAGATGGCCAGGCCAGGTGTTGAAACGCCATCGCGGACATGTATCCTATGTGTTGTCGCAGTTCAGAGCCGATATCCGAGCTCCTGCGGTCGGTAAAGACCGCGACGATCCACTCGTCCAGCAGCGCCTGCAACTCGGCCAACGACCAGACCGCGTCCTTCTCAGCGTGTCGGCCCCGATGCTCGACACTGGAGCCGACATACAGTAGCCGGCGACATACTGCGCGAACAGCGTGTCCACCGAATCGAAACCCCCCATCGCCCGGCACGCGTTCTGGAACGTCCGCGAGATGTAGGCCTTCCCGTGATCACACACAATCGTCTCCGGAACGATCACCGGCCGGGCCGCAGCGTGCTCAAGGCGTTCGTCCAGTTCGGTCAGCCGGCGGTGCGGCAACACCGACCTCGACATCCGCAACGCGTCGACCCACCCGGGCCGCATCGGCTCCGGCGTCATCGCCTTCGCCAACAGCACCGCCGCGTCAGCGGCCTTCGTCGTAGGACGCAGAACCGCCGCCGGGATCGTCCGCGTCGCCAGATCGATCAGCCAAGTCAGTTCCACCCGGTCGGTTTCACCGGTGTCCAGCACCACCCGGACGTTCAACGGCGTGGAGTCGATCTGCGTCCACTCACCCGGCCGGAACGCGGTCACCGTCCCGAACGGCCGGTCCGGCCGCTTGGCCGCCGACTGCCGGGTCCGGGCCGATCCGACGGTGTGCTTGCCGGCCGACAGCGACGCGAACAGCCGGTAAAACGTCCGCTCCGGTGGCATCGGCGGCGCATCCGGACCGTACTCAGCAGCGAGAATCTGCTGCGAGCGGCGCCGCACCCGCGTGGCCGTGCCCGTGGACTGATGCGTCTGTTCCCCGATCGCGGTCACCATCGCCGCGATCACCCGCTCATCGGCCCGCCGGTCGGCGACGACAGCCGCGCGAACCGGCGGTCCACCAGAGCCCACAAACCCTCACGCTCGTACCCACGCCGCAACCGCTGCAACGTCTTGAAACTGACCTGCTCACCCTGACCGGCCAGCTCCGCGACCTTGGCCAGCTCCCGTTGCCGCAGCGTGCGGGTCTCCGGATCGAACTCCGGCCGCCCCCGGGCGCCTTTCTCCGCGCCCGGGGGCCGACCCGTGAGCACCTCCACGATGTGCCGCTCCCACCGGCGAGCCTGTTCGACAGCCTCGTCCGGCAGACCATCCAGCAGGCCGGCCGGCGGCAACGGCGCCGGAGGCACTGCGGAAACGAGCCTGAACGTCGGATCGGTGAGCAACCGGCTCAGCGGCATCACCACCGCGCCGCCGGCGACGTCGAGCAACCGGACCTGGCCCTCGGCCAGGCCATCCACCACGTGCACCTGCTCGCGGAGCCGAACCTCGTCACCGATACGCAGCACCGGCGGCCGCGACACCGTCATCGAAGCCCTCCCGTCGCCCGCACCAGCGACGTCTCGCTCAACGCCGCCGACCGCAGATCCGCCTGCAGTTCCCGCAGCCACAACATGTGGAACAGCACCGGCAGCACTCCCAGCGGATCACCGACCGCGCTCGCGCCCTCCATCAGCGGGACCGGTCGTGCGAACACCCGCCGTAGATGATCAGCGTGGACCTGCTGGTGATACCGCCGGTGCCGGTAGCCCGACAACCAGCGCAGATTCGCCGCGAACACGGCATCCAGCGCGCCCACCCGCTCAAACCCCCAGCCGACAGCCTCACAGGCCCGCGCTGTGGCCGCGAACTTCGCCGCGTCCTTGGGTCCGATCCGGTCGTCGGCGCGGACGTCGATCACCACCGCGGTTCCGTCGCGCCGCCGGACGAAGTAGTCCGGCGCATGCCGTACCGGCCGTTCGTCCTCGTCCTGCCAGCACAACCAGAACGGCTGCGACGAAACCGAGACGACATCCGGGTCGGCGTCCAGCAGCATCAGCCGGTCACGCTCCAGCCAAGATTCGAACCCGACATGCTCACCGCTCGTAGCGAAGAACCACAACCCGGAAAAGCTGCGCTGACCTCGGCGGGACGTGAACTGGCGTACCGCACCGGCACGCTCGAACGGAACACTCCAGCACAAGGACAGAGGCCCACGCTGACGAACCCCAGCCGTGTCGATGTAGACCAGCTCGAACTCATCGCCGGCCGCTCCGGAGCCAACGCCCTCGCAGCGCGCACCGCCACCCGCTCTCGCTGAAGCAGTCCATCAAGGTGTGCCTCAACTTAAATGGCAGAAACCGCGACATGCCTCGGACACGCTGGCAGTGCCTCACATCAACTGGCAGACGACAACAGCCAGGACAGACCCATCGTCGATACGAGGCAAGGGGCGGCGATGAGCACATGATAAGAACGGTTATCCTGTCGCCCCTCCTGCCAGTCGGCGTATCGTCCCGGCTGTGACTACCGCGACCCCGTGGGTACCGCTCGGCCGCCGTGTCGCCGGCCTCGGCCCGGACACCACCGTCCGCGCCGACACGCAGGTGCTCGCCGCCACTGCCGGATGGCTGCGCGAACACGCTGATGCCCCCAACACTCAACGCGCATACCTGCGCGACCTTGCCGCATGGATCGAATGGTGCACCATCGCTGGCGTCGACCCGCGCGCTGCACGACGTCCCGACGCCGCCGCCTGGATCGAGCACCTAGACGAGTAGTTCCGAAGTCAGGGGTCGATGTCCAGGCATGAGGAGAGGGCATCCAAGATCATGTTGTGACGCAAGACCTGGACACCCTCTTGACCGCACTGTACGTGAAGATCGACGACAGCA
>NZ_JBDPMH010000018.1:0-125971 GCF_039871735.1 Plantactinospora sp. B24E8
AGACCGATTCCGTCGCAAGAACCTGTCTACCGATGGCTCCACGTCCTTATCAAAAGCTGTCCGCTATGGACGGTACGCCCGTGTCATCCCGAACCGCCCCCGGATCCTTGCTGAGATCACCTCATTGACCCACGGGAAATGCAATGTTTCATCAGAGACACTTATTGCCGATGATCTCTCAACGTCAGTACACTCTGTCACGTGTCTATTCGCGGTTAGACAATGGCTATTTGATTTGGACGGACCACTGACCAGGAAACCCAGGACGGGAGCCAGCCGGTGTCACAGCCAGTAGTCGCCTCGACGATGCTCCGGCGCCAGATCGGTCGGAAGTTCGCCGCGCTCCGGCGGGCAGCGGGCATCACCATGGACCAGGCGGCGGTCCAGCTCGACCGGGCCCGCGTGACCCTGCACCGGATCGAAAACGGTGCGGAGAGCGTCCGCTTTCGGCAGGCGGACGTCGAGCAGATGCTCCAGCTCTACGGCGCCTCCGACGAGCAGCGGGAGCTGCTCCTCGCGATGACCGCCGCCACCCGAGAGAAGAAGAGTTGGTGGCACGACTGGCTCGGGTCGGGCATGCCGCGCTGGTTTCAGCTCTACATCGGACTCGAGACGTCCGCCGCCACGATCCGGGAGTACGCGGCGGAACTGGTACCCGGGCTGCTCCAGACCCGCCGCTATGCCGAGGAGATCTTCCGGATGCCCGGCGGTGCCATCAGCCCCGATGATCACGAGGAGCGGGAGCGCCTCATCGAGCTTCGCAGCCGTCGCCAGGCACTGCTCACCCGCTTCAACCCACCGCAACTGAACGTAATAATGAACGAGGCGATGCTGCGGCGACCGGTCGGTAATCCCGCGATCATGGCCGAGCAGCTTCACCAGCTCGGCAAGGCAACAGAACTACCGAACGTCACCATCAAAGTTCTGCCATTTTCTGCCGGGCTGCACGCCGGAGCGATGACCGGAGCGTTTTCGATCTTAGACTTCGACCGGGACGAGAGGGGCAAGGAGGTGGAGCCGACGGTCGCCTACCTGGAATCGGTCACCGGTGCGGTCTACCTCGACAAGCCGCACGAAACCGAGGCGTACAACTTCATCTGGGCCGACATGACCCGACGTGCCCTCACCGAATCCCGGTCGAAGAGCATGATCAAAGAAATCGCAGAGGAGTACTCCCGTGCCTAGCCTGGCCGACGCCACCTGGCGCAAGTCGACCCGTAGCAACAACGCCGGCAACTGCGTCGAGGTCGCCGACAACCTGCCTGGTCTCGTCGGGCTGCGCGACAGCAAGGACCCGACGGGACCCGTCCTCGCCTTCGCCCCCGCCGACTGGTCCGCCTTCGTCACCGCCGTCAAGACCGGCGTCCTCCCCCAATGACCGGCCCCTCACTCATGGCGTACGCCCCCGGACTGACCCGGAGGCGTACGCCATAACGAGCACGCCCAGCAGTCTCGACGGAGAACCAGCAGGTAGGGTCCCGACATGGTCGACCCGCAGAGCGTGCGGAAGGCGGTCGCCGACGCAGGCTTCACCGTCGACGACTTCCTGGAAATGCCGGGCTTGCCGACGCCGATGGCCGTATGGCAGCCGTTCATCCTGGTCTCGGCCACGCCAACGGTCCGCATCCCGTACGCCGATCCGGACGCCGACGTTCGGGTGGACAACGAGTGGTGGCGACTGTGCGTTCATAACGGCACGCTCGGCGCGGACGGCACGATGCTGCTCGCCGTCGAGGGTGCCGGACAGCTCCCCTGGCTGCGGGTCAGGGTCGGCGACCCACGACCACGGGCCAGTGCGGTGCGGCTGCCGGAGGAGGCAGGGGGTTTCGTCGCCCTTTCCCCCGATGGCCGGGCCAGCACCTACGTGTCGAGCGAGGAGTGGGAGACCTGGATCTTCGCCAGCCCGACACCGTCAGCGGACACGTCGGCCTGAGACCGGGGCGCACTCCTAGTAATAGTCGTCGATCGGCTGGCGCGCCTCAGCGAACAGCGCCGGCCCCTCGTACCGCACCGGGGGCAGCGGCGGGGTGGCCGGCTTGACCTCCTCGAACTGCTCGGCGGACAACGCGTACACCACCCGGCCAAGGCCGGACCGGGCGATGGCGGTCGCGCACATCGGGCAGGGCTCGCAGCTGGTGAACATGGTGGTGGTCGCCGCCACGTCGGGCGTGAGCTCCCGGGCGGCCCAGCGGGCCAGCTTCAGTTCCGGGTGAGCGGTGATGTCCCTGTCGGAGACCACGGTGTTGTGGTCCTCGACCAGGACGGTGCCGTCCGCGCCGACCAGCAACGAGCCGAACGGGCGCTCGCCCAGCACTCCGGCTTCGCCGGCGATCTCCACAGCACGGCGGAGGAACTTCTCGTCGTCGGGCTTCATCGGTCCTCCTGGGAATTGTGGTACGCGGCCACGGCCGCAAGGGTCTGCCAGGCGCGTTCGGGCTGGCGGATCTCGGTCAGGTCACCGTTGAACGGGTCGAGCACCACCGTCTCCGCGCCGAGCAGCCGCAGCTGTTCGAGGTCAGCGACGATCTGGTGGATGGTGCCGACCCCGGCGAGCCGGTCCGGGTCGGTGACCGGTTCACGGGTCTCCCGCAGTGCGATGCGGGGCATCAGCGCGGGCGCCGGACGGCCCAGTTCGTCGGCGGTGGCCTTCAGCCGCCCGGCCGCGTCCGCCAGCCATCCTGGTGTGAACCGCAGCGGGTGCCAGGCGTCACCGAGCAGCACCGCGCGACGGATGCCTGCCTCGCTGTTGCCGCCGACCCAGATCGGGATCGGCGCGGTGTCGTAGTCGTCGGTGTTCCGCCAGGCGTCGCGCATCGCTCGCAGGTACTCGTCGGTCAGCGCGCCACGTCGCCGGAACGGCACACCGAGCGCCTCGAACTCCTGCCGGGCCCAGCCGACGCCGACACCGAGGACGAGCCGGCCGCCGCTGAGCCGGTTGAGGTTCGCGGCCATCCGGGCGGTGAGCAGCGGATGCCGGTACGGCACGATGAGCACCGTGGTGCCCAGTCGAACCCGGCGGGTCACCCCGGCCAGCCAGGACAGCGTGGTGAACGGCTCGTAGAACGGCGCCGGATACTGCTCGGCCACGTCCGGGGTCACCGCGATGTGGTCGGAGACCATCAGCAGGTCGAAGCCGAGGTCCTCGACCGTCTGCGCCCACCGTCGCAGCGTCTCGGGGTCGGTGCCCGGGGCGAAGTTCGGTACGTTCACACCAATCTGCACGGCACCTACGCTAGCGACGGCGGCGGTCGCCCGTGAACCTCCTGTCCCCGGCCCGGAGAACAGCACCGATCCTGCGCCATCACCCCACGACACCGAACGATGTCCGTGTCAGTCCGAGCGACTGTCGAAAAGCTCCCCGTCGTCCCAGTCGGCGGTGTTGTGCTTCTGGAGCCTGCCCCCGCTGCGGGTCAGCAGTAACCAGTTGTCATCGAGAATCAGGGCCGCGTCCTCGGTCGTGCTGGCGAGGATCTCGGCGACATTCCTCAGCATCCGAGGCCTGCCCAGGTCGGTGAGCAGGTCCTTGTTCATGTGGAAGGTGACGTCGACGTACGTCTCGGGCTCCCACTGCCACATGATGCCGTCGGCTTCCGCCTCGTAGTAGCCGTGTACGCCAGACGTGAGGGTGAGGACATAGCCGTACTCGTCGTCCAGGTCTGCGCTGAGCACCCGGTCGCCGCCCGGGGCAGGAACCTCGGTGGCTTCGGCGGGGATCAGTTGGGCCACCCGTTCCAGTGGGATGTCGCCGGCCAGGGTCAGCCGGTAGTGGATGGACATGCCAGACCTCTTCTCAGTCCTGCCGGACGACCTGCACAATCTTGCCGGATGGTGTGACCGCCACCAGTTCCTTGAGCCCTGGCACGGGCCAGGTGTCGAACTGTCGCCGAAGATCGTCGAGGTCGCCGCGCCAGTCGTGAAGGTTCAGCACCACCCGCTGTGTCTGGGCGCTGCTGACCTTCTTCGAGACCGCATTCCACACAGCGCGCGGCGAAACCGGCGGTGTCGGCGAGTAGCAGTCGAAAACGTGCCCCTCGATCAGGTAATCGGGCGCCCTCTGCGGGTCGCCGGCATCGCCGGTGATGCCACGCGCTTCGGCGACCTCACGCCTGGTGGGATTCTGGTGGACCCGGTAGCCTTGCCCGGCGATCGTGTCGGCACACTGGTTTTCCAACTCCAGCGACCGGCGTTCTCTGGGCTGCTCGTTGGCCGCGATCCGGGTACGGGGTCCGGTCGGCGTACCACCTGGAACGCCGGTGGCTCGGCGGGCCCAGGGCACATCACCCCCTTCGGAACGACTCGGATCCGCATCCGCACCCTGGGCTGGTGAGGGGCTGGTCGGTCCGGAACCGCCAGCCCCGGCCGATTTCCCGGTCGACCGACTTCTCGCGCCGCGTTGACGGCTACCCGAAGGTGTTCTCTGGCCTGTCCCGCCCGCTGCCGCGCCACAAGGAGGACCTCTTTGAGGTCGCCGAGCACCGACATCATCGTCGTGGGGTCGCCGCCCTGGAGAATCCGGGTCACAAGCCCGGACACGTCGTGGGTGCTGCCGAGCGTTTTGGTGATCCCGATCTGTACGGCGTCGATCCTGTGCAGCGCGGAGGCCAGGACGGCAATCACCGCCTGCGGTGACGCCTCGGTTTGTGCGGCGGTCACGGACAGGACTGTCTCATCGACCGCGTTGACGACCGTGTCGACCTGTGCCCGAACCTCGTTGACGGCGTCACGTACCCGGGACATGCCGGCAGCGACGGCGGTAAGGCCACCCCCGAGAGCGCTGGTGGTTATCCTCCGGGCTTCGTCGTCGGCGGCCGCGACGATTGCCCTTGCCCTGTCGAGGCCGGCGACGAGCACGCGTAGGTCACTGGCAGCGCTGTCGATGTGCGGCATCGCGGCCTAGGTCCTTTCGCGGCCGTCCCGCCTGGGCTCGACTCACGATACCGAACCCGTGGCGTCCGTCAGTGGTGGCGGATCCGGCTGGTACGCGGGTAGACCAGCCAGCCAGGCTTGGGCCGACGCCGCGACCACGTCTCCGCAGGTCCTCTTCGCGCCGGTCGCGTCGGGCGGGAGGCGACAACGGAAGCTCCATCAGCCTGGACGGTTCGTGAAGGCTCAGAGATCAGGTAACACGTCGACGGGGGTGGGCGAGCGGCGTTCCTCGAGCCAGAACAAATAGCGCCGCAGATCGGTCGCCAAAGGTCCAGCGAGATAGGAGCGGAAGTCACGCAGCCCCTCGGCCGCCTCCTGCTCCTCGGCGCGACCAGCGCTCCAACGCGGAAGCAGATCGTCGAGATGCTCGCGCACCCGGCCACGTTCGCGCCACCAGGCGCGGACGGTGGCGGGAGTCCAGCGGTCGTCGCCGTCGCAGCCGTAACCTCCGTACGGGTCCTCCCAGGCAGCGTCCAGGAGGGCGTTGACCTCGGCTGGTGTCCGGGGCTGCCGGAAGACGAACTCGGTGACGTACTCGCCGCCGTACAAGACGTTGCTGGGTGCGTGCAGCCGTCCGGTCCAGCAGTTGTCGGTCTGTCCCGTCCAGAAGGGGCCGGGCACGTTCAGCCAGAGCAATTCCTCCCACCTGCCGTCAAAGCCGACCCGCTGCTCGGGCCGCATCGCTGTCGTCGGGTCCCAGTAGAGGGTCACGGGAGACGACGGTACCCGGGCGGTGCCGTTGAATGGATTCCCATGGCGGAAGTGCTGGGGCGGCCAGAACGCTCTCCCGGTACGGCTCCCGGGCCCGGGCCGCCCCGCCGGGCAGGTCACCACGACGAACGGCGACCCGGGCCAGGGCGTACCTGGCCTCGACCTCGCCCGCCCGGGTCGCCGGCCGCCTGTGCCCGCTCGATCTCGGCCTCGCTCATCCGCGCCGCCGCGTCGGTCTTACCCCGCCGGAAGGCCGACCGCACCCGCGCACTGAAATCCACGATCAATTCCCCATCCGGCGAGGCGGGGAACCCGCCTCGACAACGAGTCGTGGCGACGGAAGCCGTCCCACCAGCACAGTCGATCACGGTGACCAGGTTGGATGGCGCCGAACCACCCGACCGCCGTCCGGACCGGCGACCGTGAGGCGGTCGGAGGACCTGCAAAAACCCGTCCGTCGGCGGCGTGGATCGTGTCAGGATGCTCGGCATGTCCGGTCGGGCGACGAGTTTCGGGGCCGTAGCGGAGGCGTACGAGCGGTTCCGGCCCGGGTATCCGGTGGAACTTGCCGACCTGGTGCTCACGTACGCGGGTAGGCCGGTGCGGACCGCCCTCGAGATCGGCGCCGGGACAGGAAAGGCAACCAGGCTGTTCGCCGAGCGAGGGATCGCGGTCACCGCCACCGACCCGGACGGGGCCATGCTCGCCGAGCTGAGGAAACACGTGCCGGCCGACGTCAGGACCGTGCAGGCCGCGTTCGAGGACGTCCGAGCCGACGAGAGCTACGACCTGGTCTACGCGGCGGCGGCGCTGCACTGGACAGAACCGGAGCGGCGGTGGTCGCGGATGGCCGCGTTGGTGGCGCCGGGCGGGACCTTCGCCTCGTGTGGTGGAGCACTGCAACTGGCTGACCCGGCGGTGCGGGAGGCCGTACGCGTGGCCCGGGCGCCGTTCCTGGCCAGCGACGAGATCCCGTCCCCCGACGGCACGCCACCGGATCAGGACCTGCAGTGGCCAGGTACGGAGCTTCGACGCTCGACATGGTTCGTCGACGTACGGCAGTCCGTGCTCGAACGCCGGCTGACGATGGACGCCGACGACTATGTCGGCTACCTGACGACCGTCTCGGCCTACCTCGAGTTGCCGAGCCCACACCAGGAGCAGGTGTTCGACGCGATCAGACGGGTCCTGCCGACGACGGTCGAGGTGGTCGCCGACCTCACCGTCCATCTCGCGCGCCGGTGCGACGAGCGGTGGTGCGCGGAGAGCCCCTCCGCTGCGGGCCGTCGTGGCGGGTCTTCGTGACCGGACAGACGCACTGGGACCACGACGCCGACCTGATCACCGGCTTCGACCACGACACCGGCGCGGTTCTCGTCCGAGCCACGACCGTCATCGCGGTCGTCCGGGAAGGGCTGCGGCGCGGCCCGGTCAGATCGACTCACCTGCCCGTATCGACGCGCCACCAGTCCCGCGCGTCCGCCGCGTCTTCGGACCAGAATTCCAGAAGATCTCCCGGCGCGAGCCCGAGAGCGCGTTCGATCTCGCCGGCGGTGAGGCTACGCAGGGAGTCGGACAACGACCGGGTCAGGTCGAGCCAGTAGCCACGCAGCGTGGACTCGCTCACGAACAGTTGCCTGGCGATCTGGGCGTAGCTCAAACCGCGGGCACGGCCGTGGAGGAGCTGACGCTGACGCTCACTGAGCAGGGTGATGCAGTCGCGCCGGACCAGGACCTCGAGTATCCCGACAACCGGCTGCGGCACTACCGTGCCGCCGGCGGCGACCTCGAGGAGGAGTTGCTCGGCCCGGCCGGTCGGCAGCGCCTTGGAGACGACGCCGCTCGCACCCGCCGCGATGCAGGCCGCGAGGACGAACCGGCGCTCCTCCTGACTGTAGACGCAGACCCGGTAGCCGCGACCGGTCAGCGCACGGATCGCGGCGATGCCCTGCCGGACGTCAGGCTGCTGTTCGAGGTTCGCCAGGTGCAGGTCGAGCAGGACCACCTCCACCACCGGGCGACGGCGCAGCAGTTCCTCCACGGTCGCGACGGCGACGACGACGTCGAGGCCGGGCATGAGCAGGCCGATCGACTCGCGGATCAGCGACGCGTCGTCGACGACCGCCACCGGGCGCCTCATGCCGCGTCCACGGAGGCGTCCCGGTCCGGGGAAACGCTGGCCGGCCCGAGACCGGACGAGATCGTCACCGTCGTCCCCTCCCCCACTGTTGACTCGACTTCGACGTCGAGTCCCCGCAGCCGCAGTTCGCCCACGACAACCTGGCGCAGGCCGACCCCGGCCGTCACCGACGACGAGTCGAACCCGACGCCGTCGTCGCGCACGGTCAACGTCCAGCTCCCGTCCCCGCCCTGGTCGAGGTGGACCACGACGGTGTCCGCCCGGGCGTGCACGCGTACGTTGAGCAGCAGGCTCTCGAGCGCGCGTTCGACAGCCTCGGCCTGCGCGGCGGGAAGTTCCAGCTCGGCGCCGAGGTCGAGCAGTGTGTCGACGTGCAGGTCGGCGAACCGGTCACACACCCGCCCGATCATGGGGGCGAGCATCACCGGCGAGCCGGAGCCGACCGCCGGATAGCCGGCGGCCCGGTCTTCCTCCGGCGCCTGGCCACGCAGGTAGGAGCGCATGCGCCGCAGTTCCACCTCCGCCTGGTCGATGAGCCGGGAGCGTGCGGCGTCGGTCCCCGGTTCGGTCAGCAGGCGCATCAGGGCGACGCCGTTGTGCATCATCACCTGGGCACGTCTTTCCTCCTCACGCCGGGCCAGCTCCGCTGCGCGGGCACGCGAGGCGTCGGCGTCGGACGCGATGCGACGCGTGTATCCGAAGAGCATTCGCGCGACCAGCGAATACACGACGTAGGTGAGGATGTTGCCGACCGCGGTCGAGGTCATGTCCTCCCCGACCTCGCCGCGAAGGAACACCACGTAGCAGACGACGATGCCGACGAGGCCACCCACGCAGAGGGTACGGCTGCGGACACCGCTGGCCGTGAGGATGACCGACAGCGCGTAGCCCGGCTGGTAGGCGACCCAGGTACCAAGGCGTACCCCCGGTGCGAGCACCAGCGGCCCGAGCACGAGCAGGCCGCAGGCGAGCGCGAAGTCCGCTACGGAAGCCGCCGTGCCCAGCGGGCGGCGGCGCACCAGCGCCACCACGCTGACCGCGACGGACGCGCATGCCGCGGCAGCCCAGCACGCGAGATAGGCGACATCGTGCGGTGACGTCGCCGCGCCGAGGTGCACCGCCGGGGCCATCTGCGCCACCGTGCCCAGGCGGACACCCGCGATGAAGTACGAGAACGCCCGCTCGACACCGGCTCTGGTCGTCGGCAGCTCCGTGACGCGCCACAGCCCGATCCGGCCGCTCATGGCCCTCCTCAGGTGGACGGCGGTCCAGGCCGACAGAAGTTCGCGGATTCGTTGGGTCACAGCCGATCCGCGAAACGCAATGATCAGCGTACTTCAGTGCACCGAGCTGGAAATCACCAGTTTTCTCCGAAAGGACACCACGGATGCGGCGAGTTCTCCCCCTGTCCACCGCGCTGACGGTCACCGTCAGCCTGACGCTGGTCGTGGCGGCAGCGCCCACCCAGGCAGCCCTATCCGGCTTCGACACCAACGGCTTCGACACCAGCGGCGCGGGAACCGTCGTCCAGGCGTCCGTACCGGTGCGGACCGTGCCGGCCTCGGCGGGCACGTTCCGGGTGACCGGGACGGGTCTGTCCGCACAGGCTCTCGACGACGCGTCGATGCAGGACCTGGCCACGTACGCCAAGGAGAGCGGGCGGGACCTGTCCGCCGTCGTCGCGGCCCACCAGGGCATCCACGAGTTCAGTGCCTACGTCACGGAACTGGAGGAGACGAGGCCGGACACGTTCGTCCGGGCTGGCCTGGCTGCTCCGGACAGCGCGGGCAGCAACTGGATCCAGTTCACCGCGAAGCCGGACGCCGACGTCGTTGCCGAACTCGAACGTCTGCCGGTGAACACCGAGGTGCAGTACGGCGCGCCGGCAAGCTCTGCGGAGCTGGCCAACCTGGCCTACGCGCTCACCACGTCCCTTGCGGCGCGCTCCGACGTCATCCGGTCCGCGGGCACCCGCTACGACCCCGAGCGACGCGTCATGCGCCTCCAGTACGCGCCCGTCGAGGGATCGTCGCGGCTGAGCGCGCTCAGCTCGATCTTCGAGCAGGCGTTGACCGCGGGCACCGTCGGAGGACAGCTTCCGATCGACGTGGTGCTCGAACTCGACCCTGACCGGGACGCGGTCACCGAACGCACCGTCGAAGGCGGACGGGACCTCAACCTGGCCAACGGCGACGCCGAATGCACCGCCGGTTTCACCGCGGTCCGCAACGGCACCCGGGGTGTGCTGACCGCGCGGCACTGCGCCAACGCCCTCCGGTACGGCAACGCCACGGGGATCATCACTACCAGCCCGACCCAGACGTCGAACAGCGCGATCGACTTCCAGTTCCACCGGACGCTGACCGGGAACGGTCACTCGACGAACAAGCAGTTCCGGGCGACCAACCGGCAGGCGGGCGGCGACCGGACGGTGACAGCCGTCGCCAACGCGCCGATGAACTCGGCCGTCTGTCACTGGGGCCGCACCAGCGGATACCGCTGCTCCTACATCGCCGACACCGACACCTGCCAGACGTTCACCAACGGCGACCGGTGGTGCGGCCTGGACATCACCGACGCCGACATCTCGGCCGGTGGCGACAGCGGCGGCCCGTGGTTCTTCGGCAACACCGCCCGGGGCGGCCACACCGGCGCCTGGAACAACGTGGAAAGCTACCTCACCCGGATCGGTCGGGTGAGCCGTCACCTCGACGCTACCGTACTGCAGAACTAACAGAGGCGGATCAGCACACCGGGTGTCCCGGACACCCGGTGTGCCTCCACGGCCCACCGGCAGCGGTGACGGTTGCCCCCGGCACCGCCGACGCCGGAGGTCCTCGCCATCCGGACCTCGTGAGGCAGCTCGCAGGTCCCAGCGGTGGTTAGGTTGACCGGATGGATCGAGACTTGTTCGCCGCTCGGTTGGCGGAGTCGGCCGAGGCTGCCCGGAGCTTCGCGCAGACGCTGGTGGTCGAGCGGCTGCCGGCACCCCTGGTGTTCCGGGTACGACTGAACCAGTCGTACGACGGGCATCCGCCACGTCCCGGCGAGGTCCGCTATCCGCAGGACAGTGAGCCTGACCGCCGGAACGCGTTGTGGCGGTGTGACGCCGGAACGGTCGTGGACGAGTTGTGGCGTGACGGTCGGGTGCCCGAGTGGGTGAACGTCGCGGTCGTCGGCGAGACTGGCACGGCGACCATCATCGAGCTGGTCTGCTGTGGACGGTTCACCGACGACGAGTCGCGGCTCTACCACATCCGGGAGGGCGTACCCCCATTCCACGTCCTGGGTCCGGCGCTGCCTCCGGTCCACGACGGCAGCCCGTTCAGCCTCCACACCCGTACCGAGTGCGGTGACAGCGAGGACCTCCGGCACCTGGCGAGCGTCGCCGACCGGATCTGGTCGGTGACCGTAGCGGGCGACGGGTACGACCATGACGCGCTGCCGCCGCTGCCCCATGCCGAGATCGTCGAGTGCGGCCGGTGCAGGTCGGGCGTCGGAGCGCTGTCGACGTTCGCCCGTTTTCCGAAACTTCGGCTCCTGCGCCTGCACCTCGCGACGCCGAGCGAGTTCCAGGTCAGTCCGGCCGACCGGCTCGACACCCTGACGGAGTTGACCGTCACCGGCCTGCCGCCGCGCCCCTGGGGCCAGGCCGCGATCGCCGAGGTCGCCCCGGGCCTGACCCGCGTCGACCTCGCCGCGGCCGAGACGTTGTGGTTGGACGGCGCCTTCGGCCCGTCGGTGCGGAACGTGGAGCTCGTCGCCCCGGCGATCGCCGGCTCGGCACGGCTCCCTACCGAGCTCGACCACCTGCGGATCCGGCTCGGCCACGACGCCGACCAGCAGGTCGTGGCGCTGCTCGAGGGTGTCACGCGGCTCGGGTCGCTGGACCTGCGCGGGACACCCGTCAGCGATGCGGTCCTCCCCGTCCTCGCGCGGTACGACCTCCGTCAGCTCACCCTGGTCGACACCGCGGTGAGCGCGTCGGCGCTGTCCCGGTACCGCACCGACCATGCGGAGACCATGCTGTACCCCCGGGAGCCCGCCTACAGTGTGAACGACCTGCGGATCGTCGGTTCCCCGTACGCTCAGCCCTGAGCGCGGGTGGAGACGGAACCGGGGCGCCCGGGAGTGACGGGCTGTCGGAGTGCTCGCGGCACTGTCCGGTGACCACGGCGGGGTGCTCGACCTTGTCACACCCGACGCCGTCCTGCGGCATCGTGCGTTGTCCCGGCATAAGCAGCTGGTGGATGTCGGCTAGGTTCGGCATTATGGCGAGCGTTCTCACCCCGGCCGACCTCGTCTGGAACCGCGCGCTGAGCGACCAGCCGGGGCGTGGCGTCGGCGACCGGCACCTGCACGCGATGGCCAAGCCGTACGGCCGGATCATGGGCAGCGGCACCTCGGCCGTGGCCGATACGTGCACCCCCGAAGAGATCCTCCGTGCCGCGGACGCGTTCGACTATCTCGGTCTGACCGACCTCGCCGAGTTGACCCGGCGGCTCACCGACGCGGACTTCGACGACGGGCGGGAGCGGCGGCTCAACCACGCCTTTTTCGGCCTGGAGAACGGGCTCGAACGAGCCTTCCATCGTCGGTACGCGGCAGCTCCCGACGACTTCGAGCCGCCACCACTCCGCGCGTCGCCGGCGGCCTCGTCGCCGCAGGTTCCGCCCGGCCCGACAGGTCGAGCCTCAAAGGTCTGTTCAGGCACGGTCGTCGTCCACGAACTGAACGACGAATGCACCCGAGGAGTGGTCTGTGCCCGCCGTCAGGCGCACCATGTGCCGCACGAAGAGGCCGTGCTACACCGTGGCATCGGTTGTGCGCTCTGCCCGTCCGGCCCTGACTGGGCACGCTGATCGGCTGCACGTGCCATCACCAGCGATCTGACCGACCGCCGTCATGACCTGACCGAGGCGGAACCCGGCCTCACCGGGAGGTAGTAACGGACGTGGATCATCTGCCGTTGTTCGTCGGTATCGCCTGCCTCGGAGTGACCGTCCTGTTTGTTGTGGCCATGGTGTCGACCGCGAAGCGCGAGCGGAAGCGGCGCGACCGGTTGACGCGGTGGGCCCACCAGCACGGTTGGACGATCACGCCGTACCCGGCGGTGGACTGGGGGCGACGACTTCCGGGCGGCAACCCTCGTGGGGTGTCGCTGGCGGTCTCGGCGGTCGTGGCTGGTCGGCCGGTCAGTGTCGCGGAGTACTCCTACACCGAGACACAGACGACCACGACATCGGACGGTCAGGGTGGCACCAGCACCACGCAGACGACCCAGACGCACTCGTTCACCGTTGTCGTCGTACGGCTGACGCGCGCCTATCCGGGGCTCACGGTCGAGCCTCGGCCGCCGATGTCCCGACTGGGGCAGCGGCTGACCGGTGGTGGGAAGGCCACCGGGCACGACGGGTTCGACCGACGGTACCGGGTCCGTGGCGGCGATCCCGGTACGATCTCCCGGCTCATCGGGCCGGCGCTGATCGACGAACATCTCGCCGGCACCGTGCCGTCCTGGAGTGTCTACGGTCCCGAGCTGCTCAGCTACCGTCCGGGTGTGATCGACATGCCGGAACACATTCCCGCGTTGGTCGGTCCGCTGCTCCGGGTCGCGCAACACCTGGAGAGTCGACAGTAGGAGCGGCCCGGGCACCGTCGGCTACCTGCCCGGGTCCGGAGAGGCTCGACGGGTCGCTCCCGATGACGCACCATGCGGCCATGAGTTTCCATGTCGTGGTAATCGCTGTCGAGCCGACCGCGACGGACGCCGACATACGCACCATGGCGGACCGCTGCACCAGCCCGGATCACCCGGACGGCGAGTTGGACGCACGTGTCGTCGGATTCTACGAGGACCTCCGCGCCTGCTTCCCCGACGTCCCACCCCACGATCCCGACTCACCGTGGATGATGACGCCCTTGGCGGTCGGCATCGACCACGTCAGCATGCACCTGAGCTACGGCGAACACGGCTCGCCGGCACTGGGGCTGATCGACGAACTCGCCCAGCGCCACGAACTCACGATCTACGATCCGCAGGGCGACGAGGTAATTCGGCCCGCGGACGTACGCGCACCGGCCGATCCGGCGATCGTGGCGTTGATCGACGAGCTACGGGCGGAGGGCCGGTGACGAGCCGGGCCAGGCGACGTCGTCGATCGCGAGCCACGGCGCGACGGCCAGGGCCGTCGGCGTGGTCCCGGCGTACGCCCTGACGTCGCGGTGTAGGTGGGACTGGTCGGCGTACCCGCTCTCGGCGGCGACGCGGGCGACGTCGTGCCCGGCGACCAGCAGGTGCGCGGCGTGGTCGAACCTGACCAGTCGGGCGGCGCCCTTGGGGGTGATCCCGAGTTGGGACCGGAACCGGGACCACAGGCGCTTACGGCTCCAACCGACCTCGTCCGCCAGAGCCTCGACCCGGGCCCGTCCCCGGCTGGCGAGCGTGCGGCGCCAGACCTGGGCCACCTCCGGGTCGACGGGCCGGCGGGTCTCCCAGCGTCGACCGAGCATCTTCCCGGCAATGGTGAAGCGTTCCGCCCAGGACGTCGCGGCGCTCAGCCGCTCCTCGACCTGGCCAGCGTGCCGGCCCCACAACTGGTCCAAGGCCACGAGTGCCCCACCGAGCTCGGCCGAGGCTCCGAACACCGTCGCCGCCGCAACCGGTTCCAGCCGGATCTGGAGGCACTCGCCGACTCCGGAGCCGCTGGCCCGCAGGTCGCCGGGAGCGAGCCCGATGACCACACTGCCGTGTTCGCGGCGGCCACCGGCCCGGTAGGCGAGGCACCCGCCTCCGCTCAGGTCGACGAGCAGGGTGACGGCCGGGTGCGCGACCATCGCGATGTCGACGGGCCCGGGAACCCGCTGGTGGAAGCCGGCCATGCTGATTCCCGGCAGCGGTCGCGGCGAGCGCGGGACCGCGATCTCCACCGATGCCCAGTCGGGCGATGTCCCGGTCGACACCACGGGCCGAGTCTAGGCGCGACGGTTGTCGGGCGGGGTGTTCGCCGTCGGCGCCGTGAAGTTCAGCAGGACCTCGCTGGTCGCGTCGGGCACTTCGAGCATCGGAAGGTGTCCGACGCCGGGCAGCATCTCGACCCGGGCGGTCGGCGCCGCGTCGTACCGACGGGCCGACGCCGGATCCCAGCGCGGGTCGGCGGCGCCGAAGATCACCAGTACGGGCACGGCGACGGCGGTGAGCCGCTCCGGCACACTCCGCTCGGCGAGATAGGCGCTGTTGGCCCGCAGTACTCCCCTCGTCGCGCGGTACGTGGTCCGTTGCAGGTCGGCGACCAGGTCGTCCGGGACCTCCACCGGGCGTACGCAGGTCAGGCCGATCCCCCGGCGGATCATCTTGTCCGTCCGCCGTCGCCAGAGCAGCGGCCCGAGGGGTGGGGCGAGCAGGACCCGGAGCAGGGCCGGCTGGGGAAGCAGCGCGTCGGGGCTCGGGCCGGTGCTGACCAGGACGAGTGATCCGACCAGGTCGGGGCGCTGTTCGGCGAGCGCGGTGGCGACGTAGCCGCCGCTTGAGTGTCCGGCCACGGCGACCCGCCGCAGGCCGAGGTCGTCGAGCAGTGCGGCCACCCGACCCGCCTGTGCGTGCACCGCGTACGACGGCGCGGGCGGGGACTTGCCGCAGCCGGGGAGGTCGACCCGGATGACGTGGTGGTGACCGGCGAGCGCCGGAACCATCGGGTGCCAGGAGTTTCCCGAGAACCCGGAACCGTGGACGAGCAGCAGCGGCGGTGCCTGCCGGGAACCGTCGTGGACCACGTGCAGACCCTGCGGAGACTCGACGTCGTCGACGTTCATGCCCCCGATGGTGCGGGGGCCTGCCGCCACCGGTCTTGGACAAATGTCGGCGTACCCCGATCCAAAATCAGGTCCTGATGTCGGCTGCTATCGGTGGTCCGCGGCCTCGACGGGTCCGGTGAGGCGGCCGATGCCGGGCAGGAACCGGCCCACCCGCGAGGCATAGGCGGCGTAGGCAGCGCCGTGCACACGGGCGAGGTACGGCTCCTCCACCGCGCGGACCTGCAACTGGATCGACACGGCCAGGACCACTGTGGCGGCGAGGGAGATCGGGTTCGGCACCATCAGGGTCAGGCCGAGGCTCGTCACGATCATCGCGGTGAAGATCGGGTTGCGGGCCACCGCGAACGCTCCGCCGGTGACCAGGTCGGTACGTTCGCCAGGGTCGACCCCGACCCGCCACGAGGTGCCCATGCCCGTCTGGGCGGCGAGGACGGCGATCACTCCGGCGACGGCGAGCACCAGTCCGCTGATCCACATCGCGGTCCGGTCGACGACGACGGCGGCCGGGTTCATGCCGGCGAGCGCGGCAACCGGGCCGGCCGTGCCGAGCAGCAGCGCGGCGACGAACAGCAGCTTGGCCCACCAGCGCAGCGTGCCGACCGGTCCGGCGTCCAGCCGGAGTCCGGTGTCGCCGGTGCGGCGCCACTGTGCGAGGCTGCGCCACCCGAACGCCAGTCCGAGGGCGAGCAGATAGATCAGTAGTGCGATCGCGGCCATCGACTCACTTCCTGCCGGTGCAGCCGTCGTCGCCGCAGCCGTCCACCGTCGTGGTGGGCGTGGACCCGGGGTTGACCGGCGCGCAGCAGACGTCCCCGCGCCACGCCTCGCGACCTTCCTTGACCGCCACGGCGGCGATGACGAGGGCGGCGACCGGGTCGGCCCACCACCAGCCGAAGAGCGAGTTGACCACCAGCCCGGCCAGCAGTACCGCGGACAGGTAGGTGCACAGCAGGGTCTGCTTCGAGTCGGCCACCGCCGAGGCCGAGCCGAGTTCACGACCGGTACGGCGCTGCACGGCCGACAGCACCGGCATCACGACCAGGGACAGCGCGGCCAGGATGAGGCCGACGGTGGAGTGCTCGGCCCGGTCGGCGCCGGACAGCGCACGCACCGACTCGACCGTCACGTACGCCGCGAGGGCGAAGAACGACACCGCGATGATCCGCAGTGTGGTGCGTTCGCGGCGTTCGTGGTCGGCGGCGGAGAACTGCCACGCCACCGCGGTCGCGGAGGCGACCTCGACGACCGAGTCCAGCCCGAAGCCGATCAGCGCCGTCGACGACGCGACAGACCCCGCGGTGATCGCCACCGCCGCCTCGACGACGTTGTAGACGATGGTCGCGGCGACCAGCAGCCGCACCCGCCGGGTGAGCAGAGCCCGCCGGGCCGCCGCCGGGCCGACCGGCTCCAACCGGATCGGGGTGGCCATCAGCAGCAGCCCTGGTCGGACGTGGCCGGACACGCCGCCGGATCCACCGCTAACACCAGTCCGAGCAGGTCCCCCAGGGCGTGCGCCAGCCGCGCGTCAGCCAGCTCGTAGCGGGTTCGCCGCCCCTCCGGCACGGCGACGACCAACCCACAGCCGCGCAGGCAGGCCAGATGGTTGGAGAGGTTCTGCCGGCTGGTGCCCAGCAGTTCAGCCAGCTCCGCCGGATACCCCGGCCCCTCGCGCAGTGCGAGCAGAAGCCGGGCCCGCACCGGATCGGACAGGGCATGGCCGAAGCGCGCCAACACCTGCCCGTGCGTCAACGTCTCCACACACGGACTGTACAGCAACTGCTGTATTCAGTGAATTCTGTACCGTGACAGGGGACGCGGATTGTCAGTGCAGGACGAGGAGATTGGTGGGTGCCTGGGCTTCCTCAGCCTCGTCCGTCCGGGGCGAGCGGTCCGACTCGAGCGGTGGGCCCCGGGGTACCCGGTGTCCCGCCTACCGACCGGTGGCCCGGCTGGGGGTCCAGCGAGACGATCGCACCCACGGCGGTGAGCCGCTCGGCGAGCAACCTCGTCTCGGCGGGCGTCCCGAGGATGCCACCGCTGGTCAGCGCGGCGAAGGTGCTGCTCGCCTCGGCGATCGTGGCCCCCTGCGGCGGAACACGCCGAGGAGCCGCACTCTGATCGGACGGGCGGCAACGGGGTCGACCCGCAACCGGACCAGGCCGACCTGGGCGACGAGGATTCTGCGCACGTCGTCGGGCATCTCATCCCGGCCACACCGCTCGGTGACACCGCCACAGCCGCCGCAGCGCGTCGAGACCGCCCAGCCGAGCCTGTCCCCGTCGAACGTCTCGGTGACCTCACGAGCCGTCCCCGCCCCACACTCCGGACAACGCCCGGTCACGTCACGTCCCCGTGGACCGGGCTGCCGCGGCCGGGGCGCACCGGGTCCAGGTCCAGCAGCCGCACCACGAGCATCGTACGCCGCACCGCTTCGTGGACCTCACCGGGCCGCATCCATCCGGGTGTCACGTGGAAAGTGAAGAGGAGGTCGCGGTCGGCCGTCCATGGTGGAATCTGGTTGGCCTCGTACGCGGCGTGCAACTCCGGGGGCGTCGAGCCGGCGGGCGGTGCCGATCATCCGGTGCGGTCGACGCAGCGCCATCGGTTCGACCGGTACGGGCAGTTGGACCACGACGAACACGCCCCGACCCTGCCAGTCCGGGACCGAGCCGTGGAGCGCGTTCCCGTTCCAGGTGATCTCGCCGACGGTGAGCGGAAGCCGGTCGACGGTCCGGGCCCAGGCCCGATGCACCCGGATCTGGTCGGGTCGCTCGCTCAACGGCAGCCACGGCCACGGTTGGTCGATCGGGGCGGGTCGCCAGCCCTCGATCCCGAGCCGACGCGCCGTGCGCCGGGCACGGATTGTGTGAACCACTCGCCGAGCGGCGTAGCCGGTCCCGACGACGACCATCGCGACCAGCGGGTAGTGCTGGGCCGCGATCTTGACTGCGGCCAGTATCAGTAGACCGCCGCAGCACATCAGCACGACCATCGTGGCGACGAAGGGCGTTGCGTACCCGGTCTCTCATCGACCGTGACCCTAAACAGCCGGCGCTACGCTCTGCTGATGACCTTCGCCGGGCGTACCTTGACTCCTGCCGTGGTCGAGGCGTTGCGGTACTGGCCCGGAGTTGTCCACTCTGTCAGGCCGGCCCCCGTGGACCTCGCGGTTCTACCGCCCTTCTTCACCGACCTGCTTGCTGAACTGCCGTGGTGGAACCAGGCCTGGCGGATCGACCGGGTGGAGCCCGCCCACCCACACGAGACTCCGTGGAACGATCGCGAGCAGGGAGTTGTCGAGGTCTCGGTGCCGGGAACGGCGAGCTGCGGCAGCGACGATGTCCTGCCGTTCTCGGCCCAGGTCCGGTTCGACGGCGATCGGCTGATCAGATTCCAGGCGAAGCTCGGCGACATGGTCGTCGGCCCCAGCGTCGCCGCTCCCGGCAAACCGGAGCCGCACCCCTTCGGAGTGGTCTTCAGCCGGCTGATAGACCTGCGCGGAATCTCTGTCCGGGACATGGCCAGGGGAAGCTTCCGGTCGGAGTCCACGATCAGAGGACTCCGTGCCGGGGGCATCGTTCCGCATCGGGCGGTGCTCGCGTACGTACCGGAAGTCCTGGGGATCTCCGCCGAGGACCTGGCCGCCATCGCCGGGCTCGACCCGGAGGAGAACGGGTGACGGTGGACCGGCAGACTCCGGCCGCATCGGCCCACGGTCACGCTCAGCGGAACGGATCGGCCAGGCGTGGCGGTGGCCGTCGGCCGTTGGTCTTTGTCGACGTCGACGGCGTACTCATTCCGTTCCGCGCCCGTCCCGGCGGCACCGATCAACGGTTGAACAGCGGTGCGGCAGACATTCCCGACCGTTCCGGGAACCCGCTGGCGGATCGTCTCGACCACAACGACGGTCGTCGTCTGCTCGCCCTGTCGGGCGAACTGGTCTGGGCGAGTACCTGGATGGCCGAGGCGAACGAGGTCGTCGCACCCCGGCTCGGTCTCCCTGTGCTGCCGGTCGTCGAGTGGCCCGACACCGACGGGAACCCACCACGCGGCGTGCACTGGAAGACCGAACCCCTGAGCCGCTGGGCGGCACGACGTCCGTTCGTCTGGCTCGACGACGAGATCTCCGACGCCGACCGACGATGGGTGGCCGCACACCACGGAGGGCCGGCGCTGCTGCACCGCGTCGACCCGCATCAGGGACTGACTGACAGCGATCTTGCCGCAGTACGTCGATGGATCGAGCGACTGGACTGGGACGAACCGGGTTGACCGTATCGTCAGTTCGGGTCGTCGGTATCCAGCTGTCCCGGTTCGTCATCGACACCAGCACCGGCGGGCTCACCGGCTACCGGTCCGGGTGCCGTCAGGATGCTGTCGAGGCCCTCGTCGAACAGCAGGTCGTCGCTCCATCGGGTCTCGTCCATATGGCCGGAGGCGTTGAGGGTCGGGTAGGTGTCGGCGCTCGCGGTGATGTGGTTGCGGGCCGCAGCCCGCAACCGGGGGTTCGCGGTCCGGCGCCAGGTGGCCTCCGTCAGCGCGGCGCCGATCACGTAGTTGGCCAGGGTGCGGGTTGCCACCGCGAGTTGGCGCCCTGAGTAGCCGCCGCGTACGAGCGCCGACTGCAGGAACTCGGTACGGGCGAGCACATTCGGCCCGAGCATCGGGCGTCCGATCAGCTCCGGTGCCCACGGATGCCTCAGCATGGCCGCCCGCCACCCTCGGACGAGGGCGCGGAGATCCTCCCGCCAGTCCTCGCTCGGTTCCGGTACGGGCACGGCGCCGAAGACCTCGTCCAGGGCGAGGTCGAGGAGATCGTCCTTCGTTCTCACGTGCCAGTACAGCGCGGTGGACGTGACGTCGAGCAACTGGGCGAGGCGGCGCATCGTCAGGCCCACCGTGCCGTGTTCGTCGAGTACGGCCACCGCCGCGTCGACGATGCGACCGAGGGTCAGCTGCGGCGCCCGTCGGGCACGTGTCCGATCGGTTCGGAGCCACACCGACACCGTGCTGCCGTGGCTCTCCTGCTCGTCTGTGGCGTTCCCCGAGGGGTCCGGCTCTGCGGCGATCACCCAGTCAACCTAGCACGCCGTTCAATTGACTTAACGATGGTAAGTTAGTTCGCCTGGACCGCTCCGGCAGGCGAACAGGCGGAGGAGCCGCATGCCCCTGATACGAGTCCACCTCGACAGCGACCGAATCACCGCCCGACGCGTGTGGCAAATGCACCGAGCGGGCAAGGTCCACGACGAGTCCCGGGAGGCCGCCCGCGAGCAGGTGTGGCGCCAGGGCCGCACCCCTGCGGGCGATCCGGTGTTCGTGGGCGTCACGAACGGCCGACGCCACGTGCAGTTGCTCTACGACGTGGAGGTCTACCCGGACAGCAGCCCCTGACCCGGGAGAGCCGCCGGAACCGGCGCGGGCGGCCGGGCCGGCGAACCGGCCCGGCCGCCCCTGTCCCGGACGGTCGGTGAACTACCGGTCGAGCGGCTCGATCCAGATGTTGCGGTACTGCACCGGGTTGCCGTGGTCCTGCAGTCGGATGGCGCCCGCGGCCGGGCCCTCCGGGCGGCTGCCGCCGGTGGGGCCGAGGATCTCGACGTCGTCGTGCACGGTGACGCCGTTCCACACCACGGTGACCCGTGGGTTCTCGACCTTGGTGCCGGCCGCGTCGTAGCGGGCCTGCCGGTAGACGATGTCGTACGTCTGCCAGGTCTGCGGCGGCCGGGCCGCGTTCACGTCCGGGGCCTTCTGGGTGTAGATGGCGGCGGCGTCGTTGGTCTGCGGCGGGTCGATGCCGTACGAGTCCAGCACCTGGATCTCGTAGCGGTCCTGGAGGTACACGCCGCTGTTGGCGCGCGCCTGCCCGGTCACCTCCGGCGGATACAGCGGCAGGTTGAACTCGACGTGCAGCCGGAAGTCACCGAACGCCTGAACGGTACGCAGGTCCCCGTTGCGTACCGTCATCGCACCGTCGGCGATCGTCCACTCGGGTTCACGTCCGTCGGTGTGCTGCCACTCGGTGAGTCCACTCCCGTCGAAGAGGGTGATGCGTTCACCCCGCGGCCGGACGGCGAGCACGTCGAGGTTGACGTGGCCGGAGTCGGCGGCCTCCTTACGGTACTCGACCAGGTTCCGGCCCTTGACCAGCCGCACCGTCGTGCTGATGGTGCCCCACTCCTCCCAGGTGACGGTGGAGGGGAAGACTGTCTGCTCCACCCGCTCACCGTTGACGTACAGACTGAGCTGCTTCTCGCCGGAGTACGGGTTCGGGCCGTTGCTGTAGCGCATCGCCAGGTCGTACTGGCCGCTCTTGCCGACCTCGACGGCGATCCTGGTCGACGAGCCGTCCTCGGCGAACCCGGCGGCGAACCCGGAACCGGAGTATGCGGCGTGGTCGGTCGCCATGCCGACGCCGGCCGTGCGGCCCTCCTCGGCCTCGTGGAACGTCTGCGGCTGCGTCACGTGACCCGGAATCTGGTTGAGCGTGTACCAGGCCTCAGTGTTCCACAGCTCCTCGCCGTCGGCGGAACTGAACGGGCGAGGCGACCGCAGGTGTACCACCCGGTCCTCCTTCAGGCCCGGGATGGTGAGCCGGACAGTACGCCGGTCCCGGGACAGCTCGGCCCGGGTGACGTCGAGCGTCTCCAGGTCGAGCTTGGGGCCGCCGTACTGGCTGGTCGCACCGTAGCGCCACTGCGTCACCTGGTACGCGTCGGCGAGTTCCTGCGCGGTTTCGGCCGACAGCGGTTCGGTGTACTCCAGGTCGAACCCGACCCGGGACGCCCGCATCCGCTTCACCTCGAAGACCGAGGTGCCGTTCGGCGTCAGCTTCTGCAGGCCGTACGTCAGCTTGCCCTCCTGGCCCCAGTTGCCGCCGGCGCCCAGGCCGCCCACGTAGAGTGCGCCGTCCGGGCCGAGGGTCACCTCGTTGACGCCGACCTCCAGGCCCTGGCTGTGCCGGAACACCGCGCCCTGGTACTGACCCTCGACCTTGTCCAGGTACACCCGCTGAAGGCCGCCGTACGTCACGTCACCGATGACGAGTTGCCCCTGGTACGGCCCCTTCCTCAGCAGTACCGGGGTGGACGGGGAGTTGGCGATCTCGTTCTGCGGCAGCCAGGCGACCGGTCGGGTCACCGGGTTGTCGTCGAACGGGCCCGCCGGGGTGGTGTAGTGGTGGTAGAAGGCGTCCTTCCTGATCTCGACGAGCTTGGATGCGGGCAGCCAGCCCCCCTGGTTGTCGGTGACGAAGACCTCGCCCTTCGGACCCCACCCGATCCCGTTGGGGGTACGCAGCCCGCCGGCCAGGTACATGATCTTCCCGGTTCTGGCGTTCACCTTGATCGAGGTGCCACGGTTCGGCGCCGGCTGCGGCACCGTGGTGGCACCGCCGTAGTTAATCGCGACCGAGAGGTTCAGGTGGAAGTGGCCGTCCCGGTAGAGCAGCCCGAAGGCGAACTCGTGGAAGTTGCCGCCCCACGGCCAGGTGGCGACCGTGCGGCGGGTGTCCGCGACCCCGTCCCGGTCGGTGTCGCGCAGCGCCGTCAGCTCGTGCTTCTGGCTGACGTACACGGTGCCGTCGACCACCGCGACGCCCTGCGGTTCCCGCAGCCCGTCGGCGAACCTCCGGTGGGTCACCCGTTCCGGACCGGTCCGGCCGGTGACGCCCTCGACCACGTAGATCTCACCGGTCGCGTTGTCGGTGCCGCCCCAGGTCGACATCACCAGGTCGCCGTCGGGGAGGAACGCCATGCCGGTGACCTGCGGCTCGAACCCGTCCGGGCGAAGATCGGTGAGGGTGTAGCCCGGGTGCACCCGGTCCAGCGGCAGACCGTCACCGGCCGAGTCGCTGGCGCCCTCACAGTATTTCCAGCCGGGCGCGGTGACGCGGACGACGCCGGCGTCGGTGCTCAGCGCGGAGGTCGGTACGAGTGCGAAGTTGTCGGCGCCGGGTGTCCGCCACTCGAGTCGCAGCACCTGGCCGCCGCCGTTGTCGAAGAACTCGACGAACAGCGGGTGCAGGCCGGCGGTCAGGGTGGCCGTTCCCTCCATGGCGGTCTCGCCGTGCAGGCCGTCGTGGTCGACGACCCGCTGGCCGCCGATGGTCAGCCGCGACCCGTCGTCACTGGTGAGCCGGAACGTGTACGTCCCGTCCACCGGCACGGTGAGGTTGCCGGTGACGTGGCTGATGAACCGGTCGGCGAGGCCGAACTCGTCGGTGCCGGTCCAGTTGATCTGCGGCATGAGCTTGTCGATGTTCGGTGTCTGTGCGGGTTTGAGGGTGCACAGTGCCGAGAGCGGGGTGCCCATGTCGTACGAGCGCAGGGTGACACCGGGTTCCTGCGGCGGGATGTCGGCGGCGGACGCGGACGCGGCGGGGGTGACGGCGACTCCGGCGAGCAGTGTCGCCAGAGCGGCACCCCCGGCCGCGAGCACGCCACGACGGCGCGGGCGCCGTCGGTTCGGTGCGGTCACGGTTCCTCCTGGTGAGCGCGGATCCCGGGGCAGGGAGGCGTGGTGGCGGGCTCCTCCCTGCCCCGGTTGCTACGACCTCGTAACACCCAAGATCGATCGCCGACTTTAACACTTTCCATCGATCCAACAGAAGTTCTGATTAAACTGACAAAAGTTGGCATCGGGGCCGACCGGACATCCGTCCGGTCAGGACGGCGCGGGCCCGACAAACCAGGACGGTGGTCGGGCGGTCCGACGGCCGGACCTCGCGTTGGCCGGGCGGCCGTACCATCTGCCGATGCGTATCAGGATCACGGCCGCGACGGCCGTCGCCGGAGTGCTGGCCGCCGTCGTACTGGCGGGTTGTGGCTCGTCGTCGGAGGAGCCGGCGGCAGGGCCGGCATGGGCGCCGGGTGCGGACATCGCCCCGACTCCGACCGCCTCCGCCTCGGTCCGGCCCTCCCCCACCGCGACATCGTCGCCGACCAAATCGGCCGCATCGCTGCCCCGGCCGGGCAACCCGAAGGGTCGGGCCGAGGTGCCGGCCGAGGCCCGCGCGGAGGACACCCGCAAGCCGGACCGGGTGATCGGAAACGGTACGCCGGCCAGCTGCACCTCGGCGGCGGTGGTCTCGGCGGTCGCCAAGGGTGGGGTGATCACCTTTTCCTGCGGTCCCGCCCCGGTCACCATCACCATGAAGGCCACCGCGAAGATCCGGAACTCGACCGGTCCCCGGATCGTGCTCGACGGCGGCGGCAAGGTCACGCTCAGCGGCGGCGGCAAGCGCCGGATCCTCTACATGAACACCTGCGACCAGGCGCAGGGCTGGACCACCTCACACTGCCAGGACCAGGACCACCCGCGGCTCACCGTACAGAATCTGGTCTTCGCGGACGGCAACTCCACCGGCGACCGGGTCGAGGGCGGTGGCGGCGGGGCGATCTTCGTCCGGGGCGGGCGGTTCAAGGTGGTCAACTCGCGGTTCGTCCGCAACCGCTGCGACCAGACCGGCCCCGACCTCGGCGGCGCCGCCATCCGGGTGCTGAGCCAGTCCAAGGGCCTACCGGTGTACGTCGTGAACAGCACCTTCGGCGGCGCGTCAGGGCAGGGCGGCACGTGCGCCAACGGTGGCGCGCTGAGCAGCATCGGCGTCTCCTGGGTGGTGCTCAACAGCGTGCTGAGCCACAACAAGGCGGTCGGGCGGGGCGCCAACCCGGCCCGGGGCGGCACCCCGGGCGGCGGCAGCGGCGGTGCGATCTACACCGACGGCAACCGGTTCACCGTGACGATCGCCGGCAGTGTCGTCGAGAACAACCACGCCAACGAGGGCGGCGGTGCGATCTTCTTCGTCAGCAACGACCGGACCGGTACGATGACGATCAACGGATCGACGCTGCGCCGCAATCCCAGCGACGGCTTCGAGACGCGGGGCTTTCCCGGCATCTTCTTCCTCGGCGCCCGGAACCCGACCGTGACCGGCTCGACGCTCGGCTAGCACCCGCCGGCCCAACCGACCGACGCGGCCCCGACCGACCGTGGAGCAAGTCGTGCAGAACCGGCACCTCGTCCTGCTGGACACCGACATCGGCAACAACATCGACGACGCGGTCTGCCTCGCCTACCTGCTGGCGCAACCGCGCTGCGACCTGCTCGGCATCACCACGGTCAGCGCCGACCCGACCGCCCGGGCCGCGCTGGCCAGCGTGCTCTGCCGGGCCGCCGGACGGGACGTACCGATCCTGCCCGGCGCGCACCGGCCGCTGGTCGGTCCACCGCTGCAGGGACCGCCGCCGCAGGCCGCCGCGCTCGCCCGCTGGGACCACGAGACCTCGTTCCCCACCGGGGACGCGGTGGAGTTCCTGCGCCGGACCGTCCGGGCCCATCCGGGCGAGGTGACGCTGCTGGCCGTCGGCCCGCTGACCAACGTGGCCCTGCTCTTCGCGGCCGACCCGGAGCTTCCGTCGCTGCTGCGCGCCCTGGTCACGATGGGCGGCGCCTTCCACACCGTGCCCGGCCCGGAGTGGAACGTCCGCTGCGACCCCGAGGCCGCCGCCCGGGTGTACGCCACCCCGGTCCCGGTGCACCGCTGCGTCGGTCTCGACGTCACCACCCGGGTACGGATGGACGCCGACACGTTCCTGGCCCGGTGCGGCGCCCATCCGCTGCTGGCGGCCGTCGCCGACCTGGCCGGCTCCTGGTTCACCGAACGGCGGGCCGTCACCTTCCACGACCCGCTGGCCGCCATGACCATCGTCGCGCCGTCACTGTGTACCTTCGCCGCCGGCGAGGTGACGGTCGTCCGGGAGCCCGGTCCGGACTCCGGGGTCACGGTGTGGCAGCCGGACGCGGACGGCACCGGGCAGGGCCGGCACCAGGTCGCGGTCGACGTACGACCGAATGCCGTCCTCGACCACTACTTCGCGGTTGTCGACGCGTACCCGTCGACGCGGTCCGGCCGGTCGATGCCGTCGCGCTACCCGACACCGGGCGCGTTCCGACCGTTCGGCGAGGGTGCGGGCGGGCCGGACGGCGCGGCGATGGGCGGGCCGGAAGCGGGCCGGGCGCCCGAGCACCTGCGCCCCGCCCACCGGGGCGAGCCGGTCCTGCTCACCGTCGACGGGCACGACTTCCGGGTCCGGGTACGCGCCGACGAGCCGGGCACGTACGACTTCGAGTGGCTCACCGGACCACACGAGTACGGCTTCACCCTCGGCGGACCCGTCGAGCCGCGGATGGGCCGGGCCGAGATGGAGGAGGCCATCCGCGGCTTTCTCGCCGAGGTCGACCCGGCCACCGGCTACCTCGCGGAGTAGCCCTCACGCACACGACCCGGACGCGCTCGATGCCGATGCCGCGGGCTGCATCAGTACCTGGCTGCTCAACGGCGGCGATCTCGATGACTGGTGGTGGGAGGTTCTTGCCGCACGTGAGCAGGACCTCGCCCGAGTGGTACCGCAGTTGGCCGGCTACGAGAGGAGCCACTCCCAACGGCTGTCGGACATGACGGCGCTCGTCCTGGGTCCGCCTGACGACCTCGCTTCCTGGCACCCCTCACCGACGGCGCCCCGATCTGCCGCACACCGCCTGGCCCGGATCGTGTCGGGCCGCTGCGCACAGGACGGTCGCGCCGACCCGCGCACCTGTGACGGGTACGTCGTGCGTTCTGGGTCATCAGCCGATCGGATGCCCGAAGGCGACGATCGGCTATTTCCATGTGCGACGGACACCCTGCGACGCTTAGGAAGGAGGCATGACCAACGAGCGGACCGTTCCCCTGCTGCCGTGCGCATCCATTGACGACATCGAAACCTTCTACGGGGTTCTCGGTTTCCGCACCACGTACAAGCAGCGCAAGCCCAACCCGTGTGTGGGGGTGCAGCGGGAAGACCTGCATCTGCAGTTCTTCGAGATCGCCGGATTCGACCCGGAGCAGTCCTACGGCTCCTGTCTCGTCATCACCGCGGACATCGAGGGACTACACCGGGCATTCGCAGCCGGCATGCGCGCCGCGTACGGCAAGGTACTGGTGTCCGGAACACCGCGGATGACCCGGCCGAGGGCGCGGAAGAACGCCGACGGGTTGGGCGGGTTCAGCGTCATCGACCCGGGCGGCAACTGGATCCGCGTCTTTCGGGACCCTGCCACCGCGCCCGTGCCGGCCACCACGCCTGCTGGGCGGCTGGCCAAGGCCCTGGCGAATGCTGTCGTACAGGCCGACTCCAGGGGAAGCGTCGGACAGGCCGTTCGGATCCTCGACAGCGCGTTGGCCCGCCCGCAAGCCGACGACGACCCGGTCGAGCAGGTAGAGGTCCTGGTCTACCGCGCCGAACTCGCGATGGTGCTACACGACCCAGAGACCGCGGCCGAGATGCTGGCCCGCGCCCGGTCCGTCACGCTCACCGAAGACGAATCCGAAAGGGCGGCACCCGCGTTCGACAACGCCACCGAACTCGCAGCAGCACTGCGGTGACTCACCATACGAACGCTCCCTCAACTGGGCATGACAGCGCACTCGCGGCGGTCCAGGTTGTTACCGCTTCGGTCGTGGCACATGGTGGTGTGTGGGTCGGTGTAACGGCAGCGATCTGGACGTTGCGGCGGTTGACGGCAGCATCGAGGATGGCCAGGAGAAGGGGGCGGACCGGGAGGGCAGGTCAGCTGGCGGCGTGGCGCCACACCTGGTACCCGGGGCGTCGCCGTGGCGAAGACGGCGCCGCGGCAGATACTTCCCGGAGGGGCGATGACCACGATGGTCGGCAAGGTGTGCCTGGTGACCGGCGGGACCAGCGGGATTGGCCGGGAGACGGCGGCCCGGCTGGCCGAGTTGGGGGCCACCGTGGTCGTCGTCGGGCGCGACGCCGAGCGTGGGCGAGCGGCCGTCAAGGAAATCCGGCATCGGGCACCCGGTGCCGAGGTGGAGCTTCTGACGGCCGACATGTCGAGCATGGCCGAAGTGCGCCGGCTGGCCGCCGAGGTGCTGGAGAAATACCACCGGCTCGACGTGCTCGACAACAACGCTGGTGTGATCACGCTGAAGCGGCAGATCACGGTCGACGGCTACGAGACCATGTTCGCCGTCAACCATCTGGCGCCATTCCTGCTGACCAGCCTGCTGCGGGAACGGCTGATGGCCAGCGCACCGGCCCGCGTGATCACGGTCTCGTCCAACGTGCACAGGTCGGCCAAGCGGATCCCGTGGAACGAACTGGCCCGCGGCGAGCCGAGCTACCCGCTGTCGAAACTGGCGAACATTTTGTTCACAGTCGAGTTGGCCAAGCGCCTGGCCGGCACCGGCGTGGTCGCCAACTGCCTGCACCCGGGCCTCATCCGTACCCAGCTGGGCCGTGAGGCCCGCGGCGTCGTGAAGCTGCTCGTCGCCGCCGCCAAGCCTTTCATGGGTACCGTCCAGACCGGCGCGGCCACCCCGGTCTACCTGGCCAGCGCCCCGGAGGCGGGCGAGGTTACCGGAGGCTACTTCTTTCGCGGCAAGCAGATTGAGCCGAGTTCCCTGGGCCGTGACCCCGGGTCCGCCGCGCGTCTGTGGGCCCTCAGCGAGGAGTTGGTGGCGTAGGCCAGGCCAAGATCGTCGTCAAATGGGTACCAGGCGCGCCGTACGCCGTTCTCCGTTCTGCCCGATTCCAGTCGTGACAACCGGAACCGTGGGCCGGAGAACGGCGTGCGCCGCTACGACATGCTCAACCCACCCACGACAACGTCACAAGAGCCCAGAAATCGACAGGAAGGGCTTTCCTCACCTCCGGAAGCGGTCGGACAGGGCGTAGCGCAGCAGTACGACGTCGTCGATCTGCCGGGTCTCCACCAGCCGGGCCCGGCGCCCGGAGTGCCAGGGGAACCGGCCGTCGCCGACGAACCGTGGTGCCCGGCAGTCGCCGACAAAGAACGGGGCGATCACCAGGTGCAGTTCGTCGGCGAGGCCGGCGGTGAGGAACTGGGTGTGCATCGTCGCCCCGCCCTCCACCAGCAGTCGGCGTACCCCCCGGGTGGCGAGGTCGGCCAGCAGCCAGCCGGGCTCCACCGGTTCGCCGCCGTCCACCACCGTGGCCAGGTCACCGAGGCACTCCCGGGCCTTCTCCACGGCGGTGGACGGACAGTAGACGATTTTGTCGACCTCGCCGGTGGTGAAGAAGCGGGCGTCCGGGTCGAGTTCTCCGCACCCCAGCACGGTGACCTTCGTCGGCGACGCCGGCAGCCCGCTGGCGACCCGCCGGTCCCGGCGCTGGCGGGACCGCACCAGCAGCCGTGGATTGTCCAGCCGTACGGTGTTCGCGCCGACCAGGATCGCGTCGCAGCCGGCCCGGACCCCGTCGACCCGGTCGAAGTCCTCGTCGTTGGAGAGCAGCAGGCGCTGGTCGCTGGCGTCGTCGAGGTAACCGTCGATCGAGGTCGCGCAACTGAGCAACACGTACGGCCGCTCGCTCCGATCACTCATGGCGCCGGCCCGTTCAGGCCACGAACGGCCGGTCGGCGGTACGGGCCGCCCGGCTCGCCTTCGCCGCCAGGTAGCCGGCGTTGGCCGGGGAGACGAACAGGCCGGTCGGCACGGACTCGGTCACCGTCACGCCGAGTCGGGCGAGCTGTTCGGCCTTCTCCGGGTTGTTGCTGAGCAGGGCGAGCCGGGACACCCCCAACACGGCCAGCATCTGCGCGGCCACCGTGTAGTCGCGCTCGTCCTCGCCGTGGCCGAGCGCCACGTTCGCCTGGTAGGTGTCCAGGCCGGCGTCCTGCAACGCGTACGCGTCGAGTTTCGGGTAGAGGCCGATGCCCCGCCCCTCCTGGCGGAGGTAGAGCAGGAACCCGCCCGCGTCGGCGATCCGCTCCACCGCCTCCCGCAACTGCGGTCCACAGTCGCACCGCTGGCTGCCGAAGACGTCGCCGGTGAGGCACTCGCTGTGCGGGCGGACCAGCGGCGCCACGCCGTCGACACCGTCCCGGTCCCGCGCCCCCACCCAGTCACCGAGCCCGAACGCGAGATGCTCCCGGCCATCCACCAGCCCGTCGAAGGAGAAGACCCGGGCGGTCGTGGCGTACCCGTCGGGGAACCGGAGCGGGACCGTGACCTGCGTACGGATGGTGGCGGCGGGCAGTGGTGCGTACATTGTTCTCCTTTGTTAGGACGGTGCCGGACCGCGTCGGCGTCGACGGACCAGCAGGACGGCGGCACCGGGGAGGCTGGACACCAGCACCAGCGCCCCGTACACCATCGCCGTGGCGACCCCCTGGGCGGCGGTCAGGCCGGCGGCGGCGAACGCCCAGGCCGCCACCCCCTCCCGTGGCCCGAAGCCGCCGATGTTCGCCGGTACCGCCATGGCCAGCAGGGCCAGCAGGGTCAGCGGCACCAGTTGGGACAGCGGTGCGGTGGCGCCCGCGGTACGGGCCGCGACGAGGAAGGTCGCCAGGTGACCCAGCACCACCACTGTGGAGGCGAGCAGGACCCCCAGCCAGGTATGACGGGCGAGCACCCCGTCGCGGACGTCGGCCACGGCGGTACGCAGCGGCCGGGTCCACCGCGCCCCGCCGTCCCGGGACAGTACGCGGAGCAGGACGGCGACGCCGATCCCGACAACCGTCACCGCCACGACGGCGCCCGGCAGGTACGACCGCACCGGTGACGGGAGTCCGAGCAGCAGCCCCAGCGCGATCACGACCATCACGGCCTGCCCGGCGAGCCGTTCCCAGAACACCGCCCGGAGGCCGCGGGCGACGTCGCCGGCGTCCCGTCCATGTCGCACCGCGCGATCCACGTCTCCCAGCACCCCGGTGGGCAGCGTCGCATTCAGGAAGAGCGCCCGGTAGCAGTGCGCGACGGCGCTGCCGAGCGGCAGCCGTACGCCGAGGCCGCCGGCGACCAGACTCCACCGCCAGGCGCCGCATACCGTGGTCAGTAGACCGATGCCGAGCGCCGCCGCGATCGCCGCGCCGTCGATCAGGCGCAGTCCGTCGAGGAACGGGCCGGCGCCGAGTCGCCAGACCAGGAAGCCGAGGATCCCCACCGCGGCGACCAGTCGCAGCCAGGCCCAGCCGAAACGGCGTCGGGTCGACGCGGCCGGGGTGGCCGGGTTTCCGGCCGGAGCCGGTGCCGGGACGGGCCGGTGGCCGCGTCGACGACCGACCGGCCGGAGGACCCGGCCGGGACGGCGGTCGGGGATTCCCGGCCCGGCCGAGCCCGGCCGGCGGTCCGGGGTTGTCGAGCCGGGCCGACGGGTGGGTGTCCCGGGCGTCGGCGTCGGCGCCGGGGACACGCTGCCGGGACGCCGCGCGAGCGTGCTCTCCGTGGTGAACATCGACCTGCTATACGCGGTCGGACCGTCAAAGGTTCATTCCCCCACCGGCGAGGATGTCCTGATGGTGGAGGACCACCTCCAGTGCGCCGGCTGCCGCCTCGGCCCGGCGCCGGTCGGCGTACGCGTCGACCCGCCCGGCCAGTTCCGGTCGCTGCTCGACGGCCGCGTCGAGCCAGCCGGTGAACCACTCGCCGACCAGCGCGGCCTGGTCCGGGCCGAGCAGCCACGGACTGGACCGGACCACGGTCGGTACGCCCCGCCGGCGGAACGCCTCGACGCAGGCGTCGACGGCGTCCGGTCCGAGCAGGCGGCGGCCGTCGACCGTCCGGCGCTGGTGGGCGTTGAACGCCTCGGCGATCTCCCCGTCGAGCGGGTCGGCCGGGGTGAACTCGACCCGGCCGAGCACCGAGATCGTGAACAGTGTCGGGCAGCCGGTGTCGGCGCAGGTCGCCACGATCCGGTCCAGTTCGTCGGCGGTCAGCATGTCGAGCAGCGCGGAGGCGGTGATCAGCGAGGCGCCGTCGAGGTCGTCGGCGGTGAGCCGGGTGATGTCGCACTCCCTGGTCCGGACGCTGACCGGGCTGCCGTCGGCGGCCCGGCCGGCCATTCCGGCCCGGGCCCGGGCCAGCAGGTCGGGGTCGCGGTCGTACATGACCCAGTGCTGCGGACCGGGCAGCCGGGGGGCGAGCCAGCGTCCCATCGAGCCGGTACCGGTGCCGAGGTCGTGGACGACGATCGGGCCGGTCTCCCCCAGGTGGCGACGGACCTGCTCGACGAGGTCCGTCGACCGGGCCGCCGCGTCGGCGGGCTCGCGCAGGGCCAGCCAGGCGGCGAATCCCAGCGTCTCGGTGCTCATCTGTCTCCTCGCTACGTGTGTCGTCGGAAGCCGGGAAAGTCCGGGGGCGGGACACCCCTGGCTCAGGCCGGTGACAGGGGCCGCCCGACGGGGCCGGCCGCGCGTACCCGGGTCAGCACGTCGGCGACCCGGGCGGCGGTCACGGTCCAGTCGGTGAGGGCGTCCCGGCGTTGTCGGGCGGCCTGCCGCAGGGCCCGGCGCAGCCCGGCGTCGCCGAGCCAGTGGCGGAGCGCGGCGGCCAGCGCGGTCGGGTCGTCCGGTGGCACCAGCAGGCCCGGCAGGCGGCCGTCCGGGGTCCGACCGACCGCCTCCGGCAGCCCGCCCGCCGCCGTGACCAGGACCGGGATCCCCCGCGCCAACGCCTCGGTGACCACCATGCCGTACGTCTCTCCCCGGGACGCCAGCACCAGCAGGTCGGTGCCGGCGTACGCGGCCGCGAGTTCGGCCCCGGTGAGCGGGCCGGGCAGGTGTACCCGGTCGGCGAGGTTGTCCGCGTCGACCTGCCGCCGCAGCCGGGCGACGAACGCCGGGTCCCGTCCGGTCGACCCGACGCAGCGGCAGCTCCACGACAGGTCGGCGACCGAGGCCAGGGCGCTGACCAGGACGTCGTGCCCCTTGTTCGGGGTGAGTGCCGCGACGCAGAGCAGCCGCGTCCCGGTGTCTGTGCCGACGGTCAGCGGTGCCGGGTCCACGCCGGGCGTCGCCACGTGCACCCGGTCGGCCGGCAGCGCGTACCGGTCTAGCAGGTGGCGGCGGGTCCAGTCGCTGGTCGTGACGACGGCGGCGACCCCGGCCAGGGTGGTCCGCTCGGCCCGGCCGAGCGTCGGATCCTCGGCGTCCAGCGGCATGTGCAGCAGGACCACCAGGCGCAGCCGGTGTGCCCTCGGGAGCAGCGCCTCGGGCACGGTGGAGGCGACCAGCCCGTCGAGCAGCACCACCGCGTCGTCGGGCAGGCCGTCGAGCAGACCGGCGAGCCCGGCCCGTTCGTCGGCACCGGGTCGGGGCCAGCCGCCGGAGACCGGATGTTCCCGGACCGCCCAGCCGGCCCTGGTCAGCGCCTGGCAGAGCCGGCGGTCGTAGACGTTGCCGCCGCTGGGCGTCGCCGGATCGTCGATGTCGTTCGGCAGGACGACGTGGACGACGTCGGTGCCGACGGTCGGCCGGGTACGGCCGGGTGCGGAATCGGCACCGACGACCGGCCGGGTCGGATCCGTGCCGGTCTCCGGCCGGGCGGGAACCATGTCGGTCTCCGGCCGGGTCCGCGGACCCGGCCGGGCCGGGCTGTTCACAGTGGCCGCTCGTAGCTCGCCCAGGCGATGTGCGACTCGTGCAGGGTGACGGTGATCCCGGCGAGCCCGTCGGCGCCGGCGCCGAGCCGTCCGTCGTGCGCCCGCTCGGCGAGCCGGTCGGCGATCGTCCGGGCGAGGACCTCCGTGGTGGTGTTCGTCCCGGCGAACGCCGGCTCGTCGTCGAGGTTGCGGTAGTTCAACTCCCCGAGTACGTCCTTCAGCTCGGTCGCCGCCCGTCCGATGTCGACCACGATCCCGTCGGCGTCGAGCTCGGCCCGGCGGAACGTCGCGTCGACGACGAACGTCGCCCCGTGCAGACGCTGGGCGGGCCCGAAGACGTCCCCCCGGAAGCTGTGGGCGACCATCATGTGGTCCCGGACGGTCACGCTGAACACGAATCACTCTCCGTCGTACTCGATGAGGTGGCAGAGCGCGGGCAGGTCGCCCGAGCTGAGTCGGTGCAGGACGTCCGGCAGCTCCTCGAACCGGGAACGCCCGGTGAGCAGGGTGTCGAACGCGGGGTCCCGGAGCAGGTCCAGGGCGAGCGCGAGCCGGTCGGCGTAGCCGCGACTGGACCGGCGGGCCGGCGCCACCGTGCCGACCTGGCTGGCCCGGATCGCCAGCCGCCCGGAGTGGAACGCGCCGCCGAGCGACAGGGTGACCTCACGGTCGCCGTACCAACTCAGTTCGAGGACGGTGCCCTCGGCGGCGAGCAGTTCCAGGGACCGTCGCAGTCCGGCGGCGGTGGCGCTGGCGTGCACCACGAGGTCACGGTCGCCTGCGGCGTCGCCCGGAAGCGCGAAGTCGACGCCGAGCGCGGCGGCGAGCCCGGCCCGCCCGGGGTCGGTGTCGACGAGTTCGACCCGGACGCCGGGGAAGCGGGCGAGCAGGGCCGCGACGCAGGCGCCGACCATGCCGGCGCCGACCACGGTGATCCGGTCGCCGACCAGCGGCGGGGCGTCCCAGAGCGCGTTGACCGCGGTCTCCACCGTGCCGGCCAGCACCGCCCGGGCCGGGGGCACCCCGTCCGGCACCGGGACGACGGCGGTGGCCGGGACGACGTACGCGGTCTGGTGCGGGTGGAGACAGAAGACGGTACGCCCGCACAGCTCCGCCGAACCCGCCTCGACCACCCCGACGTTGAGGTAGCCGTACTTGACCGGGGCGGGGAAGTCGCCCTCCTGGAACGGGGCGCGCATCACCGCGTACTGGCTCTGCGGCACCCGGCCGGAGAAAACCAGGGTCTCGGTGCCCCGACTGATCCCGGAGAAGAGGCTGCGGACCAGGACCTCGTCCGGGCCGGGCTCGGGCAGCGTCGTCGACCGGATCTCGCCCTCGCCGGGGGCGCTGAGCCAGAAGGCGTCGGCGTGCCGGCTCACCGGCTCCTCCTCATCCGCACCACGTCAACCCGCTTCCGGGATCCATCACCCGAACTCACCTCGACTCATCCGAAATCCCGTCGAACTGTTCGGCCGGATTTTCCGTACCCATGATCAGGGGCGCAACGATAGACACGGAGGAACGGTGGCAAAGGTTCAAAGGGGCCCGCTGGCCGGGCTCGTCGTCCAGATCCTGGTGCTGGCCGGCCTCGCCGGGACCGTCGGGCTGAGCGTCGTGGGCTGGCTGGTCGGCATCGCGTACGGGGTGGTCGTCTGCGCCGCCCTCGTCCGGGGCCTGGGCGCCGCCGGTGCGGCCGGGTTCGCCCCGGCCGACTGGGTGACGTCGGCCCGGGGCACCCTCGTCGGTGGCGTGGCGGCCCTGACCGTCGACTCGTTGCACCGGTCGATCCCGGTCACCCTGCTGGTGGTGCTCGCCGCAGTCGCGTTGGCCCTGGACGGGGTCGACGGTCAGGTGGCCCGACGGACCGGTACGGCCAATCCGCTCGGCGCCCGGTTCGACATGGAGATCGACTCGGTCCTGTTGATGGTGCTCAGCGTCTACGTCGCACCGAGCGTCGGCGCCTGGGTGCTCGCGATCGGCGGCATGCGGTACGCCTTCGTCGTGGCGTTGTGGGTGCTGCCCTGGCTGCGTGGACCGCTGCCGCCCCGGTACTGGCGGAAGGTGGTGGCGGCGACCCAGGGAATCGTCCTGGTGTTCGCGGCCGCCGAGGTGCTCCCCCGGCCGCTGGCCCTCGCCGCACTCGCCGCCGCCCTTCTGCTCCTCGTCGAGTCGTTCAGCCGGGACGTCCGCTGGCGGTGGCGGCACCGGGACGGCGGCAGGCCGGGTCGTGCCCCGCTGGCCCGGGTGGAGCAGGCCCGTACCCCGGCCGCCGGGTTCGCCCGGTGAAGGCCCCGACGCCGGTGCAGGACCCGACGCCGCCCGCCCCGACGGCCGCGCCCGAGGTCGGGACGCCGGGCGGGGTCGAGACGCCGGCCGAGGTGGCCGAGAACCGGACGCCGGAGAAGGGGGCGCCGGCCGGGACGGCGGAGGAGACGACGGCGGCGCCCGCGCCGCGGCGTCGGATCGTGCGGCGGATCGCCGCCGGGGTCCTCACCAGCCTGGCCGGTCTGCTGGTTTTTGTCGCCCTGGTCGCCCCGAACCAGCCCAGCCGGTTCACCCCCGGACAGTTCGCCCGGATCCCGGTCGAGGCACTGCTCGCGCTCGCCCTGCTGCTCGTCCTGCCCGGACGGGCGCGTCGGGTCGCGGCGGTGCTGATCGGCGTCGGCCTCGGCCTGTTGAGCATCCTGAAGTTCCTGGACATGGGTTTCTACACCGCCTTCGACCGCCAGTTCGACCCGCTGGTCGACTGGATGCTGCTCGACGACGCGGTCAACTTCCTCACCGACGCGGTTGGCCGGGCCGGGGCGATCGGCGCGGTGGCCGCGGCGGTGCTGCTCGCCGTCGCCCTCCCGGTGCTGATGGTCCTCGCGCTGCGGCGTCTGGCCCGGACGGTCGTACGGCACCGGCGGGTGGCGGGCCGGGCCGGCCTGGCGTTCGGTGCGGCCTGGCTGGTCTGTGTGGTGCTCGGCGTGCAGATCGTGCCGGATCTGCCGGTCGCGGCGAAGAGCGCGGGCGGCCTCGCGGTCCACCGCGTGCTGCAGGTCCGCGCCGGGCTCGAGGACCGGGAGAAGTTCGCCGCCGAGACCGCCGCCGACGCGTTCCACGACACTCCGGGCAGTGAACTGCTGACCGCGTTGCGCGGCAAGGACGTGATCATCGCCTTCGTCGAGAGCTACGGGCGCGACGCGGTCGAGGAGCCGGAGTTCGCCGGGGTCGGTGCGGTGCTCGACGACGGCACCCGACGGCTGGCCGCGGCCGGGTACGGCACCCGCAGCGCCTTCCTCACCTCGCCGACCGCCGGTGGTGGCAGTTGGCTGGCCCACGCCACCCTGCTCTCCGGAGCGTGGACCGACAACCAGCAGCGGTATCGGGACCTGCTGGCCACCGACCGGCTGACCCTCAACGGCGCGTTCCGGCGGGCCGGCTGGCGGACCGTCACCGTGATGCCGGCGCTCACCGCTCCGTGGCCGGAGGCGGGCTTCTTCCAGAACGACCGGCTGTACGGCGCCAAGGACCTCGGCTACCGGGGCCCGAAGTTCAGCTTCGCACCCATGCCCGACCAGTACACCCTCGCCGCGTTCCACCGGCTGGAGCGGGCGGATCCGGAGCACGCGCCGGTGATGGCGGAGATTCCGTTGATCTCCAGCCACTCGCCCTGGACCCCGCTGCCCCGGATGGTCGGCTGGGACGAACTCGGCAACGGTTCGATCTTCCGGCCGATGGCCGAGGCGGGACCGTCGAAGGACGAGGTGTACCGCGACCCGGCCCGGGTCCGCACCCAGTACGGGCTCTCCATCGAGTACTCGGTCAGCAGCCTGGTCTCCTACGTGGAGACGTACGGCGACGACGACCTCGTACTGATCTTCCTCGGCGACCACCAGCCGGCTCCGGTGGTGACCGGGGAGGGGGCGAGTCGGGACGTACCGATCTCGATCGTCACCCGGGACCGGGAGACGCTGGACCGGATCGCCGACTGGAGGTGGCAGGACGGTCTGCGGCCGGGCGCGCCGGCCCCGGTGTGGCGGATGGACGACTTCCGGGACCGTTTCCTGACCACCTTCGCCCGCTGAGCCTCACCGTCACCGGTCGGCCGCCGATGTGGCCGACCGGTGACGGCCCGCTCCGGGACCGCCCCTTGCCGCGCTGGTGGCCGGCGGGCCGGCTGTGCCCCGCTGGTGGTCGGCGCTACCGGGCGAGGCGCCCGGCGAGCCAGGCCAGCGCCAGCGGGTAGCGGTGGTCGATGCCGCTGCGTCCGTCGCCGCCACCGGGCTCGACCCCAAAAATATTTAACAAGGCTTACGGATCGACCGCCCCGCATGTAGCCTGAGCCGACGCGGCGGCGCCCGGGCAGGTCGAGCGGCGATCTGGCGCCACCGCCTGCCGGAGGTGCTGATGCGTTCCCCCTCGACCGTCCTACGCAGGGCGTCCGCCCTGTTCCTGGCCCTGTTGGCCGGCCCGGCGCTGGCCGGCCCCGCGACCGCCGGTCCCGCGACCACCAGACCACCCGCCCTGGGCGGCGGGTCGGCCACCGCCGGGGACGTCCGCGCCCTCGACAGCGTCATCCCCGCGCCGGTGCAGACCGCCGCCGACCCGAGGGCGGACTACCGGCTCGGCCCGGCCACCCTGATCCGGACCCAGTTCGGCTCGGCCGAGGCGCGCCGGGTCGGCGAACACCTCGCCGGGGTGCTGCGTCCCGCCACCGGCTACCCGCTGCCGGTGGTGCCGGCGGTCTCCGCCCGTCCCGCCGGGATCACCCTGCTGCTCGGCGGCGCCGACGGCCGGGTCGGTCGGGGCGGCTACCAGCTCGACGTCGCCCGGTCCGGGGTCACCATCCGGGCCACCTCCGGCGAAGGGCTCTTCAACGGCGTCCAGACGCTGCGGCAGCTGCTGCCCGCCGCGATCGAGTCGCCCCGGCCGACCCGGCGGAGCTGGACGGTGCCGGGCGGACGGATCGTCGACCAGCCGAGGTTCGGCTACCGGGGCGCCATGCTGGACCTGGCCCGGCACTTCCACACCCCGGCGGAGATCCGCACCTACATCGACCTGATCAGCCAGTACAAGGTCAACCACCTGCACCTGCACCTCAGTGACGACCAGGGATGGCGGATCCAGATCGACAGCTGGCCCCGGTTGACCACGGTCGGCGGCGGCCCCGGCACCGGAGTGGACGGGGTCGGCGCCGGCTACCTGACCAAGGCCGAGTACCGGGCACTGAACGCGTACGCCGCCGCCCGGTACGTGACGATCGTGCCCGAGATCGACATGCCGGGGCACACCAACGCCGCCCAGTCGACGTACGCGGAACTCAACTGTGACGGGGTGGCGGTGCCACCGCGTACCGACATCGCGGTCGGCTACAGCTCGCTCTGCGTGGAGGACGAGCTCACGTACACCTTCGTCGAGGACGTGATCCGGGAACTCGCCGCGATGACCCCCGGCCCGTATCTGCACATCGGCGGTGACGAGGCGCACGCCACCACCGACGAGCAGTACCGGACCTTCATGGACCGGGTGATCCCGATGGTCGCCCGGTACGGCAAGCGGGCCTTCGGCTGGCACGAGATCGCCAAGGTCTCGCCCCCCACCTCGGTCGTCCCGCAGTACTGGGGCACCGGCAGCACCGACGCCTCGGTGGCCGCCGCCGCAGCCCGGGGCAACAAGGTGCTGATGTCGCCGGCCAACCGCGCCTACCTGGACATGAAGTACGACCGCTCCACCCCGCTCGGCCTGAGCTGGGCCGGTCTGATCGAGGTCCGTGACGCGTACGACTGGGATCCCGCCACCCGGGTCCCCGGCGTCGGCGAGGAGTCGATCCTCGGGGTCGAGGCGCCGCTCTGGTCGGAGACCCTGCGCAGCATCGACGACATCGAGTTCATGGCCTTCCCCCGGCTGCCGGCCATCGCCGAGCTCGGCTGGTCGACGCCACACAGCCACGACTGGGAGTCGTTCCGGCAGCGACTGGCCCAGCAGGCGCCGCGCTGGACGGCCCAGGAGGTGAACTTCTACCGGTCGCCGCAGATCCCCTGGGTCGACTGACTGTGCCCCGTTGCGAGGACCGTCTCCGTATCCGCTGAACTCAAGGTGAAGTTCTTCGAGATTCTCGATCGGGTCGGGAGCGTGGCTGCTGCTGCGCGGGAGGCCGGTGTCAACCTGAACACCGCGTACGGGTGGGTTCGTCGGGTGGGGCGTGACTCGACGCCCACCTCGCGGCGTCATCCGCGGCGGGATGAGTACGAACGGTTGCGCGGGCGGGTGCCGGTCGGGATCCGTCACCGGTCAGTTCGTGACACGCGGCAGTTCCCGGGACCTGCCCATGGCGCCGAGCCAGACCGCCGACGGCTTCGCGGTACGCGCGAAGGTCTCCGGGTCCACGGAGATCAGGCCGAAGGTGGGGGTGTACGAGCCCCACTCGTAGTTGTCCAGGGCGCTCCAGGCCAGGTAGCCCTGGATGTTCAGGCCGTCGGAGAGGGCCGAGGCAACCTCGTCCAGGGCCCCGGTGTAGTAGTCGACCCGGCGGGTGTCGTCGGCGGTCGCGATGCCGTTCTCGGTGACGATCAGCGGTACGTCGCCGACGATCCGCGCGGTGTGGCGCAGCGCGTGGCCGACCGCCGAGGGGTAGTACTCCCACTGGGTGAGGGTGCGCTCGACATCCGCCGGCGCCGGTACCGGACCCTCGGGTCCGATCTTCGTCCGGGTGTAGGACTGCACGCCGATCCAGTCGTCGCCGCGGGCGGCCTCGATGAAAACGTCCTCCCGGGGGTGGCGGTAGGCGGCGGTGACCTGCTCCGCACCGGGCAGGGGCTGGTACACCTGATTCGCCACGGACCAGCCGACCTGGATCTCGGGATTGATCGCCCGGACCGCCGCCCGCGCCGCGTGGTGGGCGGCGATGACCGCCTCGGTGGTCTCCGCGTCGGGGGCGGGCAGACCGGCCGGCGGGAAGCCGTGCTCACCGGACTTGGCCAGGCCGGCGATCACCGAGATCATGTTGGGCTCGTTGATGGTGCAAACGTGCCGTACGCCGGTACCGATGACCGGTGCGGTGGCCGTCACGTACCGCTCGAACAGCTCCACGGCGCCGCTGGCGGTCCAGCCGCCCCGGTCGGCGAACCACTGCGGCACGGTGAAGTGGTGGAGGGTGACCATCGGTCGCAGCCCGCGCTCGATCGCGCCCTCGACCATCCGGCGGTAGTGGGCCAGTTCCGCCCGGGAGAAGTGGCCCGGGGCCGGTTCGATACGGGCCCACTCGATGCTGAACCGGTAGTCGGTGAAGCCCAGTTCGGCCAGCAGGTCCATGTCCTCCCGCCACCGGTGGTAGCTGTCACAGGCGTCCAGGCTGGGCTCCTTGATGCCCGCGGCACCGGCCACCTCCTTACGCCACCAGTCGCTGTTGGTGTTGTTGCCCTCGATCTGGTGGGCGGCGGTGGATGCTCCCCAGAGGAAACCGTCCGGGAAGGGGGTCACGGCGTGCGTCATCGCTGCGTCTTTCTGGTATGGGGAAGGTTCGGGCCGGCGGGACCGGCCCCGGGCGGATCCGGCCCGGTGAACAGGGCCGGGGGTGGTGTCGGCTACTTGAGGCCGGCCGTCGCGATGCCCTGGGTGAAGTGCCGCTGCAGGGCGGCGAAGACGACCAGGACCGGCAGGACGATCAGGAGGGACCCGGCCATCAGCATGCCGTTCGACCCCGCCGAGCGGTTGGGGTCGGTGGCGAAGGTGGCCAGAGCGACCGGGAGGGTGTACTTCTCCGGATCGTTGGTGGCGATCAGCGGCCAGACGAAGTTGTTCCAGGAAGCCAGGAACGTGAAGATCGACAGCGTCGCCAGCGCCGGCTTGACCAGCGGAATCGCGACCCGCCAGAAGATGTACCACTCGCCGGCTCCGTCGAGGCGGGCCGCCTCCAGCAGTTCGTCCGGGATCGACTGCATGAACTGCCGCATCAGGAAGACTCCGAACGCGCCGGCGGCGAACGGCAGCACCAGGCCGGCGTACGAGTCCAGCAGCCCGAGGTTGCTCATCAGCACGAACAACGGCAGCAGCATCAGGTTGCCGGGCACCATCAGGGCGCCGAGCACGAGCCCGAAGACCTTGCTCCGTCCGGCGAACCGCAGCTTCGCCAGGGCGTAGCCGAGCATCGAGCAGAACAGCAGGTTGGCCACGGTGGTGAGGACCGCGACGATCACCGAGTTGGCGAAGTGGCGCGGCAGGTCGAGCCGGTCGAGCAGCTCGCGAAAGTTGTCCAACGTCCACTCGGTCGGGATCCACACCGGCGGTGACGCGGTCAGTTCACTGTTGGTCTTGAAGGCCGACAGGGCCATCCACAGGAACGGCGCGGACATGACCAGCAGGGCCACCGAGAGCAGGACGTACATCAGCGGCCTGCGGAAGCCGGGGCCGGTCCGCGCCGCCTCGGTGCGGGTCACGCTCATCGGGTGTTGTCCTTCAGCAGTCGGAGCTGGAGCGCCGTGATGGCCAGGATCACCACGAAGAGGACGTACGCCATCGCGCTCGCGTAGCCCATGTGGAAGAAGTTGAAGCCTTCGCGGTACATGTGCAGGGAGACGGTCAGGGTGTGGTTGCCGGGGCCGCCCTGGGTCATCACGAACGGTTCCTCGAAGACGTTGAGGTAACCGATCGTGGTGATGACCGTCGCATACAGCAGCGTGGGCCGTAGCAGCGGGACGGTGATCCGGCGCAGCTCCTGCCAGGTGCCGACGCCGTCGAGCCGGCCGGCCTCCCGTACCTCGGCGGGAATGGCCTGCAGGCCCGCGATCAGCAGCACCATGACCGTGCCGAGGTTGCGCCACACCGCCATGACGATCAGCGACGGCATCGCCAGCGCCCCGCTGCCCAGGAAGTCCGGGGCGGTGACGCCGATCTCGGCCAGCAGGCCGGAGATCAGGCCGTCCTGCGGGTCGAGGACAAAGCGCCAGATGACGGCGACCGCGACGATGCTGGTGACGACCGGCGCGTAGAAGCCGATCCGGAAGAAGGTCCGGGCCCGGTTGATGCCGTTGTTGAGCGCGAGGGCGGCGAGCAGGCCCAGCACGATGGTCGACGGTACGCCGACGACGACAAAGTACGCCGTGTTGAACAGGGCGGTGAGGAACTTGTCGTCCTGGAAGAGCTTGACGTAGTTGTCGACGCCGATGAACCGGGCGTGGAACGGGTCGGTGACGTCGCGCAGCCTGAAGTCCGTGAAGCTCATCAGCAGGGTGGCGATGATGGGCAGGGCCATGAAGACGCCGAACAGCACCAGGAACGGCGTGGAGAACAGCCATCCTGCCAGGTTCTGCACGCCGAGCGAGCCGCGCCGCCGGCGCGGCCCGCCGGCCGGGGGACGCGCCCCCGGCCCGGCGGATCTTGTCGCCGCGTTCGCGGCGACTTCGGTCGGGATGCTCATGACCCCTACTTCACGAGGCTCTCGATCTGGGACTGAGCGGTGTCCGCCGCCGATTTCGCGGAGGACTTGCCCTGGTCCACCGCACCGAGCGCGTCGTCGACCTTGGAGGTGATCTCGGTCAGGTTCGGCAGGGTCGGCGCCGCCTTCGCGGTCTCCATCTGCTGGCGGAAGATCTGCAGCTGGGGGCTCTGGGCGAGGTCACCGGAGTTCCAGGCGGCCTTGTTGGCCGGGAGGTCGGCGGTGAGCTTGTACCACTCAGCCTGGCTCTCGGCGTCGGTCAGGTACTTGATGAACTCCTTCGCCGCGGCCTTGTGCTCGCTGTCCTCGGAGATCACCAGGCTGGATCCGCCGGCCATCGAGGTGGAGGACTGGTCGGCCGGAACCGGGGCGATCGCCCACTTGCCGTCCAGTTGCGGGTACTGCTCCTTCAGGATGCCCATGTGCCAGGGGCCGGAGAAGAACATCGGGACGTCGCCGCTGTTGAAGTCCTTGGTGACGTCGTAGCCGGGCTGCACGCTCTTGCGGGACAGGCCCTTGTCGAAGAAGCTGCCGTAGTACTCGAACGCCCTGACGGCGGCCGGGCTGTTGATGGCGGCCTTGCCGCTGTCGTCGATGACCGCGCCGCCGGCGGAGTACAGGAACGGGTAGAAGCTCTGCACCGTGTCCAGGCCGCTCGGCTGCAGGTAGATGCCCCAACGGCTGCCGGCCTTCTGCTGCAGGGCGGCCGCGTCCTCCTGCAGCTTCTGCCAGGTGGCCGGGGGTTCGGTGATGCCGGCCTTCTCGGCGAGGTCGGTGCGGTAGTAGAGCACGCGGGTGTCGACGTACCACGGGACGCCGTAGGCGGTGCCGTCGGCGACACCCTGGTCCCAGCCGGCCTTGAAGAAGTCCTCCTGGTGGAAGACGGTGGTGTCCACCGGCTCCAGTACGCCCAGGTCGGCGAACTCGCCGACGTAGGTGCCGCCCATCTGTGCGATGTCCGGGAGGGTACGGGCGGCAGCCGCGGCGACCAGCTTCTGGTGGGCAACGTCCCAGCCGATCGGCGTCACCTCGATCGTGATGTGGGGGTGCTGCGCCTCGTACCGCGCGGCGACCTCGGCCAGTTTCTGGCCCTCGGTCCCCATGCCCCAGACCGTGAGCGTCTGCTTCTGGTCCGCCGCGACTCCCTCGCCTCCGCTGGAGTCACCGCACGCGGCAGCGGCCAGGGCGAGCCCGGCGATGGAGAGGGCGACCGCTGAGGTTCTGACGGCGCGATGCATGAGCGTGTTCCTCCTTGAACGCATATACGACTCCGATGTACGCATACACGACATGTAAGCGCTTCCTGTAAGCGCATACATGAACCCTTGTGCACGATGCCGGTCCGCACAAGTGGGCGTTGGTCACACTCTTGTAACAAGCGCGAGACAGATGGATGCCCTGGTCAGGACGGCGACGCAGAAAAACGGGAGGTGCGGGCAGCGCCGGCGGGACACCTCACACGGCCCCCTCCATCCGGGCGGACGCCCGGCAGACACCCGGCTTACCCCGGGGCGGAATCAGGGGCGAATTCTGTCGGATCGACCGGAATCAGCGGGAACAGCCACAGCTTTCGCGACAGACAACCGTGACCGGGAGCACAAGTGACCGGGGCGACTCGGCCTGTCCGCCGCTCAGCCGGCGTACCAGCAACTCGACGGCCTGCTCGCCCAGACTTCGCATGGGCTGACGGACGGTGGTCAGCGCGGGCCGCACCAGCCGGCCCAGCGGCAGGCCGTCGAATCCGGTCACCACGACGTCCTCCGGCACCCGCACACCGCGGCGTTCCAGGGTGTGCAGCGCACCCACCGCCATCTGGTCGTTCGCGAAGACCATGGCCTGCGGCGGCTGCCCGCCCCGGTCGAGCAACTCCTCCGCCGCCCGGGCGCCCTCCGCCTGGGTCATCGGGTCCGCCCGGAGGTCGGGCTCGTCACCGACGACGATCCCGGCCGCGGCACAGGCCTCCCGGTAGCCGTGGAACCGCGCCTGCGCGTCGGGCGAGATCTTGTCACCGCCGACGAAGGCGAGCCGTCGCAGCCCGTGGTCCTCGATGAGATGCCGGGTGAGTTCCCGCTGGCCGTCGCGGTTGGCGACCGCGATATGGTCGAGGTGGTCCAGTTGGCCGTCCTCGCCGGGGCCGGCCAGCACCACCACGGGCTGGTGGCGCGACGCCGCCTCCAGTTCCTCGGTCGACACGGTCTCGGCCAGCACCGCGAACCCGTCCACCCGCCCCGCCACCTTGGCGACCAGGCTCTCCGGTCCGCCCTTCAGCGAGGCCGCGATCAGCAACGCGTAGCCGTGCCGCCGGGCGGCCCGTTCCATCCCACGGATGATCTGGTCGGAGTAGAGCATGGCGACGTCGTCCTCGTCGTCGCCCACCTCGTGCTCGGCGTCCGGATCGGAGTAGTCCGGGAAGCACAGCCCGAGCACTCCGGTGGAGCGGCTGGCCAATCCCCGGGCGTTCCCGCTCGGGACATAACCGAGCTCACGAGCGGCCTCGAGCACCCGCATCCGGGTCTGCAGACGGACCGATTCCGGGGTGCGGTAGACCCGCGACACGGTGGCGATCGAGACACCGGACCGCTCGGCGACGTCATAGACAGTGGGAACAGTGCTCAATGAAGGAACCGGGTTCCTTTCCTTCTCGGGCGGGATGCCGGCGAACCGTGCCGACGGGGTACGGGGTACAGGGTCCGGCGGGGAGGCCGGTCCGCTGAAAGCGCATTCACACTATGCGCCAGCACGGCAAGGCGGGCAAGACCGCCGGCCCGGCGGCGGCGCCACCGTCAGCGACGCCACAACGGGGACGCTGATCACCAAAGGATTTTGTTCGGTTCCTACAATGGCCAGCGCACAGGGTTCAGTGGTTACGGCATGGCGCCGCAGGCCCGTAGCCAGGAAAGTGATCATTGCCGAGGGCTGCCGTCCTCCGGCGCGTCCGTCGCAGGCCTACCAGAGGGATCGGTCGAGTGTTCAGCCGTATCGCCATCGTCAACCGTGGTGAGGCCGCGATGCGGCTCATCCACGCTGTCCAGGAGCTGGCCGCGGAGACCGCGACGCGGATCGAGACCATCGCCCTCTACACCGACGTCGACCGCGACGCCATGTTCGTCCGCGCCGCGGACGTCGCCTACGACCTCGGTCCCGCCTCCGCGCGTCCGTACCTGAACCTGGGGGTGCTGGAGCGGGCCCTGGTGGAGACCCGCGCCGACGCCGCCTGGGTGGGTTGGGGCTTCGTCGCCGAGGACCCGGCGTTCGCCGAGCTCTGCGAGAAGATCGGGGTCACCTTCGTCGGACCGAGCGCGGAGGCCATGCGCCAGCTCGGCGACAAGATCGGCGCGAAGCTGCTCGCCGAGGAGGTCGGGGTTCCGGTCGCGCCGTGGAGCCGGGGTGCCGTCGGCACGCTGGACGCCGCCCGGTCGGCGGCGGCCGAGATCGGCTATCCGCTGATGCTGAAGGCGACCGCCGGCGGCGGCGGGCGCGGCATCCGCCTGATCACCACCGAGGCGGAGCTCGTCGACGCGTACGAGCGCACCAGCCAGGAGGCGGCGCGGGCGTTCGGCAGCGGCATCGTCTTCCTGGAGCGCCTGGTCACCGGCGCCCGGCACGTCGAGGTCCAGGTGATCGCCGACGGGCAGGGCACCGCCTGGGCGCTCGGGGTCCGCGACTGTTCGGTGCAGCGGCGCAACCAGAAGGTGATCGAGGAGTCGGCGTCGCCGGTGCTCAGCCCGGCGCAGGCCGCCGAGCTCAAGGCGTCGGCGGAGCGGCTGGCCCTCGCGGTCGGCTACCGCGGCGCGGCCACCGTCGAGTTCCTGTACCACCCCGGCGAGCGGATGTTCGCCTTCCTCGAGGTCAACACCCGACTGCAGGTCGAGCACCCGATCACCGAGTCGACCACCGGGTTCGACCTGGTGAAGGCGCAGCTGCTGGTGGCGTCCGGTGGCCGGCTCGAGGGCGAGCCGCCGGTCGAGCGTGGGCACGCCGTCGAGGCCCGGCTGAACGCCGAGGACCCGGACCGCGACTTCGCGCCCTCGCCGGGCCGTATCGCGCGGCTGGACCTGCCCGCCGGGCCGGGTATCCGGGTGGACACCGGCGTCAGCGAGGGTGACACGATCCCGGCCGCCTTCGACTCGATGATCGCCAAGATCATCGCGTACGGCCGCGACCGCGACGAGGCGCTCGGCCGGCTGCGTCGGGCGATGGCGGACACCCGGGTGATCATCGAGGGCGGCGCGACCAACAAGAGCTTCGTCATCGACCTGCTCGACCAGCCCGAGGTGATCGACGCCAGCGCGGACACCGGCTGGATCGACCGCGTCCGCGGCGAGGGCCGGCTCGTCGCGCAACGGCACTCCGGCGTCGCGCTGGCGGCGGCGGCCATCGAGGCGTACGAGGAGGAGGAGCGCGCCGAACGGCAGCGGCTGCTGGCCACCGCCTCCGGCGGACGCCCGCAGGTCCGGCACGCCAGCGGCCGGCCGTTGGACCTCAAGCTGCGCGGGGTCGGCTACCGCACCCGGGTGGCCCGGACCGGCGCCCGACGGTTCCGGGTCGGCATCGAGGTCGGTGGCACCGTACACACCGCCGACGTCGAACTCGACCGCTTCGACCGGCACACCGGACAGATCGTCGTCAACGACGCCCGGTACCGCGTGGTCAGCGGGACCCACGGGCCGATCCACCTGGTCGAGGTCGACGGGGTGACGCACCGGGTCAGCCGTGACGAGGGCGGCGTTGTCCGCTCCCCCATGCCCGCGCTTGTCGTCGCCACGCCGGTGCCGGTCGGCGCCGAGGTCGAGGCGGGCACGCCGGTGCTGGTCCTGGAGGCCATGAAGATGGAGACGGTGCTGCGGGCACCGTTCCGGGCACGGCTCAAGGAGTGCCCCGTCTCGGTCGGCAGCCAGGTGGAGGCCGGCGCGCCGCTGCTGCGGTTGGAGCCGCTCGCCGACGACACCGGGGCGGGCCAGGACCCCGCCGGGTCGGGCGCGTCCGTCGAACTGGACCTGCCCGGGGCCGCCGGTGAGGTCCCGGCGCGCCAGCGCACCGCACGCGGGCAGGAGGACCTGCGCGGACTGCTGCTCGGCTTCGACGTCGACCCGCACGACGAGCGCCGGGTACTCGACGGGTACCTCACCGCCCGGCGGGCCGTCGTCGCGCAGGGCCACCGGCCGCTGGCCGAGGAACTCGACCTGCTCGACGTCTTCGCCGACCTCGCCGTGCTGAGCCGTAACCGCCCGACCGGGGAGGACAGCGGCGCCGGCAGCCACGTCCACAGCGACCGCGAGTACTTCCACACGTACCTGCAGAGCCTCGACGTCGAACGGGCCGGGCTGCCGGCCGCGTTCCAGGCCCGACTCGCCCGGGCTCTCGGGCACTACGGGGTCACCGACCTGGAACGCTCCCCCGACCTCGAAGCCGCCGTCTTCCGGATCTTCCTCGCCCAGCAGCGCGCCGCCGTGGACGCCTCGATCGTGACGGCGCTGCTGCGTAGCTGGCTGCAGGAGCCGCCGCCGGACGAGACGGTACGCGAGCCCGCCGGTCTCGCCCTGGAGCGGCTGGTGGCCGCCACCCAGGTCCGTTTCCCGGTGATCGCCGACCTGGCCCGGGGTGTGGTGTTCGCCTGGTTCGCCCAGCCGCTGCTGCGCCGCAACCGCGCCACCGTCTACGCGAAGGTCCGCGAGCACCTGCGTCACCTGGACACCCACCCGGACGCGCCGGACCGTGCCGAACGGATCGCCGAGATGGTCCGCAGCACCGAACCCCTGGTCCGGCTGCTCGGCCGGCGACTGGTCCGCGACCACCTCGACAACGCGGTGATGCTGGAGGTGCTGACCCGGCGGTACTACGGCAACAAGGGACTCACCGCCGTGCGTACCCGGACCGTCGCGGACTGCACCTTCGTGGTCGCCGAGCGCGCCGACTCGGCCGTCGTCTCCGCCGGGGTACGGTTCGACGCGCTGGGTGAGGCGCTGCGCGGGCTCGCCGAACTCGCGGCTGGCGGGGACGCCGTCGACGCCGACATCTACCTCGCCTGGGAAAACCAGCCGGAGGACTTCGACACGATGGCCGAGCGCCTGCTCGCGGCCATCACCGCCGCTCCGCTGCCGGACCGGATCCGCCGGCTCACCACCACCGTCGCGGGACGCGCCGGTGCGGTGATGCACCACCACTTCACGTTCCGGCCCGCGGAGTCCGGGATGGTCGAGGACCGGCTGATCCGGGGCCTGCACCCGTACATCGCCCAGCGGATGCAGTTGGAGCGGCTGCACAGGTTCGACCTGACCCGGCTGCCGTCGGCCGACGAGGAGGTCTACCTCTTCCAGTGCGTGGCCCGGGAGAACCCGTCGGACCAGCGTCTCGTCGCGTTCGCGCAGGTACGCGACCTGACCGCACTGCGTGAGCAGGACGGCCGACTGGTGGCGCTGCCGACGACCGAGGACACCGTCGCCGCCTGCCTCGACTCGATCCGCCGCGCCCAGTCCCGGCGACCGTCGAAGACCCGGTTCAACACCAACCGGATCGTGATCTACGTCTGGCCGCCGAGCAACCTGACCCGCGAGGAGATGGAGACGATCGCCGGGCGGGTCCGCCCGACGACCGCTGGCGCGGGACTGGAGGAGATCCTGTTCATCGCGCGGCAGCGCGACCGGACGACCGGCGAGCTGATCAAGATCGCCGTACGGATCTCCTTCGACGCCACCGGCGCCGCCCAGCTGACCGTCGGCGAGCCACCGGTGGACCCGGTCGAGCCGCTCGACGACTACCGGCTCAAGGTGCTGCGGGCGAGCAGCCGCAACACGGTGTACCCGTACGAGCTGACCGGTCTGCTCGGCGACTTCGTCGAACACGACCTCGACGACAACCACGTCCTGGTGCCGGTCGAGCGGCCGAAGGGGCGCAACAGCGCGGCGATCGTCGCCGGTGTGGTCACCACCCCGACGTCCCGGCACCCACAGGGGGTCACCCGGGTCGTGCTGCTCGGCGACCCCACGAAGTCGCTCGGGGCCCTCTCCGAACCGGAGTGCCGCCGGGTCATCGCCGCGCTCGACCTGGCCGAACGGATGCGGGTGCCGCTGGAGTGGTACGCGCTCTCCGCCGGTGCCCGGATCTCCATGACGTCGGGCACCGAGAACATGGACTGGGTGGGTGCGGCGCTCAAGCGGATCGTCGAGTTCACCCAGGCCGGCGGTGAGATCAACATCGTGGTCGCGGGCATCAACGTCGGCGCGCAGCCGTACTGGAACGCCGAGGCGACCATGCTCATGCACACCAAGGGCATCCTGGTGATGACCCCGGACTCGGCGATGGTGCTCACCGGCAAGCAGTCACTCGACTTCTCCGGTGGCGTCTCCGCCGAGGACAACTTCGGCATCGGCGGCTACGACCGGGTGATGGGCCCGAACGGCCAGGCGCAGTACTGGGCGCCGAACCTGACCGCCGCGCGGGACGTGCTGATGTCGCACTACGACCACACGTACGTCGCCCCGGGCGAGACGGCACCACGACGGACCACCACCACCGACCCCGTGGACCGCGACATCTCGACCTTCCCGCACTCCGTGGCCGGCAGCGACTTCACCACCGTCGGCGAGATCTTCTCCGCCGAGAGCAACCCGGACCGCAAGAAGCCGTTCGACATCCGGACCGTGATGCGGGCGCTGGCCGACCAGGACCACCCGGTGCTGGAACGCTGGGCGGGGATGGCCGACGCGGAGACCGCGGTGGTGCAGGACGTGCACCTCGGCGGCATCCCGGTCTGCCTGCTCGGCATCGAGTCCCGGGCGGTGCCGCGGCGCGGCTTCCCGCCCACCGACGGCCCGGACACCTACACGGCGGGAACGCTGTTCCCCCGGTCGTCGAAGAAGGCGGCGCGGGCGATCAACGCGGCCAGCGGCAACCGGCCGCTCGTCGTACTGGCGAACCTGTCGGGCTTCGACGGCTCCCCCGAGTCGATGCGGAAACTGCAACTGGAGTACGGCGCCGAGATCGGCCGGGCGATCGTGAACTTCCGCGGCCCCATCGTGTTCTGCGTGATCTCGCGGTACCACGGCGGCGCGTTCGTGGTCTTCTCGAAGGCGCTGAACCCGGAGATGACCGTGCTGGCGTTGGAGGGCTCGTTCGCCTCGGTGCTCGGCGGCGCGCCGGCCGCCGCGGTGGTCTTCGCCGGCGACGTCGACGCCCGGACCGCGGCCGACCCACGGGTACGGGACCTGGAGACCCGGGCCGCGGCCACCTCGGGTACCGAACGCGCGGCGCTGACCGCGGAACTCGACGAGATCCGTTCGACGGTCCGGACGGAGAAACTCCGTGAGGTGGCCGCCGAGTTCGACCGGATCCACAACATCCAGCGGGCTGTGGAGGTCGGTTCCGTCGACGCCGTCATCCGGGCGGCCGAGCTTCGTCCCCGGGTCATCGAGGCCATCGAGTCACGGCTGCGGTGACCCGCCCGGGTGTGCCGGATGCTCAGCCGGCGGCGGCGAGCATCCGGCGCAGCTCGGCGGCGAGCGTGACGGCGGCGTCGATCTCCACCTTCCGGATGGAGACGCTCTCCACGTTGAAGCCGAACGGCAGACCGAGCCGCCGGCAGAAGGCGATCAGCTCGGCGGCGGTCGCCAGACACTGCTCGTACGACTCGGTGAGCGGGTCCTCGGCGTGCCGGAGGGCGTTCTCCAGCCAGCGGGGCACCTCGACACCGAGCCACTGCAGGAAGGCGAGGGTCTTCAGCGAGCCGCAGACCGAGAGGGTGAGGATCACCGGGCGGGGGGCCAGGCCCCGTTCCCGACAGGCGTAGCGGTAGTCGGAGAGCAGGCTCTTGGTCGCGGAGACGTCGTACACCACCTGGGTGACGAAGTAGTCGCAGCCGGCCTCCTGCTTGGCCAGCATCCGCAGGTGCTCGTCCCCGCTCCGGCTGTACCGCTCGGTGATCGCGACCGCGCCGAGCGGCAGCTCGGGCCGCAGTTCCCGGCGCAGCTCGTGGGCCCGCCGCAGCCGGGTGTGCACGGTCTTCTGCCCGGACGAGGCGCCGACAAAAACGCCGGCCACCCGGTCGGCGTCGACCCCGCCGAGCCACCGCGCCAGCTCGGGTTCCGGATACTTGCCGACGCAGCGGTAGACGATCACGGGACGTCGCCAGTCGCCGAGATGGTCGGCGTGGAAGACCGCCGGGTCGATCGTCGGCAGGTACGGGAACGGGCGGTCGGCCGGGTTCCGGTCGCTCTCGTCGTCGATGTCGTAGAGGACCAGCCCGTCCAGGTCCAGTGGCGCCAGCCGGCCGACGGTGACCCGGGCCACCTCCGCGATCTGCTCGGCGGAGGCGCTGCGCCGGGGCGGGGTGACCGCGAAGAGCAGGATGCCGGTGCGCGCCTGCGCGAGCATCGTCCGCAGCGGCGGTCGACGGCCGGGCGGCGTGGCGTCGTCCGGAACCGTCGGGTGGTCTTCGGAGTGGTCCGGCATGCCCATCAGGGTTACAGCTCCGTGACGACCACGTCGAGCTGACGCGGCCGGCCGGCCGCGACCGGCTGCTCCTCGACGGTGTACTTCAGGTCCCGCAGCGCCTCGACCAGTTTCGCCGGGGTGCGCGGCGCCGGACCCGCGCAGAGCAGGTCGCGGACCAGCCGCCCCTTGGTCGCCTTGTTGAAGTGGCTGACCACCGACCGCCGGGCCACCCCGCCGACGACCTGCTCGTGCAGGACCCGTACGGTCACCGTCCGCTCGGCGACCGGGCCGGTCGGCCGCCACATCGCCGCGTACCCGCTGGAGCGCAGGTCCAGGACCGGGCCGCCGCCGGCCAGCTCGGGCAGCACCGGGCCGAGCAGCTTCCGCCAGTACGAGGCCAGCCCGCCCACCCCGGGCAGGGTGACCCCGCCGGAGAGCCGGTACGCCGGAATCCGGTCCGCCACCCGCAGCACGCCCCACAACCCGGAGAAGACCAGCAGGTCGCGCCGGGCCCGGTCGCGGGCGGACCCGCCGAGGCCCGACAGGTCGAGGGCGTCGTAGAGCACCCCGGTGTAGATCCGGCCCGCCGGCTGGGCCGGCGCGGACCGCAGTGCGGCGTTACGGTCCAGTTCCGGGTCCTGCCCCAGGCTCAGCCCGAGTACCGCCCGGCTCCGCTCCCGGTCGGCGCCGGAGCAGAGCTGGCCCAGCGCGTCCAGCACCCGCTCCCGGGCGGCGGTCAGGTCCGGCCGGACCAGCCCGGCCAGCTCGGCCCGGCCGCCGGTGGTCGGGGCGGTCTTTCCCTCCGAGGGCGGCAACAGGATCAGCACAACCGGCAAGCCTACGCAGCCCCGTCCTGGGGTCAGCCGACCGGGCGGCCCGGCCCGTGCGGGTTGCCGGCGGTCAGCCGCAGGGTGAAGGCGCCCCGCTCCCGGCTCAACGCCACATGGTTGCAGGCCTGGTACGTGATCCAGAGGCCGAGCCCGCCCCGGGCGCCGTCACCGGTCGGCAGCAGACCGACGAACGGGTCGTCCGGCCCGTCGCCGGTGTCGCTGATCTCCACCACGATCCGGTCGTCCCCGGTCCAGATCCGGAACCGGGCCGGCGGCTCGCCGTGCCGCAGCGCGTTCGTCACCGTCTCGCTGACCGCGACGACCAGGTCCTCGACCTCGTCGGCCGGCACCTGTCCCCGGTCGGCGCCCTGGACCGCGTGCCGGGCCTCGGCGGGGGTCGGGTCGGTCAACTCGACCAGCGGTGTCGTCGCCTGCAACGGATCCGGCGGCACCGACCGCCGCTCGGTGAGGTACGCCTTCGGCTCGACGTAGCCGACGCTCGGCACGTGCCGGCCGTCGGCCGTGGCGACCCGGGGATGGGTGCGCAGCACGTCCTCGAGCACCGGATCGGGGGTGATCCGGGTGTCGTACGCGCACATGCTCCAGAGCGGGAAGTCGTCGTAGGCGTGGTTGATCGCCGACTCGTAGCGGGCCCACCAGTCCCAGGTCGGGCCGAACACCACCGGGTCCAGTTCGCCGATGATCCGGATCTGGCCGGCGCCTCCGGCCACGTACGAGGCGAGCAGTTCCCGGTACGACCGGATCGCGGCGGCCGGACGGGCGTACACGTCCCCGCCGGAGAGGAACGACACCCCCGAGTCGGCCGGCAGCACGGCCCGGAGCAGTGCCGCGTTCCGCTCACCGAAGGCGACCACCGTCGGCTCGCCCGCCTCGACCCCGCCGAGCAGGAACGGCACCGCGACGGCGAGCAGTTCCTCGGGCGAGGCGTACGTCACGGCCTCGTGGTAGTAGCCGTCGTGCCTTGCTGCGGCGCCGGTCCTCATCAGACCGCCGCCACCCGGATGCCGGTCAGGCCGAGCAGGTCGACCAGGCGGGCGGCGGAGGTCCGACCGCCGCGCAACACCACCTCGGCGCCGCGTCGGCGGCCGTACTCCCGCAACTGCAGTAGGCAGCGGTGGTCGACGAACCGCAGGTCGTGGGCCTGCACCACCAACTCACCGTCGACCGGTGCCAGGTCGGCGCGCTCCAGCGCGGTCACGAACAGCTCCTGGTGCAGTTTGTCCACCTCTCCCCGGAGCGCGGCGACGCCCTCGTCGGGCGTACAGGCGTGCAACCGGAACAGGACGTCCTCGGCGTTCGTCTGCGGATGCAGACAGGCCAGCTCGGCGATCGCCCGGTCGCCCAACTCGGGGCGGTGGTAGGCACACATCGCCGACATCGGGCGGACCCGCATGTAGCGGTCGACGAGATGCTCGTACCGGGAGAAGGCGGCGAGCTGGGTCGGGGTCCGGACCAGCGAGGTCACCTCGGCGACCACCCGGAACCCGGTGTAGCCGCTGGCCAGGGCCTCGTCGGTGGCGGCCGTGTAGGCGGCGACCTGCGCCGGCGGGTCGACCACCCGGTCGGCGCACGCGGTGGTCGACGAGACGACCCGGGCGGCGCCGCGACCGAGCGCGTCCGCGAACCCGGGGATGTCGCGCATCCGTTCGACCAGCCGGTCCGGCTCCTCCGGCCCGACATACCAGACCCGTTCACCGGCGGCGAGCCCTTCGGCCAGGAACTCGCGGGCCCGGGCGTCGAACGCGGCGGGGTTGTCGTAGGACCAGCAGACGTGCCGGTGAGGCGGAGACGGCGCCAGACCGCCGGTCATCCTGATCGGCCCCATGTGCCGAGCATATGTCGGCCGGGCTGGTCGGCCCAGTCGGCGCCACCGGCGGCACCGGGTGGATCTGGTGGGTCGGGCGGGTTGCCGACGAACCGCGTCACCGCCCGTCGCCGCTCCGACGCCGGGCGGCCTGGATCCGGGCCCGGGCCCGGGCCGTCTTGATCGCCCTGGTCAGGGTCCCGATGTCGTACGCGCCGTAGTGGCGGCGGCCGTTGATGAAAAACGTCGGTGTGCCGGAGACCCCGCTCACGTCGGCCGAGTCGATGTCGTCGGAGATCCGGTCGTCGTGGGCGCCGCCGAGCAGGTCCGCGGAGAACCGGTCCCGGTCGAGGCCGAGTTCGTCGGCGTACCCGATCAGGTCGTCGGCGGTCAGCGCGTCCTGGTGGTCGAGCAGCAGGTCGTGCATGGGCCAGAAGGCGCCCTGGGCCGCCGCCGCCTCGGCCGCCGCCGCCGCGAGCCGGGCCTGCGGGTGGACGTCGGAGAGCGGCAGGTGACGCCAGACGTAGCGCAGGTCGGCGTCGGTGAGCAGTTCCCGGACCACCGGCTCGGCCTGCCCGCAGTACGGGCACTGGAAGTCGCCGTACTCGACGATGGTGACCGAGGCCGTCGCCGGCCCCCGCACGTGGTCCCGGTCCGGGTCGACCGGCGGTACCAGGTCGACGAGCTGGTCGACGTCGCCGAGCAGGGCACGGGCCCGCCGGGGCAACGGCAGGGCCGCGGTGATCCGGAACACCACCCAGGTGACCAGGGACGCGATCAACACGGTGCTCAGCACCCCGACCTTCGCCTCGGCGAGCCGGGGACCGTCGAAGGCGATGGTGGCGATCAGCAGTGAGACGGTGAAACCGAGGCCGGCGATGGTGCCGCTGCCGAGCACCGCCGCCCAGCCGACCGCCGGGCGGATCCGGCCCCGGGTGAGCCGGCTCAGCAGCCACGCGATCCCGACCACCGCGATCGGCTTGCCGAGGACGTAGCCGAGGATGATGCCGAGGGTGACCGGGGCGGTGAAGGCGTGGGCGAGGAACCCCCCGCCGAGGCTGATCCCGGCGTTGGCCAGGCCGAAGATCGGGACGATCACGTAGCTCGCCCACGGGTGGTAGATCCGCTGGAGCCGGTCGTTGGGCGACAGTGACCGGGCCAGCCCCCAGGCGGCGGAGTGCGCCAGCTCCGGGGTCGGCTGTTCGCGGAACAGCCGGAAGCGTTCGCTGGCCCGTTCCAGCGCCCCGCGGTTCGGGGTGTAGGCGGAGGAGATCAGCCCGAGGGCGAGACCGGCGACCACCGGTTCCACCCCGCCGGCCAGCAGCGCCGCCCACAGGGCGACACCGAACGGCAGGTAGAGGAGCCCGCGCCGGACCCCGAGCAGGCGCAGCCCGAGCAGCACCGCGAACATCACCACCGCGACCACGAGCGGGGTCACCTTGACGTTCTCGCTGTAGACGACCCCGATCACGACCAGCGCGACCAGGTCGTCGACCACGAAGACGGTGAGCAGGAAGACCCGTACCTGCTGGGGGACGTTGCGACCGAGCAGGGCGAGCAGGCCGAGGGCGAGCGCGGTGTCGGTGGACATCGCCACCCCCCAGCCGTGCGCTCCGGCGCCGCCCCGGTTGAGCAGCAGGTAGATCAGTACCGGGATCACCATGCCGGCCAGGCCGGCGACGAGCGGCAGCACGAACCGTCGCCGGTCCCGCAGGTCTCCCAGGTCGAACTCGCGGCGGGCCTCCAGGCCGACGACGAGGAAGAAGAACGTCATCAGCCCCTCGTTGACCCAGGTGCGCAGGTCCTGGGTGACGCCGACGCTGCCGAGCCGGATCGACAGGTCGGTCCCCCACAGCGTCTCGTACGAGTGGCTGTCGACGTTCGCCCAGACCAGGGCCGCGACGATCGCCGCCACCAGGATGCCCGCGCTGCCCGACTCGGTGCGCAGGAACCGGCGCAGCGGGGCGGAGATGTCGTCCCGCCACACCGTCCGCCCACGCATCCCGGACGAAGGAGATCCAGTCACCGACGCTCCACCCGCCCCCGGTCGCCTCCCCGAGGTGTATCACGGGCATCCTGGGGTTCCGGACGGTTCCAGCGAATCCCGGCGGACCGGGCGGTGGCCGGGCCGGACGGCGGTCAGGCCGGACGGCGGTCAGGCCGGACGGCGGTCAGGCCGGACGGCGGTCAGGCCGGACGGCGGTCAGGCCGGACGGCGGTCAGGCCGGACGGCGGTCAGGCCGGACGGCGGTCAGCCCGGGACGAGCGTCGGTTCTGCCGTGCCGGTCGGCGGATACCGCGGTTCGGGCCGGGCGGTGGCCACCTTCAGCCAGGAGACCAGCGGCTCGGCGTTGCCGCGCAGCCACCCCAGGTCGCCGAATCCGCGGTCCCAGCCGGCCGCCTCCAGCGTCTCCGGACGGCACCCCCACAACCGGCAGAGCACCTCGTCGACCACCGCCGGCCGGTAGCGCAGCCGCAACAGCGGCCGGTGCGGGTCGGGATGCGGCAGCCGGTCGGTGAGCCGCAGCGCGGAGGCGACGATCCGGCGGGTCCGCTCCCGCACCTCCGGGCCGGTCAGCTCCGGCGGCAGACAGCGGTACGGCAGGACCTTGCTGTTGACCGTGCCGAACGCGCGGACCAGCACCCGCAGCATCGCCTCGGCCGCCGGCAGGTCCCGCTCGTCGGTGGTGAGCCAGCCCGATCCGGCGATCCCCTCGTCGGTCAGCCCCCGCTGCCGGGCCAGGTCGAGGGCCCGACGTTCGACCTCCGGCAGCGGAGTCCGTGGATCGGCGCCGACCAGCAGTCGCAGGACGTGCCGGCGGTGCAGGACCGGGAACTCGGGATGCAGGATCATCAGGGCGTTGATCACCTTGGCGTCGTTCACCCAGCGCTCCCCGACCGTCGCACCGTGGTGCCGGGTCCGCCACGCCTCGAAGAAGACCGTGCCGACCGACTCGATCGGGGTGTCGGCCTCGTCCCGTGGGCGCAGCCGCGGGTCCCCGGCCGCCGCCAGCCGCAGCAGTTCCCGGGCGTCGTCGGCCTTGGCGTCCATCGGGTGCGCCGCGGCCCAGGCGGCGTACCGGTCGTGGCTGTCCCGCAGCCCCGCCGCGTACGCCCGACGCCGCAACATCCGGGGCCCCCGGGCCCGGAACGGCACCTGCCGGGCACAGTCGAGCAGGGCGTGCGCCCCAGCCCGGTCGAGCACCCCGGCGTCGACCGCGGCGGCGAGCGAGACCCGCAGGTTGACCAGCGGTTCACTGAGCGGACGGTGGCCCTCGTCGGCCGGCCCGTGCACGATGGTCACCTCGTCGTCGTCGGTGACCACGCCGTCCCGGTAGAACTCGAAGATCCGGCCGACCCCCCGCATCCCGTACGGCCACAGCTCGGCGGCGCGCAGCGCGCCCATGCTGCTGCTGCCGGCGACGACGACTCCCCGGTCCAGGGCGTCGAGCAGTTCCTTGTGCCGAATCGGGGCGGTGAGCAGGAACAACCCGTCGATGATCAGCACCCGGTCGTTCGCGCGGGGCGCGAGCCGGAGCAGGTCGCCGTGCCGGATCGGCGGCAGCGGTGTGGCGCCGGGCAGCAGCGCGGTGACCTCGGCCGCCGGCAGGGTCGGACCGACGAAGACGTAGTCGTGGGGCATCAGTGTTCTCCCGGCCGTCGGGACATCTCGTGCAGGGTGTAGAAGTCGAGCCCCGGCGCGATCACCTTGCTGGCCGGGATGCCGACGTCGGCCCGGGTCATGTCGACCACGAAGGGTTCCATGCCGGTGACGTCCATGATCCGCCGTGCGCAGTGTCGTACCGTCGCCTCGACGTCGTGGCCGCCGACGTCGACCGAGCCGGTCACCGGGCCGAGGGTCCGGCGGTGCACGTTCGGGTTGGCCAGCGGGTCGGCGGTGACGTAGTGCGCCGCGTCGATGTCGTCCCGGGCCCCGGAGACGACGGCGAGCCGGGACTGGGCGGCCTCGGCCATCGCCCGGGCCGCGGCGAGCCCGGCGTCGAGGTGGCAGCCGAAACCGCCGCAGACGATCGGCAGGTCCGGTGACCAGATCGAGCAGGCGTAGGTGGGCACGCCCAGCCGGCCGGTCGCCTCGACCAGTTCCACCCAGCAGCCGGCGCCGCGCAGCGCGGCGAGTACCGCCTCGGCGACCGGGTGGCGGGCGGTCTCCGGGTCGACGTACCGGCGCTCGGCGAGCGGGGTGGTGCAGTACGGGGTGATCGAGTCCCGTTCGATGATCTCGAGCAGGGCGTGCAGGGTCGCCTCGGCGGCGGTGTTGCCGGTGGCCAGGCCGTTGCTGCTGGGGTGGAACAGCACGTCGTGCCAGGGCAGCACGCCGGTGAAGTCGAGCCGGACCAGGTCGATCGGCGCCAGGTAGGTGGCCCCGGTCAGCAGGCCCCGGCCGACGACCCAGTCCAGCACCGTCGTGTCGGTCAGCGGGGAGCGCTGCGCCAGCTTCAGCGCGCGTACGTCGTACCCGACGCCGACGTCACGGGCGGCGCCCCGGGCCACGACCGTCAGCCGGTCGTTCTCGGCGTGCCAGGTCTCGATGCTCTCCATCGCGGCGCTGACCCACGCCTGCACGGGGTCGAGTCCGGTGCCCAGACTCACCGACAGGGTCCGCCCGCAGGGCCGGTACGCCACACAGGTCGGCAGTCCGATCTCGTCCAGGCCGGTCACGTCCGCGACCCGGGTGATCCCGAACCGGGACAGGACCGGCCGGACCCGCTCCCGGGTCTGCTCCGGGCTCGCGCTGCGGAACGGACTGGTCACCGGCCCGGTGCCGGGCGGCGCCACCGCCACCGCCGCTCCCCGCTCGTACGACATCTCGGCTCCTCTCCACACCCGACCCCGACCGGCCCGTCACCGTCACCGGTGGCGGAAACCGGGCGGCCCGGGCGGTGGTGAGCCGCCCGGGCCGCCGGTGTCGAGCCGTCCGGTGACGCGTGGTCGATCAGGTGCTGACGTAGCAGGCGATGATGACGACCGGCGCGTCGGCGGCGGCGCCACCGCCCGCGACGGTCTCCAGCTCCTTCTCGTCGAGTTCGCTGAGGTCGACCAGCGGAGCCGCCGGCACGTGCAGGATGTGCCGACCGGGGGTGCTGTTCCAGTCGTCGACCAGCTGCGCCGAGGCGAACAGCCCGTCGGCCTGGCTGCGGTCGAGGACCACCTCGGCGTCCGGCGTCACCGGCAGGCCGGCCTCGATCGCGTACTTCTTCGGGTTGGCGAGCAGCTTGCGCTCCTCCGCCTCGTCCTGCCACACCTTGCCCATGATGGTGGTGTACTTGCTCAGGAACTCTTCCTGTTCGGCACTCACGGCGCTTCCTTTCCGCAGGGATTGACGACTGGCAGTCCCGGCTGATGTCGAAAACGTACAAGCGACGGAATCGCCGACTCAAGGAAACGGGTGCGGTTTACATCGTTCCGAGCCGGCACGGGTCATTGCTGCCACTGATCCGTGAAATCGTCAGGTCGTGCTGCAGCACGGGCAGCAGCAGGCGCAACTCGCGTCAATTCCGCCGACCACCCGGTCCAGTTCGTCCTCGTCGAGCTCCCCCGGCGCGAGCGGCTCGACGCGGGGGATGAACAGGGTGAGGACACCGCTGTCCACGGCGGCCTCCCAGGCCCGTACCTGGACGTCGATGTTGGGCTCGGCATCCGCCGTCTCCCGTACGACGCGGATCTCGACCCCTTCCGGCACCGGCAGGCCGTGCTGGGCGAGCAGGCCCCGCGGGTCGTCGGTGAGCTGCCGCTCGGCCGCCGGGTCGGCCCAGACCTCGGCGACCAGCCTGCTGTACGCGGCGATGAACATCGCCCTGTCCTTCGGCGCCATCAGTTGTCCTCCTTGGACCGTTTCGGATACGCCGCCAGCCGTGACGAAAATGGGTACGGCCGGCACGGAAAATACTGCGACCAGATGGTGGAGACGCGCCAGAGAAGAGACCGGACGGCACGAATACGGTCCACGACGACGCGACGCGTGGCACGAATCGGTGTCGGATCCCACTCCGCCCACGCACATACCACACGGGTCGTCCGTGCTCGGATTGTACGAGATTCGGACCGGCGCCCGGCAGTAGTAGTTTCACCTATACCCGTCGGCCGTACGCATTGATAGGTTCGCATCGCCCGCGCGACCCGAGGAGTGCCATGACGGCGAGCCTGTCCCCCGTCGGCGACCGCGCCGGTGCCGCCCCGGTCCCCGAGCGGTACACGATCGACGGTCTCGCCCGGGCGGTCGGCATGTCGCCCCGCAACATCCGGGCGCACCAGGCCCGGGGGCTGCTCGCCCCGCCGACCCGGGTCGGCCGGACCGCCTACTACACGCCGGCGCACGTACGCCGGCTGGAGAGCATCAAACTGCTCCAGCGGCAGGGCTTCAACCTGGTCGCCATCGAGGCGATGCTCGGGGTACGCCGGCCCACCGCGACCCCGACCGAGCCGCTCGCCGCCGCGCTCTCCCGGCTCGCCGCCGACCATCCCTCGCTGGTCTACACCCTGGCCCGGCACGGCGTGCTGGAGCGCACCGGGGACGGTTCGATCCGGGTCACCCGGGCCCGGGCCGTGCAGCCCGCCCTCGAACTGCGGCACGCCGGGGTGCCGGTCCCGGCCGCGCTGGCCCTGCTCGGCGAGGTGCTGGACACGCTGCGGGTGGTCGCCGAGGAGGTGGTCCGCAGCACCGGCACCCGGATGCTGGCGCTGCGGCGTACCGGCCCGACCGCGACCTCGTGGGAGCAGTTGGACCAGGAGACGACGGCGTTGACCCGCAGCCTGATCGGGCTGCTCAGCGAGGCGTTCCGGGTGGTGGCCGAGAATTCGGGCGAGGCCGCGATCGCCGAGTTCGTCGCCGCACCGGTCGCCCTCGACCTGCAGATCGAGGACGGACAGCCGGTCGACAACGGTTGACCGGGGCGGGTCGGTCCGGCCCGCCCCGGTCGGCTCACCCCTCCCCGCCCAGCTCCCGGTCCATCGCCTCCGGGGTGTCCAGCGCCTGGGAGCTGGCCTGCAGGAGCTGGCGGGAGGCGAGCCGGTGGAACAGCCCGCTCTCGTCCATCATCAGGCTGCGGTAGCTGCCGCGCTGCACGATCCGACCCCGGTCCATCACCAGGATGGTGTCCGCGTCCATCACCGTCGACAACCGGTGCGCGATGATGATCCGGGACGCCGCGAGTTCCCGGGTGCTGGCTGTCACCACCTCCTGGGTCCGGTTGTCCAACGCGCTTGTCGCCTCGTCGAAGAAGAGCATCCGGGGCCGGTTGATCAGCGCCCGGGCGATCAGGACCCGCTGGCGCTGGCCGACCGACAGGGTGCCGCCGCCGACCGGCACCATCGTCCCGAGCCCCATCGGCAGCTGCCCGATGTCCTCCTCCAGGCCGGCCAGCCGGACCGCCTCCCAGACCTGGTCCAGGGTGAAGCTCGATGCGCCGCAGATGTTCTCCCGCAACGTGCCGGCGAAGAGCATCCCGTCCTGGAGGACCACCCCGCACTGCCGACGTACCGCCTGCAGGTCGAGTTCGGTCAGGTCCTGGCCGTCGTACTGCACGGCGCCGCTGCGCGGCTGTTCGAAGCCGAGGAGCAGCCGGAGCAGGGTCGACTTGCCACAGCCGCTCGGGCCGACGATCGCCACGAACTCGCCGGGCTGCACCTCGAAGGAGACGTCGTCGAGGACCGGCGGCGCGTCCGGGTGGTAGCCGAAGGTCACCTCCCGCATCGCGACCCCGCCCCGCAGCTCACCCGGGTCGGTCCGCTGCGGCTGCCGTTCCGGCTCGGCCGCCAGGATGTCGTGCAGGTTCTCCAGCCGGGGCACCGCGGCCACCACCTCGACCCCGGTCATCACCAGCACCAGCAGGGCGCCGAGCAGCAGCGTGAAGGCCAGGTTGACGACGAAGAAGCCGGCCGCGTCGACCGCGCCGTCGAGCGGGCCGGCGAGCAGCGCGAACATCGCCAGCATGCCGCCGATCGGCAGCGCGCCGGCGACCGCGGCCAGGGTCGCCTGCACCCGGCGTACCCGTTGCAGCTCGGCCCGGGCGGCGGAGCTGGCATCCGACCACCAGCTGTAGGCGCGGTCCTCGGCGCCGGCCAGCCTGACCTTGCTGATCGCGCCGAGCAGCTGGTTGGTCCGGGCCGCGGCCCGGTGCTCGGCGGGCAGCGCACGACGCTGCCGGCGGATCACCGCCCGGCCGATACCGGCGGTGAAGGCCGCGGCGAGGGCGACCATCGCGAGACCGCCGGCCGCGAGCGGCGGGCTCACCACGGCCAGCAGCACGAGGTCGGCGACGACGGTGGCCAGCGCGGTGACCGCGGCCGGGGCCAGGCCGCTGAGCGACTCCCGGACGAAGGTGACGCCGAGCATCGAGTTGGCGAGTTCCCCACTGGAGGTCCGGGTGAAGAACCGGACCGGCAGCCGCATCAGCCGGTCCCAGAGTGCAAGCTGGGCGCCGACCTCGGCCCGGCCCTCGAGCCGGAGCAGCCGCAGGTTCTGCACGACCGCGGCGAGCGCGGCGAGCAGGGCGCAGGCGACCAGCACGCTGGCCAGCTGGACCAGCCCGATCGACGCGTTGTCGCTGGCTACCGAGCCGAGGACCTTGCCGGTGACGATCGGTGCCGCGAGCCCGAGGGTCGCGGCGACCGCCGCCGCGCCGAACAGGCCGACCAGGTCACGGCGGCCGCTGCGGGTCGCGGCCCGGATCAGGTGCCCGAACCCGGCCCGCTGCGGCAGCGGCAGCTGGATCACCGTGGCCGCGCGTTCGTAACGACCGGCCCGCGCGGCGTCGATCACCACCGCGGCCCCGGTCTGCGGGTCGACCGCCCGGTACCGACCGCGCCGGAACACCAGCGCGACCGCCGTCGGCGGCCCCGGCTCGTCGTCGGTCGCCGCCTCGTCGGGTACGGCCGGCTCCGGCGTACCGGCGGTCGGTGTCCCGTCCGACGTGGTCGGTGTCCCGTCCGACGTGGCCGGGGCGGGCGCCGGCCGGCACCAGCCGATCAGCGGGCCGAGGTCCCGCCGCCACCACTGGGCCGGCAGGCGTACGTCGCGCAGGTGCAGGGCGGAGCTGCGGGCGACCGCCCGGATCGCCTCCCGTTCGTCCGGGACCGCCAGTCGGCGGTCGGCCGGTTCGCTCACCGTCACCCCGGTCTCCGCGGTGAGCAGCCGGAGCACCGCGGCGACCCGCTGGTAGAGGTCCAGGTGGGCGACCTCGGCGGTCGGCGCGCCCCGGCCGCCGCCGCCGACCACGCCGTACGCCTGGCGGGCCGCGCCGGCCACCACCGCCGCGTTGACCCGCTTGCGCCGGTCCAGCCCGGCGACCAGGTCCACGTCCGCCGCCGCGATCCGGACCCCGATCAGCTCGACCAGCCGGACGAAGTGGTCGTCGAGGGCGTCCCAGAGTTGCCCGGCCCGCAGCAGTTGCCAGCCGCTGAGCGCCTCGACGGTGCAGTCCGCCCGCGCCGAGATCCAGTCCCGGCGGGCGAGCAGCAGCAGCCCGTCGTTGCCCCAGGTGTCGGCCGGACCGCCGTCGTTGCGGACCACGGTCCCGCCGATGATCCGCAACCACCACAGGCCGGCGGCACCGGTCAGAGTCGCGCCGCCGGCCAGCGACGAGATCTCCCGGGGGCGCAGCGTCGCGGCGGTCCGGGGGGCCTGGCCCCGGCGCAGCGAGTCGGCGACCGCGGTCAGCCCCCGCTCCAGCGCGAAGACCGCGGCGCGCCCGGTCTGGGTGGCCGCGCCGTCCTCGGCCGGGTCGGCCCGGGCCGCCTCCTCGATCCGGCGCCGGCCCGGCTCGTCGAGGCAGCGGATCTCGGTGCCGGGCAGCGGTACGAGGATCAGCCGCCACCGGCCGAGCACCGCCGGGCTGGGCACCATCGCCTGCTCGGGCAGCCGGGCAACGAAGTGCCGCCGGGAGACGGGCACCGTGGCAGGGCTCTCGTCGGCGGCTCCGGCGGCTCCGCCCCCGCCGTCCGGGGTGTCCGCCCGCACCGCGAAGAGGTCCGCCTCGCCCCCGAGTACGACGTACGCGGCCTGGCCGCCGTCGAGTCGTACCGTGCCGGACGGTGCGGGGGTGGCCAGGCCGACCAGCCGCTCCCAGCCGGCGATCCTGCGCGCGTTGACGGTGTGCACGGCGATCCCTGCCCTCTCCTGTGGACGCGTCAGTGCTCGCGGACCAGTCGCGCGTACGCGCTGTTGCGGGCGATCAGCTCGTCGTGGCTGCCCCGTTCGACCTCCCGGCCCCGGTCCAGGACGACGATCAGGTCGCAGTCCCGGATCGTCGACAGCCGGTGCGCCACGATCAGGCAGGTGGCGCCCCGGCGGCGCAGGTTCCGGTCGATCAGCTGCTCGGTCTCGGCGTCCAACGCGCTGGTCGCCTCGTCGAGGATCAGCACCCGGGGGTTGCGGACCAGGGCCCGGGCGATCTCCAGCCGCTGCCGCTGCCCGCCGGAGAAGTTCCGGCCGCCCTCCTTGACCAGGCTGGCCAACCCGCCCGGCCGGCCGGCGACCTCGCCGAGGATGGCGGCGTCCCGCAGCGCGGCGATCACCTGCTGGTCGTCGATGGTGGGGTCCCAGAGGGTGACGTTGTCCCGGACCGTGCCCTCGAACAGCAGCCGGTCCTGGTCGACCATGGCCACGGTAGCGGCCCAGAGTTCCACGTCGGTCTCCAGCCGCTGCCGGCCGTCCACGGTGATCCGCCCGGACCACGGCTGGTAGAGGCCGGCGACCAGTCGGCCGATGGTGGACTTGCCGCTGCCGGAGCCGCCGACCAGCGCGACCCGGCTGCCCGGAGGCACGTCCAGGTCGAAGTCGACGAGCAGCGGCGCGGTCAGCGGGTTGTAGCCGAAGGTCAGCTTCTCGATCCGCAGGTGGCCCTCCAGCGGGGCGAGTGGGCCGACGTGTGCCGGCTGGGCGGGCAGCGGATACCGTTCCACGTCCCGCAGCCGGTTCAGGTCGGCGCTCATGTCCTGCAGTCGGGAGCCGAGCGCGGTGAGGTTGGCCACCGGCCGGTTCATCGCGGCGACCAGGCCCTGCATCGCGACGAGTACGCCGATCGACAGCGCGCCCTCCACCACCCGTTCGCTGCCGAGGATCAGCAGCACGGCGGTGTTCAGCGCGGCCAGCAGGGCCGGCACCACGGAGAGCACCGCGGTCGGCACCCCGAGCCGCTGCTGGCCGGAGGCGACGGCCGCCCCCCGGGCCGCGAACCGCTGGTAGCCGACCTCCTCCTCACCACCGGCCTTGATCGTCTCGATCATCTGGATGTTCGTGTAGACGCTGGCGAAGAGTTTGCCGCGGTCGGCCTGCAGGCTGGCGACCGCGGTGGACCGGGTCGCCGAGACCTGCCGCAGCACCAGCACGTTGAGCCCGGCGAAGGCGACCGCACAGAGGCCGAGCAGCAGGTCGTACTGGCAGAGCAGGATCCCGTACGCGCCGACCAGCGCGCAGTCGACGACGGTGGTGGCGACCCGTCGGGTGAGCACCTCGGCGACCACCTCGTTGCCGCGGACCCGTTGGGCCAGGTCGGCGGCCTGCCGCTGGTTGAAGAAGGAGATCGGCAACCGCAGCAGGTGCCGGAAGAACCGGGCACTGGCCGACAACGCCAGCGCGGACTCGGCGCGGACCATCAGCCGTTGCTGGACCAGCCCGGCGACCAGGGTGAAGCCGACCGCGACCGCCATCGCGGCGGCCAGCCCGGCGAACGCGGAGTCGTCGCCGGCCAGCAGCACCCGGTCGACGAAGACCCGGACCAGCGCCGGGGTGGTCAGGCCGACCACCGCGATCAGCAGTCCGAGCAGGACGGTCAGCGGCAGCACCGAGCCAAGGTTGCGCCAGCGTTGGGCGAGCGCCCGCAGCACCCGGAACCGGCTGCCGCCCCGGGCGAAGTCCGGCCCGGGACGCATGGTCAGCACGATTCCGGTGAACGAGCCGTCGAACTCGTCCCAGCTCACCGCCCGGGGACCGGTCGCCGGGTCGTTGAGCCAGACCTTGCAACCGAGTCCCTCGAGGACCAGGAAGTGCTCGAAGCGCCAGAACAGCACGGCCGGCAGCGGTACGTCGGCCAGCCCGGAGATCTCCATCTGGAAGCCCCTGGCCTCCATGCCGTACCGGCGGGCACCCTTGAGCACGCTGGCCGCGGTCGAGCCGTCCCGGCTCACCCCACAGGTCTCCCGCAGTTCCTCCAGCGGCACGTGCCGGCCGTGGTGGCCGAGGACGATGCCGAGCGCGGCGGCCCCGCACTCGACCGCCTCCATCTGGATCAGGGTGGGGGTGCGGACCCGCCGCCGACGCGGCCGGGGCGGTGTCGGGGCGGCGACGTCCCCGAGGTCGATCGTCGGCGCGGTCACCGCTTCAGCAACCAGTCGATCGGGTGCTCGACCGCGACGGTGAAGCTCGCGGTCACCGCGCTGACCGAGTTGAGCTGGAACGGCGGGGACTGTTTCGACCAGCTCAGCCCGGTCGGGGAGTCCGGGTCGGGTTCCAGCGGTACGGCGACCCGGATCACGCTGCCGCCGGCCAGCAGCCGTCGTACGTCGGCACCGCTGCCGAGGAACGCCCGCAGCGACTCCTCGGTCTCCGGGAACGCGCCGACGGTGGCGACGGTGCCGCGCAGCTTGCCGAAGATGGTGCTCGGCACCGCCTCGGCGACCACTTCGACCTGGTTGCCCGGGCGCAGCAGCGGTGCCGAGGAGGCGGCGACGTAGACCACCGCCTGGAGGTTGTCGTCCGGCGAGTCGAGCCGTTCCATGTCGGCGATCCGGGTACCGGGCTGCAGCAGCTGCCCCTCGGAGATCATCCAGCTGACCACGTACGCGTCCCAGGGGGCGTTGACGATCACGATCCGCTGGTCGGCGGTACGCAGGCTGTACAGCGGGGTGCCCTTGGCGACCCGGTGGTTGAGTGCCCCCCACACCTCCATCACCTGGCCGCCCTCGACGGCGTCCAGTGGGGAGACCCCGGCAGAGTGGATCAGCACCCCGGCCGCCTCCACCACCCGCCGTACCTCGGTGGTGGTGGACCAGGTGGCGGCGAAGCCGACCGCCAGGGTGAGCGCCACCGCGGTCAGCCAGGTCGGCACCCCGGCCAGCCGGACCGCCTCGTCCAACTGCTCCGGTGCGTCGAGCCGGCGCAGCGCCTGCCGTCGGTACTTCATGCCCGTCCCTCCCGCGATCCGGATCCGTCGGCGGCCGTCGCGGCACGGCAGGAGCCGAGCAGGAAGTCGGCGACGCTCGGCTCGACCAGCGGATCGACCCCGGCCAGGTCGGCGAAGGCCGCGGACTGGCCGGCGCCGAGCGCGCACGGCGCCAGTCCCATCGCGGTCGCCACCAGGTACATCAGGCCGGTCAGCACGCCGGCGTCCTTGAGCAGCAGTGGGTACGCCAGCCCCTCGTACTTCCACTTCAACCGCTCCAGCCGGGCGGTGACCACGAGCAGCACCTGCGGTGGCGCGGTCATCGCCCCGGCGCTGCGGGCGTACTCGACGAGTTTGCTGCCGACCACCGCGCGCTCGGCGAGCAGCTCCAGCCGGTGCCCGACCGCGTCGTAGTGGTAGAGCCCGGCGGCCAGCCCCGCGCACCGGGTCACCACCGGATAGATCTCCAGCTCGCAGAGGCTGCCGGCGGTCGGGTACGGCCGCCGCCCCACCTGCTGCCCGGCGGCCTCGCCCAGGTGCATGGTGTGCTGCACCCGGTAGAGGAACTCGGCGAGCTGGTCGACGGTGAGCGGGTTGGCGTCGTCGTGTTCCCGGATGCTGCGTCGGGCCCGGACCACCTCGGTCAGCGGGTCGTCACGCTTCGCCGCCAGCTCCATGTCCGGTACGGCGAGCGGCACGGTCCGGACCCCCGGGAAGACCCGGCGCAGCGGCGCCGGGGCGAAGGTGTCCCGGAACGGGTAGGTGGCGCCGACCGGTGCCACGTGCCCGCCGGGGCGGGACCGGTCGTGCACCGCCAGTTCCTCCGTCGCCCAGTACGCCAACCGGGGGTCGGTCTCCTCCTCGGCCCGCTCGGCGGCGGTGCCCAGGATCCCCGCGGTGAGCAGTTCGTCGAGGACCCGTCCGGCGGTCTGCTCGTCGACGTCGAGGGCGGTCGCCGCATCGGTCGGCGTGACGCCCCGGGCGGCCAGGCCGAGCAGGGTGACCAGGGCCGGGTCGAGACGGTCGAGGACGGTCCGGCCGAGCGGGGTCCGGGCGGTCAGCCCGTCGTCGCCGGGGCACAGCGTCGCGAACCGACTCAGCCGGTACGTGGTCGCCGGATCGTGGCGGCGGGAGACCGGGGCACTGCCGGCGCCGAGTCCCCGGGGTACGACGTCGAGCAGCACCCGGTCCGCCACCGTCAGCCGGCGCCGCAGCCAGGAGTGCGCGACCAGTCGACGTAACAGGACCTGGGCCCGGAGCACCTGTCCCTCCCCCTCCAGGCCGCTGACCAGCCGGTGCAGTTCGAGGTCGTCGACCCACCGTTCGGCGAGCCGGAGCACCAGTGCCCGGCCGCCGACCCCGAGGTTGTCCAACGGCAGCCGGAACCGGGTCTGCCGTAACGCCAGTCCGCCGTCGGCGGCGAGCAGCTGGGCGTCGGTCCGCAGCCGGTAGCTCTCCCGGACCCGGGGCCGGTCGGTGGCCGCCCCGGCGTCGTGGGGGTCCCTCATCTTCCACACTCCCACCGTCGGTCAGAGGTCGTCGCCTCACACGAAAAGGTCAGAAGAAGACGCTGAGCGGGTTCACCGCGTCCTCGTCGGCCGCGTACGGTGTGCGGCCGAGCCGGGCCGGCACCGTCCAGAGCCGTCCGGGGCCGAGCCGCCGCCAGAAGTGCCGCAGTCCCGGGACCAGCACCTTGACCACCGCCAGCTCCAGTTCCGGCCGGGACTGGTTCAGCACGATCACCTCCAGCCCGGCGTCGGCGGCCAGGCTCACGCAGTGCCGGACGTCCCCGGCGACGTCGCCGGTGGTCAGCGACGGCCGGGTCGCCACGGTGCTCGGCGGCGTCGTCGGGTCGGGTGCCAGCCACGGCTGCTCGGCAACCCGGACGGTGCGGTACCAGCGCACGGTGTCCGGGTCGGTGACGCCGTACCGGGTCCGGCCGTCGAGGAACCGGGAGACGATCGGCAGGAACTGGTTGAGTTCGGTCAGTGCCCGGCCGAGCGCGACCCGGGGGTCCAGGTGGGCGCCGAAGCCGACGATGACGTCCTCGGTCGGGCGGGCGGTGTGCCGGGACACCGCCGCGTACGTCGGGACGCCCAGGTCGGCGGTGACGTCCAGCACCCACAGGTCCCGGGCCAGCGTGTCGGCGTAGTGCCGGCGCAGCGCGTCGATCCAGGGGTCGGTGAACGAGTCGAGGTCCACCCCCGGCACCCGGGAGCGGTGGTACCACCACAGCGCCACCGCGTCCCGCTCGACCAGTTCGCAGAAGCCCTGCAGGATCGCCTCGCTGACGGTGGCGCCGGCGGCGCAGCCGTTCGAGTCCGGGCCGCAGATCCCGAGGTTGACCTCCGGGTGGCCGTACCAGCAGTAGGCGGCCGGGATCTCCCGGGGCGCGTCGGCGGTGAGCGACCAGCCGGTGCTCCAGTCGATCTCGCGATCGTCCGGCTGCGGCAGCGGCACCTGGTGGAAGTGGCCGCCGGAGCGGTTGAACCGGTCCCGGTCCCGGTACTGCCGGTCGGAGAAGAGCAGCAGGTCCCGCAGGTGCACCGCCCGGTCCGCGCCGAGCTGGGCGTAGCTGGCCCGGTGCACCGGGCGGTCGGCGCGCCACACCGCGCTGTACCGTTCGATCGCCTCGCCGATCGCGCTGACCTTGGCCTGCAGCCGGGTCCGGCCCTTGCCGCCGGAGAGGCCACGCAGGCTCTTGCGCAGCCCGACCGGGTGCCGGGCGAGCGCGAAGTTGTGCCCGGAGAGGTAGCTGTAGGTGAGGTTCTCCTCCTCGTCGAGCGCGTCGAGGCGGGTCACCACCCCGAGGTAGCGGCTGACGTGCCGGGAGAGCAGCCGGTAGGTGTCGGCGGTGTCCCGCAGCCGGGTGCCGCCGTCGGTCTCGCCGGTCGGGGTGCCGCCGGTGAGCACGATCCGGGCGTCGGCCTTGCGGGTCAGGTCCGGGTCGCCGCAGGCCGGGCACTGTGGCTGCCGGACCAGTTCGTGCTGGGTGGCGGTGTGGTCGCGGGTGTCGAAGGTGAGCATCCGGCCGGTCAGCCGGGCGGACCGGCCGGTGAGGCCGAGGACCGGCAGTTCGGCGGCGAGCAGTCCGGCCGCGACCAGGCTGGTCGCCGGCAGCGCGGCCCGGGCGGCGACCGGGCGGGGCCGGTCCGGGGCGTGGCCGGCGAGGAAGCTCTCCACCTGCTCGTTGTCCGTCCACCGCTGACGCAGACACTCCCAGCAGCCGGTCTCGTCCGGGACCAGGTGCGGGCCGAGCACGAGGACGCCGCCGTGCGGTCGGACCAGCGTCCACGGCACACCGGCGTCCAGGCAGGCCCGGTTCAGCGCGGCCAGTCGGGGGTCCAGCACACTTCCCGGTACGGCGACGACGAGCCCCGCCGGACCGACGACGGGTCCCGCCGCCGCTGTCCCATGCCCGTCCGCCGGACCGGTCGGGGCGGCGCCGGTCGGGGCGGCGTCGGTCGGGGCGGCGTCGGTCGGGGCGGCGCCGGTCGGGGCGAAATCCCGGAGTCGTCGGGTCAGGTCCCGGGCCGTCACGTCGACCACCTCGACCCGGTCGACGCAGCCGGTCAGCGCGGCGGCGAGTCCGCGCAGGCCCGGGGAGCCGGCGTCGACCAGCAGCACCTGCCCGGTCCGGCCCCACCACTCGGCGGCGTCCGGTGCGATCTCCCGGGCGTCCCAGCCGGCGGCCCGGGCGGCCCCCACCCCGGTCGGCCCGTACGTCAGCAGTCCCAGCTCCGCCATCCGGCGCAGCGCGCCGGCCACCGCGGCGACCGGATGGCGGGGCGCGAGCGCGGCGGTGAGCACCCCGACGTCCCGGGTGCCGTCCAGCAGCGGCGCCAACTCGGCGGCGACCGGGTCCTCGATCAGCAGGTTCCGTTCCTCGCCGACCACGACCAGGTAGTCGCCGTCGTCGCCGGCAACCGGCACGGGCTGGTAGTCGGCTCGGAACCGTGGTCGTCGCATCGGTGCCTCCGGGTCGCCGTACCGTCGGTCAGGACGTGGTCACCTTGGTCGGGGCGTCGCTGAGCCCGAGCACCCGGGCCGGGGAGCCCTCGGCGTCCGGAACCAGCAGCAGGAAGACCTCCACCCGGGACACCGACACGGCGGGACCGCGTACCCCGTCCCGCTCGCCGAGGGCGATCATGTCGGGGCTCTCGGCCGGCAGGACGACCGGTGCGCGGTTGCCGGCCGCCGGGGCGACCCGGTCGGTGACGTACATGGTGAGCAGGGCGAGGGTGCCGCCCGGGGTGCGGGCCGCGCAGGCGGACCATTCGGCGCTCTGCATGGTGCGCTCGACCGTCATCCTCGCCGCCGCCATCTGCTGCTGGTAGATGGTCCAGCCGGCGGCGAACTGCTGGTCGAGCAGCGGGCTGGAGGCGACCAGCGAGGTGTCCGCGCGGTCGGTGGCGATGGTCCGGGCCAGCAGTTCGGTGGCGATCGCCTTGCGGCTGCGTTCGCCGACCGCCTCGGCCGACGGCACCGCCGGGCTGGCCGACAGGTCACCGATCGCCGGCACCGCCTCCCGACTCACCTGGACGTGGTGACTCAGCTTCCAGTCGCCGACCGGGGTACGGACGAACTGGCTGAAGTCGACGTAGGTCGACTCCTCGCCGGTGATCCGCAGCGTGGCGCTGACCAGGAAACACCGGGGGTCGGTGCCGGGCAGGGCGAACTTCGGGTCGACGTGCTGGAAAGCCGGCTGGGTCCGCTTGTGGTAATCGGCCCGCCGGACCCCGGCGAGACTGGCGTCAAGGGCCGGGGCGGTCTCGAACCGGGCGAGCGCGTCCGGGTCGCCGGCGGTGGAGGCCGCCGAGTCGCCCTCGTCGAACGCGGCCAGCACCTCGGCCGCCTGGGTCGCGCCGAATCCCGACGCGGCCGCCGACGGGGTGCCGCCGGCGGACACCGCCTGGTCTGCGCCGCAGCCGCCGAGACCGAGCAGCAGGACCAGTCCGAGTGCCCACCCCTGTCGCCGACGTTCCACGCTGGCCTCCCACCACCCCGGCGGTGGCGTCCGGAATGCACCACCGTCGAAGCGAGTATCGGCCGGTCGCGGCGTTGGATCTTCGGTTGGCGCCGGACCGTGCCGACGCCCCGCAACCGTGTCACGGATCGGTGTCATCGTCGTCCCGGCCACGACACCGGGCCCGGTAACGACGGACCGGGTCGCCGGGTGTCCCGTCATCCGGCCGCGTCCCAGGTCCGGGCGGCCAGCAGGCAGACCAGCGCGGCCCGGGAGGCGACCCCGAGCTTGCGGTAGATCCGCATCAGGTGCGCGTCCACGGTACGGGGGCTGAGCTGCAGCTGTCGGGCGATCAGTCGGGTGGTCGCCCCGGTCAGGGTCAACCCGGCGACCTCACGCTCCCGGTCGGTCAGCAGCGTCAGCGGATCCGCACCGACCGACGGTGGGGTGTCCAAGGTGATCCGGCAGCGGGGCACCGGCTCGGCCACCGCGCACCGGGGCCGACGCGGCGGTCCGGCGCCCGGCCGGCCGGCGAGGACGAGCAGCAGCGGCCCCGGGACCGGATACCGGGCCAGGTGCGCGATCAGGTCCGCCGAGGCGGGATCCGCCCAGTGCAGGTCGTCGAGGACCAGCACCAGACCCGAACCGACCCGGGCGGCCACCGCCCGCCGCCAGGCGCGGTAGAGCTGGTAGCGGGCCACGCTGAGCCGCTCGCCGCAGCCCTCCCGGGCCACCACCGCCCACAGCTGGTGCTTCGCGCCCAGGTGCTCGGCGACCTCGTCGCCGAAAGCGTGCAGGAAGACGTGGAACGGGATCCGCCGCTCCGCCTCGGCCGCCGACCCGGCACAGACCGTGGTGCCGGGTCGGTCCAGCCGGCGCAGCGCCTCGACGATCAGCCGGGACTTGCCGGTACCCGGGCCGCCGACCACCTCGACGATCCCCTGCCGTCCGGTGTCCAGCCCACGGACCGCCGCCTCGATCCGGGCGAGTTCCGCCGTCCGGCCCACGAACGGCGCCGGACCCGGGAAGTCCACCGTCAGGGTCACCACCACTCACCCCATCCGCACCGTCGCCCGGCCGAGCCGCTCCAGGCAGATTCCGATCTGGGTCCGCGCCTCCGGGTCACCGGTGGCGGCGTGGACCTCGGTGAAGTCGACGAGCGCCTCCTCGTACCGGCCGGCTCCGGCGAGTGCCGTGCCCCGGTTGAACCGGACGGCGGGGTTGTCGGCGAGGGCGAGCGCCCGACCGAAGTCGGTCACCGCGTCGGCCAGCTCACCCCGGTCGTACGCGGCCGCGCCCCGGGCCGCCCAACCGTCGGCGAAGTCGGGATGTGTGGTGACGAGTCCGGTCAGCACCCGGGTCGCCGCCGTCGGGTCGTCGGCCGTCAGCAGCTGCCCCTGGACACAGCGCAGGTGCGGGTTCTCCGGATCCAGCGCCAGCCCGTCCCGTACGTCGTGCCAGGCGCCGTCGGCGTCGCCGAGGTCGAGGCGGAGCCCGGCCCGGTTGACGTACGCGTCGAGGTGGGTCGGGTCCAGCTCCAGCACGTACCCGAAGTCGGCGAGCGCCCCGGCCAGGTCGCCGAGTTCGACCCGGGCGTCACCCCGGTTGTAGTACACCTCCGGGAACGGCGGGGAGAGCGCCAACGCCCGCTCGTAGCAGTCGACCGCCTCGGCGGGCCGGCCCAGCCGGCGCAGCAGGTTGCCCCGGTCGAAGTGGTACTCCGGATAGTGCGGGTCGGCGGCGATCACCGCGTCGAGGTCGGTCAACGCGTCGTCGTACCGGCCGAGGGCGGCGTACACCTGCGAGCGGTTGTGCCGCAGCACCGAGCGGTGCAACGCGTGCTCGGTGTCGTCGAGGTCCTGCTCCAGCCGGTCGATGCCGTTGCTGACCAGGGTCAACGCCTCGTCGAGCCGGCCCTCGTGCACGGCGACCAGCGCCAGCCCGTTCTGGTTGAAGACGGTCTTGAACGCCCGGATCTTCGGGTCCGGCAGGCACTGCGCGATCGCGATCGCCAGGTTGGCCCAGCCCCGGGCGGTGTGGTGGTCCTGGTGCTCCTTCGGCAGGTAGCGGGTGTGCAGCATGGCGGTCGCGTACGCCGCCTGCAGGTGCACCATCGGGGCGGTGGTCTGGGCCCGGGCCTCGTGGTAGAGCGCCAGGGCCTGCTCGGGCAGGCCGAGCGCGGCCAGTGAGGTGGTCATCTTGGTGGTGAACGCCCACCAGTGGTCGAGCTGCCCGGTCCAGTCGACGGCCGCGCGTCCGCGTTCCCCGTAGTCGACGGTGGCGTGGTAAAAGCCCATGTCGACGCAGTAGTCGAGGGCCGCGCGCAGCGCGTCGGCACCGGCGCCGGCCGGGTCGGTCCCGTGCTCGGCGTGGTACGGGAGCGCGCCGAGCCGCACCGACCATTCCGGATGCCCGGTCAGTTCGGCCACCCGCTCGTCGTGCAGCCGGGCCCGGTCCGCCGGGTCGAGCCGCTGGTACGCCGCCCGTACCCGGGGGTCGTCGTCGACGCAGTCGTCGGTGACGTACCGGCGGGCCAGGTCCAGGTCGGACCCCTCGGGCAGCCCCGGCGGCGGGGTCGCGGCGGCGACCACCTCGGTGGCGTACCGGCGCAACGCCTCGGACAGGGACGCCGCCAGCGGACCCGGCGGGGCGACAAGGTCGTCGGTGTCGGTGGCGATCACCAGCCGGAGCAGCTCCGGGTCGGCGCGGCGCAGCAGGACGGCGCAGAGTTCCTGGTCGGTGGGGTCGGCCCGGTGCAGGTTGTCGACCAGCAGATACCGGGGTCCGCCGCCGAGCCGGCGCAGGTGGTCGTTGAGGAACTCGACGAGACCGTGCGCGATCCGCAGCGTCCGGAGCCGGGAGTAGAACCGGGTCCGTTCCTCCGGAACGGCGAGCGAGGTCAGGGTGTGCCGGGTCGCCGGGATCAGGTCCCGCAGCTCCGGGGCGAGCGAGAGCACCTCCACCTCGTGCCGGCTGACCAGCTCCGGGTAGCGGCGCCACGCCTCCGGGACCACCGTCCGCAGCAGTTGACCCGCGGCCGTGTACGGCCCGCGACGCCTCCGGTGCGCGTCCACCTCGGCCAGCACCGCCCCCGCCGGGATCGTCCCCGCCGGCACGGCACCGGGCAACCGGCTCCGGTGCGCGTCCACCCCGACCAGCACCTCGCCCGCCGCGACCGCGGTGAGCAACCGCCGCCGGTCGTGCCGGTGTCGGGCCCTGATCCAGTGGTGCGCCGGCCCCGACGGCCCGTCGCCTGCCGGTCGGCTCCGGCGGTCCGGCGGGTCCGGCGGCCCGGCTGGTGCGCCAGCCGGTTCGATGTCAGGCATGCGGTCGCGCCTCCCTAGGCGATGACGTGACGGGGTTGCGGGGCACGGTTCCGGCGCTCCCGGACCATCACCGCGACGAGCAGGACCAGCTGACCGACGTTGAGGCCGAGGAAGACGACCGAGTCGGCCAGGCCCACCAGGTCCGGTTCGGTGAAGAAGCGGCCGAGGACGCCGCTGGCGAACCGGTACACCGCCGGCAGCATGTAGACGAGCGTCGACAGGCCGACCGCGTAGCCGACCACCACCAGCCAGCTGTACCAGCGGCCGATCCGGCGGTCGACCGGATGGAACAGCGACTCGTCGTACCGCCGGTCCCGGCGGCCGAGCCATCGGTTGACCCGGTTGCGCAGCATCCGCACTGCCGTGGTGTGCAGGTCGACGCAGCCGAAGACGGTGGTGAAAAGGTGGTAGAGGTCGGTACGGAGAAAGAAGTAGAACTGCCAGACGGTACGCAGCACGGTGCCGAACGCCAACGCCAGACAGATCCGACCGGCCAGCGGGATGCTGCCGTCGGGTTCCCGGAGCACCGCCGCGACAAGCGTCAACGCTGCCACGGTGAGTACGTCGGCACCGATCCCGGCCAGCATCGGCAGGTACCGCTTGCGGCGGGGCACCACCACCAGTCCGTCCAGCGACGTCTCCAGCACCAGCCGGCCGAGGCGGTGGCTGAGCGAGAGCCGGGACCGCAACCCGAGCCGGCGGCCGGCGAGCGCGTGGGCGCCCTCGTGCAGCAGCATCAGCGGAATCTGCCCGAGGAAGAGGGTGAGTTCGATGACCGAGTAGTAGTCGGTGAAGAAGATGTGGTCGTAGTGCGGTGCCAGGTCGGGTCGGGCCACCATCACCGCGATCGCGGCGGTGACCAGCAGCGCGTACCCGGCGAAGGCGACCGGGGAGAAGAGGGCCCGGCCGAGGCGCTGCCAGCGCACCGGGCCCGGTGCCGTGGCCAGGTCGGACGATCCGCCCGGACCGGCCGACCCGTCGCCGCCGGCCGACCCGTCGCCGCCGGCCGGCCGGTCGTCCCCGGCCGGGCGGATGAACTCCAGTTCGGCGAGGGTGTCCAGCAGTTCGGCGACGTCGACCGGCTCGCCGTAGGTGTCGGCGTACCACTGCGCGGCCTGCCGGGGCGTGGTCCCGGCGGCGAGCCGGCGGACCAGTTCCGCGCCGTCGGGCGGGAAGATCGCGTACGAGTCGACGTCCGGCCGGCCCACCGTGACCGCGTCGGCTTCCTCGAGGTAGACGAGCGGGTGCAGGCGTACCACCCGGTCGAGCTGACCGGTCTCCATCGGGGTCCCTCCTATCACCCTCGCGACTCGACCGCCGCCACGGCACCGCCTCAGAAACGGCACCGCATCCGCGGCACCGCCGCGGGAACGCCCACCGCGTCCACGGCGTCGCCCGGCCGCGTGACCGGCCACCTGACCGGCCAACCGGGCCTGCCCCGGCCGGGCGACTCCGGCGGATCAGTTCACCCAGGGCCAGATCGGACCGGGCAGGGACGGGCCGCACGTGTCGCCGTAGATCGCGGAAGCGGCGGCGGTCAGCCGGACCGGGCCCGCCTTGCGCACCACGAGCTTCTTCAGCGGCCGGGTCTGCGGGTGGGACATGGGATTCACCTCCTTCGACGAGTAGGTGCCCCACTCTGCCCGCCGTCGGCCGCCCTAGGATCCGGAGAAACACGGAACCCGTACGGGTCCGGCACGCTGAGTCGTCGACGGCCGCCCCCCGGGATCGACCGGTCAGGAAGGGGTCCTTCCGCAGCGCCGACTGCCACCCGGCAACGGGAAGGACCCCTTCCGTGCGGTCAGTGGTCGCCGAGTTGGCGGGCGACCGCGGCCCGGGACGGGACGCCGAGTTTGGCGATGATCCGGGTGACGTGGGTTTCCACCGTGCGTGGGCTCAGCACCAGCTGACCGGCGATCTGGTGGTTGGTCAGGCCCTGGGCGACCAGTTCGGCGACCTCGCGCTCGCGGGCGGAGAGCGTCACCGGGCCCTCGGTACGTTGCCGGGGCAGTCGGGCCGCCAGTCGACGCTGGGCCCGGTCCGCCTGACCGGCGAGCCAGCGCGCCCCGCTGCCGGCGAAGAGTTTCTTGGCCCGGCCCAGCTGTTCCCGGGCCGGTTGTGGATGTCCGGACGCGAACTCCGCCTCGGCGAGCAGCATCCGGGCCTGTCCCTCGGCCACGGGTGTGCCGGCCCGGGTGAACCAGCCGATGGTCGGGGTGATCTCGGCAACCGCCGTGGCGGGCAGGTTCTGTGCCATCAGGAGTCCGGCCCGGGCCAGGCCGACGTGGCCGAGCCGGGCCGGCATGCCGGCGGCGACGTCCGTGGCCCGGCCCAGCCAGCGCCGCAGCTGTGCCGACGTGCCGGCACCGGTGGCCGATCCGGCGCTGGTGGCCGGGCCGGCACCGGCGGGTGGGGGGACGTTCGCCGCCCCGGCCGGGGTGGCACCGGCGGCCGCGAGGGCGCGTAGCGCCAGGACGCTGGCCTCGGCCGGTCCGAGACAGCGGTACGTCTCCGCGTCCGCCAGCAGTTCCTGACAGTCGTCGTACTCGCCGAGCGCGTGGCACGCCTCCGCCAGGTGCAGTTGCACCACCGCCCGGTAGAGGGTGGAGCGCGGCGGAGCGCTGCCCCGCAGCCGGTCCAGGACGGGGCGTACCGCCTCCGGGCCGTCGACCCAGAGCAGCGGCCGGAGCCGGACCGCGCTGGCCAGGGTCGCCGCCTCGGCGCTGCCCTGCCAGCGGGCGATCTCCTCGGCCTCTTCCGCGTCCCGGAGCGACTCGTCGACCCGGCCGGCCGCGCCGTACAGCACCGACCGTGCCGCGTAGAGCACCGGCAGGACGTGGATCCGGCCGAACCGCACCCCGACGTCGATGCCGCGTTCGGCGTGGGCGAGGCCGTCGGCGTACCGGTCGACCATCGCCTCGACCCAGGCGAGCAGTGCGATCGCCCCCAGTTCGTCCCGGAGCGCGACGTCGCCGAGGGCGTCGATCATCCGGCCGGCGTGCGAGATCCGTACCCGGGCGGTGGGGAACGGGCCCTTGGCCAGGGCGCAGGCGGCGAGTACGGTGCTCGCCGCCGCCTCGAACCCCCGGTGCCCGCCACGCCGGGCCCGTTCGACGGTTTTCGCCGCGTGCCGGGCACCGGATCGCCAGCGACCGGCGAGCATCTCGTTGACCGCCAGTTCCAGCCGGAGCATCGCCTGGCTGGCGCCGGTGACGCCGAGCCGGTCCAGTTCGGCGCTGAGCAGGGTGCTGGCGACGTCGTGCCGGCCGGCCAGCCGCTCCAGCACGGCGAGTTGCTCGACGGCGGTGTGCCGGTGCGGTCCGGCGATCGCGACCAGGTCGTGCAGCACGGCCCGGGACTCGTCGAAGCGCCCGGTGACGCTGAGCGCCTTGGCGAACAGCAGCCGTAGTTCGGCCCGCCGGTCGGCCTGGTCGGGGCGGTCGGGCAGGGCCGCCAACGCGGCCCGCAACCAGGTGGCGCTGGTGCTCGGTGCACTGCCCATGGTGCTGCGGGCGGCGAGGGTGAGCACCTCGACGGCGTCCTCGTCACCCGGTTCGAGGGCCCGGGCGAGGTGGTGGGCCCGCAGGGTCAACGGTGCGCCCCGCTGTTGCAGGTGCGCGGCGACCCGCCGGTGGGCGGCGAGCCGCCACGCCGGGCCGGCCATCCAGTACGCCACCGCCCGGACCAGCGGATGTCGGAAGTCGAACGTGCCACCGGCCTGGCGCAGCAGGTCGCGGGCCACCAGGTTGTCGAGGACGACGCCGGTGCGGCACAGGTCGAGTTCGGCGGCGGCGGCCACCGCCGGCACGTCGAGTCCGGTGCCGACCACCGCGGTGGCCTGGAGGACGAGCCGCTCGGTGGGGTTCAGCCCGCGTACCTCCACCGCCATCGCGCCGTGCAGGGCGGTGCTCACCGGTTCGTCCGGGAAGTCGCCCCGCCGCAGCGCGGCCAGCACCTGGGTCGGGGTGCCGGCGAGCAGTTCCAGGTAGAGCGGGTTGCCGCCGCTGACCTGGTGGAGCAGCCGGCGGCGGGACGGCGGTTCGGCCGGCAGCCAGCGGTCGAGGTCGGGTCCGGAGAGCGGCCCGAGTCGGATCCGGGTGGGTGCGGGCGTGAGGTGGGCGAGTCCGTCGGCCAACCGGTCCGGGCACTGGTCGGTCCGGTAGGCGAAGACCACCAGCACACCGTTTCCCGGCGGGTGCCGCAGCAGGTAACCGAAGAACTCGACGGAGGCGTCGTCGGCCCACTGCACGTCGTCGAAGACCAGCAGCAGCCGGGCCGGCCGGGCGAGGGCGGTGAGCAGTTCGCACAGCCGCCGGTGCCGGCGGTGCCGTTCGACCGCCGCCGCGGGACCGGCGCCGACCGGCTCGGCGCCGGGCCCGCCGGCCGCGTCGAGGTCCCGGCCCGCGACGGCGTCGAGCAACGCCTGCAGTTCGGTGCGCTGCGCGGGTACGCCGGCCAGGGCGTCGAGCACCACGCCGTACGGGAGGGAGCGTTCGAACTCGGTGGCCCGGCCGGAGAGCACCACACGTCCGCGCCCCTGGGCGGTTCGGACGAGTTCGGCGAGGAGTCGACTCTTGCCGATGCCGGGCTCGCCGTCCAGGGTCAGGAAGCGTGGCTGCGACGAGTCGTCGAGCAGTCTGACCGTCCGGGCCAACTCGTCGTCCCGCCCGACGAATACCGCCGGGCCGGCGGCGGATCTCGTCGCGGTGGGTGTTCCGACAGCGGGTCTCGGGACGGCGGACGGTTCCGGGACAGATTGGATCGACACACGGCACCTCCGGGGGCATCGGAAAGCCTGCGTGCCGAGATAACCGCGTTGACCGTTATTGATGCCAGACCCGATCAGGGCGGACTAAAATCGGTCATCAGTCCATTGACAGCAACGCACCTGGAATCTATGGCCGCAATCCCCGCCCGTTTACCCGACAGCGGAGGTCGGCTCCCCTTTGGCTGATGACGCCTGGTCACGACCCGGCGCAGGACCGTTGAGTCCGCACCCCGACAGCACCGGAGGTCAACTCGGGCGCAGATCCTGCGGCTCCGCCAATAGCGCACGAAGGGGTCGGGGACAGACAGTTCCTCCCGCATCGCGGGAAGACCTGGTCCCGCAGGCGGGACCATTTTCGACAGCGTCACCAGTTTCGCCGTCCGAAAACGAAACGATCGGCGACCACGAATCATCCGAATCGTCGAGCGCGGCATCCCGACAACCCCGTGACAATGTGCTCGCGGTCCGGCGCGACCCGCCGCGCCGAGCCTGGTCAGTCGAAGTAGCTGGTCAGATAGCTCCACGAGGCGGCGTTGTCCGCACTCTCCCCGTGCGGCCGGCGCAGCTCGTCGACGTAGATCGCGATGTCGGCGAGCTTCCACCGCAGCCGGTGGAACGCCAGCCCGGCGACGTCGACCGGGCGTCCGGTCGCCCGGGAGTAGTCGGCGAGCAGGTCGGGATCCTCGGTGACCAGCCACAGGTCCCGCTCCGGCGGGGCGAGCCGGACCGTGTCCCAGTCGACCAGCCGCAACCCGTCGGCGGTCCGCAGCAGGTTGCCGGGATGCGGTTCGCCGTGCGTGACGACCGGTTCGGCACCGGTCTGCGCCACCCGCGCGGCGAGCCGGTCGAGGTCGGCCAACCACCCGTGGATCCGTACGGTCTGGACGGTCAGCAGTTTCCGGGTCGGTTCGGCGTACGGGCCGGTGTGCCACGGTCGGTCGAGGTCGTCGAGGGCCGCCTCGAGCCGCTGCCGGCCGGGCAGATCCGGTACGAACCGGCCGGCGGTCCGGGCGACCACCGGGGTGGCCTGGTGCAGTGTCACGAGCAGGTCCAGCACCTCGGGCAGGTCGGCCGGCCGGTGTGGACCGAACCTGCCGGCGACGCCGTCGAGCAGCGGGAAGACCGAGACGGCGTACCGGGGGTCGAGCCGGTACGCCGACGTGCCGTCCCCGGTCGGAACCGGCGCGACCACCGTGCCGAGTCCGGCGTCGCGGTGCAGGACGAGCGCGGTGTCGAAGGCTCTGCCGAGCTCGGCGAAGACGGCGTCCCGTCCCTCGGGGTCGGCGCCGAGGTCGTCGACGGTGACGAACCACGTCCGGTCGGTGTCGTCGAGTACCGACCAGTGGTAGCTGCCCGCCCCCACCGGCCGGTACGTCAACCCCGCCACGTCGAGCCCCCAGCCGTCGGACAACGCCGCGACCAGGTCTGACTCGGTCATCTCCGCCGGTCTGTCCCGCATGGTGCGCGATTGTGCCGACCTGGGCCGGGCGGGATCAACCGACTTTTCCGAGCCGGCACTGTTGCAGACCCGTTCTAGGGTCGAACCACGAGCCTCGACACCAGTCGATCGGATGGGTGACCTCATGGAGACGATCGTCGACGTTGTCGGCCTGGTCCTGGTGGTCGTGTCGTTGCTCTTCGCCGCCGTACAGACCCGGGAGTTGGCGAAACAGACCCGGCTCAACAACGGCATCACCAGAGTCACCGCCACCAGCGGGCTCGCCACCCTGACCCAGGGCTGGTACCAACACCTGGTCAGGGATCCCTCGTTGCGACCGTACTTCTTCGCTGGCCGGTCCTGCCCGCCGCGCGGCGACGAGCGGGCGGTGCTGGTCAGTCTCGCCGAGCTGCTCGCCGACGTTCTCGAGGGCGACCTGCGGACGACGGCGTTGCTGCCCGGTTTCGACTTCGCGCAGCAGTGGCACGAGTGGCCCGCGCACATGCTACGGAACAGTCCGGTGCTCGCCGAGGTGGTGGAGGCTCACCCTGCCTGGTGGCCCGCCCTGCGGGCGTTGCAGCAGTCGTTGGACGGCGTTGCCGACGGCCCGGTGCCGCACCCGTTGGTCGAGGTACGGCGACCGGGCCGGATCCGCGCCCTGCTGCGTCGACCGCCCCTGCGGTCAGGGCCGACGGAGGTCATCGAGCGCGGGGCGCCCGGGTCAGTGGCGTAGTTTCGCCAGTGCCTGCTGCCCGATCCGCATCCCCACCATCTTGCGCAGCACCGGCGTCTGCTTGCCGATCCCCTGCCCGACAACCTGGCGCACGCCCCTGGTCGCGTGGTTGATGCCGCCGAACCGCCGCATCACGCCCCGGAGGACCTGCCCGGGTTTCTGCTGCTCCCCGGCGAACGCGGTGACGATGATCAACCCGCCGGTCAGCGCCGGGATCACCCACTGCAGGACCCGCAGCTGGCGTTGCCGGCCCGCCACGTCCGGCGGTGTGCCGTTCATCGGCGCGGTGCCGGCCACCACCGGGGCCTCGGCGGTCTTCTGCAGCTTCATCCCGAGCAGTCGACTGTAGCCGGTCGCCGCCAGCGCGGCGACGGTCAGACCGGTCTTGACGGCGCTCATCTTGCCGACACCGGCCTGGGCGAACACCCGCGGACTCTCGGTGATCAACTCTCCGGCCGCGCCGACCACGTGCGCGCCGATCGCGGCCGCGTTGACCGGGGTCCACCGGGCCCACCCCTCCGACGCGACACCGAGCCGCTGTTTCTTGTCGGTGACCTTCTCCGCCGCGCCGTTGACCCCGACCGCCCCCATCAGCGTGCCGCCGAACCAGGCCGCCAGGCCGAGGTCGTGCATCGAGCGCAACATCGTGTGCCGTTCCCCCATGAGCCACCCTCCCGTTGTCCGAGGTTCCGGGCGTACCCGCTGGTCACGACCTCAATCGGCACGGCAGGTATCACCATCGGTCGATGAGCGTGCTGGGTACGACCGCGTACGACGAATGTCCGGATCTGCCGCCGCTGGGCGCCACGGTCACTCTCTTGCGGCGTCGACGTCCGGCAGCAGGGTGAACTCCGTACGCCCGGAGGCGACCCCGTTGACCTGGAGTTCGATCGCGTGTGCGCCCGGGTGGTAGCGCCGGGTGGTGATCTGCCGGAACGAATGCTCACGGACCAGCCGACGCTGCTCGCCCGGGGCGAGGATCATGGTGGTCAGCTTGAAGGTCTTGCCCCGCTGGCTGCCGTTCGCCTTCCTGTGGTGCACGATGTAGTCGACCGCGAGGGTCACCGGCCCGGTGCCGGTGTTGGTGATCGTGGCGGTGAACCCGACGCTGCCGCCGAACGGGATCTCCGTCGCCGCCAGCGCCGGCCCGACCACCTCGACCGGTGCCGACGCGGTGAAGCCGAGCAGCGCGAGCGCCCCCGGATGCCCCTGCTTGACCAGGGTCCGCAGCCCGTGCCGGACCACCCGGTCGGTGTTCTCGTCTGGCGCGGCCAGCCAGGACCGGGCCGTCTCGGCGACGATGTCCGGTTGCTGTCGGCTCAGGTCGTTCAGGTGGTTGGCGACCGACCGTCGGACGTACTCGCTCTCGTCCCGGTAGAGCGCGTCGAGGATGGGCAGCGTGGCCCGGGGGTCGGTCAGGATCCCGGGGACACGTTTCGCCCACGGCAGGAACGGCCGGGTCCCCTCCGAGGCGAGTCGCCGGACGTCCGGGTCGGGGCTGTCGGTCCAGCCCCGGATGATCGCCAGGGCCCGGTCGAGGTCGTGGTGGAGCAGCGTACGGAGGGCGAACTCGGCGGTGAGTCGGGAGGTGAGGTCGGCGAGCAACGCCATCGCGTCGTCGAAGGCTGTGAGTGTCCCGTCCGCTACCGCGGCGGCGGCGACCGCCTCGGTCACCGGCCAGACCAGCCAGCCGTGGAACGGCAGGGCGCCGTCCCGGGCCGCCCGGATGGTCCGGGCGAACGTGGCGTAGTCGCCGGGCAGGTCCCGCCGCAGCGCCTCGCCGAGCAGGTCGCTGCGTTCCCGCAGGGAGCGGCCGGCCAGGTCGCCGGCGGCCCGGCGCAACGCGGACAGCGGCGCCTGCGGCGCGACCACGGCGACCGCGCTCACCAGCGCCCTGGCGGTCTGCGCACCGATGAGTTCGTCGGCGAAGGGCATCTGCTGCTCCCGGGTGGTCCGTTGATCGGCGCGGACCATTCTGCGCGCCGGGTACGACGGTTGCCAGGGTCTCGCCGCCTGGGTGCACCACACCCTGCCAGTCCTGGACCAGAAGCGTTTACGCTGGTCAGCATGGCCGGCGCTGCCCGCGACAGCAACCCGCTCGGCGACTTCCTCCGGGCCCGGCGGGCCGGGGTCGAGCCGACCGAGGTCGGCCTGCGCGGCGGTGGTGACCGCCGGGTCGCCGGGCTGCGCCGCGAGGAGGTCGCCGTACTGGCCGGGGTGAGCGTCGACTACTACGCCCGGCTGGAACAGGGCCGGGAGCGGAACCCGTCACCGCAGGTCCTGGAGGCGATCGGCCGGGCACTCCGGCTCGGACCGGACGCCCGGGGACATCTGTTCCGGCTCGCCGGACTCAACCCGCGGCTCGGCCCGGACCGGGCGGCGGACCGGGTCCATCCCGCGCTGCGGCAACTCCTGGACGCCTTCCCGACCTCGGCCGCCTACGTGCTCGGTCCGGCGTTCGACGTCCTCGCCGCCAACGGGATCGCCGCCGCGCTGCTGAGCCCGTTCGCCCCGCAGACCAACATGGTCCGGGCGTTGTTCCAGCATCCGCAGGGACGGATCGTCTTCCCGGAGTGGCCGACCCTGACCGAGAACGTGGTGTACGCACTACGGCTCAACGCCGGCCTCTTTCCGCGTGACCAACAGTTACGGGCCCTCGTCGACGAACTGCGGCGGGACTCGGTGGAGTTCCGGTCACTCTGGGCCGACCAGCAGGTACGCGGCCTGGGCCGGCTGTTCAAGGTCTTCGTCCACCCGGAGGTCGGCCGGGTCGAGTTGACGTACCAGACGTTCGACGTACGGGACGCCCCCGGTCAGCAGCTTCTTGTCGGTACGCCGGAGCCGGGCAGCCGCAGCGCCGAGGCGCTCACCTACCTGGCAGCGACGCGGGTCACGTCACAGCACCAGTAGGTCACGTCACGGCAGCACCACCAGGAACGGGGACTACCATCCCGCCATGGCACTGCTGCACCGGGCGGAGATACGTCCCACGAAGCTCGAACTGCTGGCCGGCTGGCTGCCCGGCCGTGACTGGTACCAGGGTCGGCCCGGCGCCGAACTGGTCCGGGTGGCGGCCTACCGCTTCGACGACCCGGCCGGCCGGGTGGGGATCGAGACGATGCTTGTCAGTTTCGGTGACGGGCCGGTGCTCCAGGTGCCGCTCACCTACCGTGACGCGCCGCTGGACGGTGCCGACGGTTGGCTGATCGGCACCACCGACCATTCCGTGCTCGGCCGGCGCTGGGTCTACGACGGCTGCGGCGATCCGGTCTACGCGGCCGCGCTGGCCGACGCGGTCCTCGCCGCCACCGGTCAGGCGGAAGAGCACTTCGAGGTGGCCGGGAAGCGGGAGGTCCGGGCACCGAGCATGGCGATCGCCAGCAGCGGTGACCCGGGTACCGAGGTGCCGCACCTCGGCGAGCACCGGCTGGTTGTCGAGGGTGAACCGACCCGGATCGTGACGGATCCGCTGGAGCTGGCCGTGGTCCGTTGCCTGGCCGCCGACGGCACTCCCCCGACCGGCACCGGCGCCGTGCTGACCGGCAGCTGGGACGGGCAGCCGACACCGCTGCCGCTGGCGTACGCCGCCCTGCGCTGAGCCGTCCCTGTCCCGCTGACCTGGGCCGACAGCACTGCCAGGGGGTGCCACACCCAGGAAGACGCGCCCTTCTTCCGGCGCCACCGTCGACGCACGATTGCTCCTGGCCGCGGACCACGCGGCGACCGCGACAGCGACCAGGAGTTTTCGTGACCATGACAGCGAACACCAACGGCAGGATCGTCCTGATCACCGGGGCGAGCAGCGGAATCGGGGCGGCGACCGCCCGCCGGCTCGCCGCCGACGGACACCACGTCGTGCTCGGCGCCCGACGTACCGACCGGCTCGCCGCCCTCGCCGCCGAGATCCGCGCGGCGGGCGGCCGGGTCGACCACCAGGAGCTGGACGTGACCAGCCTGGAGAGCGTACGGGGCTTCGTCGAGGCCGCCCACCGGCGGCACGGTCGGATCGACGTACTGGTGAACAACGCCGGGGTGATGCCACTGTCCACCCTCGACGCACTGCGGGTCGACGAGTGGAACCAGATGATCGACGTGAACCTGCGCGGCGTCCTGCACGGGATCGCCGCCGCGCTGCCGCTGATGAAGGCCCGGGGCAGCGGTCACGTGGTGAACGTAGCCTCGACGGCCGGGCACCGGGTCGACCGGACCGCCGCCGTCTACTGCGCCACCAAGTACGCGGTCCGGGCGCTGTCCGAGGGGCTGCGGCAGGAGAGCCGGGAGATCCGGGTGACCGTGGTGAGCCCCGGCTTCACCGAGTCGGAGCTGACCGACCGGGGTGGCGACCCGCAGGTCCGGGCGGCCGTCCGGGCGGCGGCCGAGCAGCTCGCCATTCCGGCATCCGCGGTCGCGGACGCGATCGGTTACGCGATCACCCAGCCCGGCAACGTGGACGTCAACGAGATCGTGGTCCGCCCGACCGCCCAGGGCTGACGGTCCCCACGGTCGGCGTTGTCGTAGCCGCTGTCTAGCATCCCGTCGCATGGGGACGACCTATCAGACCGTGCTGGTGACCGGCCCCCTCGACAACCTCCGCCACGCGCTGACCCTGCTCCGGCGAGAGGCGTACGTGGCGCCGGTCGCCGAGGGCCGCTGGGCTGTCCTGCCGCGCGAGGACGAGCACGGGTACGCCGACACCGACGAACTGGCCCGGCTGCTGAGCCTGGTACCCGACTGCTCCGCCGCGAGCTTCGACGTCCACGACTCCGACGTACTGAGCGTCGGCCTGCACCACGACGGCGACAAGGTCCACTCCTACGTGTCGGACCGGTCGTACGTCGTGGAGTGGTGGGACGACGACGACAACGAGTGCTGGATCGGCCTCGACGGCACGGTGTACCCGGAGGACGGTCCGCTGCCGCCGCCGGGGCCGGCCGGCGACGACCCGGCGTCGTTCGCGCCGCTCGGCGTCGGCGACGTCGACCTGGTACGCCTGCACGCCGCCCTGCGCGGCGACGTGTCCGAGCACGATTCGTCGCGGTTGCGCGCCGAATGCCAGCACCACGAGATCCTGGCGGCACTGAACCTGGATCCGGGCCCGGCGACCGAGGCGTTCCGGCACTTCACGCCGGAGAGGTTTCCGGCGGCGGTCCGGGTTGGCCCGTTCGCGGCGGAGCCGGCGGGCTCCCCGCCCTGATGGCTCGCCGGCCCCGCCTGGTCAGCCGGTCCGGCGGTCAGCCGTGCTGGCGGACGTAACCCAGCTCGAAGTCGAGATTCCAGGTCGTGCCGTCCTTCGACATCTCCCACCGGGCGTCGACGCTGTTGCCGTCGACGCCGAGCGTGCCGGTGAACCGCTGGTGGAAGCCGGGTGCCTCGCGCCAGATCCGCCAACCGCCGTCCGCGAACGTCATCCGGTAGACCCGGTGCACGCCCCGGCCGTCGGTGTAGAGCATGGTGAACTCGCCGGTCGTGTCGTCGAGCCCGATCAGCGCGTACATCGGGAAGGGCGCGTTGTCCCGCCACTGCTGTGGCGTGCCGTCCGGGATCGTGTCGACGTCGGTCACCTGCCGGATGAAGAGCCCGTCCGGCTGCCAGGCGAACTCGCCCCTGGCGGGCCGGTGGTCAGGTCTCACCGGGGCGGACCAGCCCACTCTCGTAGGCGATCACCACAAGTTGGGAACGGTCCCGGGCGTGCAGTTTGCTCAACAGCCGACTGACGTAGGTGCGGGCGGTCTCCGGGCTGAGGTACAGGGCGGCGCCGATCTCGGCGTTCGAGCGTCCGGCGCCGATCTGGGCGAGGACGTCCCGTTCGCGGTCGGTGAGTCCGGCGAGCCGGCCGGGGTCGGCGACCGGTGACCGGGCCACCGCGGCGAGGACCCGCCGGGTGACGGCGGGCGACAGCAGCGCGTTTCCGTCCGCGACGAGCCGGACGGCCTCCCGGAGCGCGTCCGGCGGGGTGTCCTTGAGCAGAAAGCCGGCGGCACCGGCCCGGATGGCCTCGAACAGGTACTCGTCGTCGTCGAAGGTGGTCAGCATGACCACCCGGACGTCGGCCAGTTTCGGGTCGGCGAGGATCTGTCGGGTCGCGGTCAGCCCGTCGGTGCCGGGCATCCGGACGTCCATCAGCACGATGTCGGGTCGTTCCGTCCGGACGACGGCCAGCCCCCCGGCACCGTCGCCGGCCTCGCCGACGACGGCGATCTCGGGAGTACGTTCGAGCAGCGCGCGGAGTCCGGTGCGGACCAGGTGCTGGTCGTCGACGAGGACGACCCGGATCGGGGTCACGTCCGGCTCCCGGGCAGCGGCAGTCGGGCGTACACCCGGAAGCCGCCGCTCGCCACGGTGCCGGCGGTGCCGCCGTTGCCTGTGGTGGTGATGGTGTCGGCGGTTCCGGTGGTGCCGGCGGTTGGGGTGTCGCGGCCGGGTCCGATGGTGCCCGCCTCGACGGTGCCGCCGAGCAGGGTGACCCGCTCCGCCATGCCCCGCAGCCCCTGCCCGGCCGTGCCGGGCGGTCCGTCGGGGCCGGGTGGGACCGCCCGCGCGCCCCGACCGTCGTCGACGACCTCCAGCGACAGTTCGGCGCCGGTCACCCGGACGGTGACCTCGACCCGGGTGGCTCCGGCGTGCCGCAGGGTGTTGGTCAGCGCCTCCTGGACGACCCGGTAGGCGGTGGTCCCGACGACGGTCGGCAGCGTGTCGACGTCACCGGTGACCCGCAGCTCGACCGCCAGCCCGCTGTGGCGGACGCCGTCGACGAGGGTGGCCAACTGGTCGAGGCCGGGTGCCGGTTCGCGGGTGCCGGGGTCGCGGCGCAGCGTACCGAGGGTGGCCCGCAGCTCGGCCATGGCGGAGCCGCCCGCCGACCGGATCGCCGCCAGCGCGTCTCGGGCCCGGTCGGGTCGACTGTCGGCAAGTGCCTCCTCGGCGACCGCGGACTGCAGCGTGACCACGGACATGGTGTGTCCGAGGGTGTCGTGCACCTCGCGGGCGATGCGGAGCCGTTCGGCCTCGACCTGCCGGGCGGCCTCCCGGCGGCGTTCCTCGTCGGCGACCGCCGCCTGCCGGGCCAGTTCGGCCCGGAGTGACCGCCGGTTGCGGACGGCGTCGCCGAGGGCGATGACCGCGAGGATCAGTGCCGCCTCGGAGCCGAGGTCGAAGCCGACGACGATCGAGACGTCGTCGCCCTCGACCAGGCGGGCGCCGACCGAGACCGCCAGCAGCACCGCGCCGACGACGGCCGCCGCCACCGCCCGGCCACGTTCCGCCGCCCGGTACAGCACGGCGGCGGCCGGCGCGGCCAGCCCGATCGGCGGCAGGTCCAGCATGTAGTAGGCGACGATGCCGAGCGCGGTGACCAGCAGGGCGGGCACCGGCCACCGCCGGGCGCAGAGCAGCAGGGCGCCGAGTCCGACCGCGAAGCCGTAGGCGAGGGCGGCCCGGCCGGGTGCGGCGTTGTCGGTCACCACGGCGGCGGCGACCAGCAGGAAGGTGGCGGCGCCGAGCAGCGCGTCGGTCCGGGTCGGTGGGGTGGCCTGCACGCAGCCGAGCGTAGGCCGGCCCGGGGTGAGACCGCTGTCGTCGCCGGGCGTCAGTTCCGGGATCCGGCGTACGTCGAGAAGCGACCCCGGATCGCGCCGCCGCGCGGCAGACGGTCGCGGTACGGCTGCCTAGCGTCGATGACGGCTCGACAGAGCCGCTTTGTCCGACAACTTCCGAAGGGATGCACACAGTGTTACGCACCCGATTGATGTGGTTTGCTCTGATCGCCCTGGTCTGGACGGCGATGATGTCGTTCGGCGGGGTGGCCGCCGAGACAGTGATGCTCTATCCGAACATCTTCGGTGACGCGCCCGCCTCGCTGGACCGGGCCCGGGAGTTCCTGGTCGCTGGCGGGCCGAGCGACTACTTCCCGCCGCTGGGCGCCACCGTGGTGCTCAGCAGCCTCGCCGCCACGGCCCTGGCCTGGCGGAACCGCCGGCTGCGCTGGCTGGTCGCCGGAGCCGCCGCGGTTTTCATCGCCTGCGAGTTCCTCTTCTCGGTGGTCTTCTTCTGGCCACGTAACGAGATCATGTTCATCGACCCGGTCGGCACCCACTCCCCCGAGTACCTGCGTCAGGTCGCCGGCGAGTTCGTCGCCGGACACTGGGTACGCCTCGCCGGCGGCCTGGTCACGGCGGTGCTCGCGTTCACCGCGCTGCTGCGGTTCACCCGCGACACCGCGCCGCGGGCGGCTGCCGTGGCGGACGCGCCTGCCCCGGCGGACGCGGGGGCTCCGGCGGACGCGGGGGCTCCGGCGGACGCGGGGGCCGGACGATGAGCCGGACCGCCCGTACCCCCGGATTCTCCTGGCCGGTGCTGGTCGGGCTGGCCGCGCTGGCCGTACCCCGGGTGGTGCTGCACGACCTTGGGGTGATCGAGGAGGGCAGTCTGGTCAACGGGCTGCTGGTGTTCCTGCCGCCGCTGTGCTGGATCGCGGCCGTGCTGTGGCGTCGCCCGTCCCGCCCGTTCCTGACGGTGCTGCTCGTCGGCGCGCTCTACGGCGTGTTCCTCGCGGTCGGCCACCAACTGCTCTGGGACTCGACCTTCGACCAGACCACCCCGGCTCTCGGCGGCAACCTCGCCGACCTCGACCCGGGGGCGCAGGAGGGCATCCTGCGGACCGCCGCCGTATTCTCCAGCCTCGTCACCGGGGCGTTCGTCGGCGCGGTCACCGGTGCGGTCGCGGCCCTGCTGTGCCGGGTCGTGCCGCCAGCCGACAATGCTCCGGGCCAGGTCGGCCGGCAACTGTCCGACCGTCGGTGACGGTTGCCGGTCAGCCGTCCCGGAGCGTACGGCCGGTGGCGGCGAGCGCCTCCCGGAGGATCCGGACCGCCTTCGGGCCGACTCCGTGCAGCGCCGCCAACTCGGCGGCGGTCAGGTCGGCGACCTGGGCCAGCGTGCTGATGCCGGCTCCGGCAAGTGCCCGGGTGGCGGGTCTGCCGATGGCCCTGGGCAGGTCACCGACCTGACCCGGGGCGGCGGTGCCGGTGGCGGCCACCCGCGCGGCGAGCGGTTCGGGGGCGTGGGCGAGCCAGGCACGCCGTACCCAGTGGTTGAGCTGCTGACCGTTGATGTCCCGCAGCGGCACCCGCACACCGGTCGCCGTCGTTTCCCCGGTCAGGTGCTCGGCCCGTACCTGGTCCGCCTCGGCGGCTGGCAGGTGCAGGCGTACCCGGTTGTCGGGGTCGACCGAGGCGAACTCCCGGTCGTGGACGGTGAAGGTCACCGGGCCGGGCCGGGCGCCACGCTCGACGGTCTCCGGCAGGGAGAGCGCGGTGGTGCGGAGCTGGGCCAGCGTCGTCATGCCGGATACGATCGCATGCCTCTCCGACGACGCCTGCGCCCGGCGGTGGCCGGTTCGTCGCACCGCTGTCGCCGTTTGTCCGGGGCCGAGTCCGGGAACTCTCCTCGGATGGTGACCCACACCCCGTCCCGGCGTCGGACGCCGGCCCGCAGCTGGTTGGTCCTGCTCGGATTCCTGGTGGCGGTCGCGGTCACCGCCGCGATCGGCGGGCTCGGGGTGCAGGGCACCACCGAGGAGTACCAGAACCTCCGGCAACCGTCCTGGGCGCCGCCGTCGTGGCTGTTCGGCCCGGTCTGGACGGTGCTCTACGTGCTGATCGGGGTCTCCGGCTGGCTCTACTGGCGGCGGGCCGGCTTCGACCGGGCGCTCGTCGTCTACGCGGCACAGTTGGTGCTGAACGCGATCTGGACCCCGCTCTTCTTCGGTGCCGGCCGCTACGGGCTCGCCTTCGCCGACATCGTCGTGCTCTGGCTGCTCATCGGGGTGACCGTGGTGCTGTTCGGGCGCCGTTCCCGGCCGGCCGCGCGGCTGCTGCTGCCGTACTGGGCCTGGGTCACCTTCGCCGCCGCGCTCAACTTCACCATCTGGCAGCTCAGCGCCTGAGGTACGGAAGGAGCCCGGTCACTCGAGGGGCGGGTGACCGGGCCGTGCTCCACGTACCGATGGTCAGTTGACGTTGCGGATGGTGCCGCCGTCGACCCGCAGGTTGGCGCCGCTGATGTAGCCGGCGAGTGGGCTGGCCAGGTACGCGACGGCGGAGGCGATCTCGTCGGGTCGCCCCATCCGCTGGATGTCGTTGGGCACCAGGTCGTTGGTGGCGGCCTGCTCGATCTCCTCCCAGGTCTCGCCCCAGCCGCGTTCGGGGGCGAGTCCGGTGAGCAGGTCCTTGACCGCGTCGACCAGGATCGCGCCGGGCGCGACGACGTTGGAGGTCACGCCGGAGCCGCGCAGTTCACGGGCCAGCGACACCGCCAGGTTGTGCCGGGCGGCGAGGGTGGCGTTGTACTGCGGGTGCTGGAACAGTGGCTGCGTGCCGAGGCCGCCACCGATGGTGATCACCCGTCCCCAGCCGCGCTCGCGCATCTGCGGCACGAGGCGCTGGATCATCCGTACCCCGGAGATGACGTTGCCCTCGTAGGTCTCCGCCCAGGTGTCCGGGGTGGCGTCGGTCCAGGACAGGTGCTGGTACGCACCGGCGTTGTTGACCAGGATGTCGACGAGTCCGCCGGCCAGGGCCTCCGCCGCCACCTTGTCCGCGCCCGCGTCGGTGGTCAGGTCACCGGTCGCGACGTCGGCGGTGCCACCCGCTGCCCGGATCTCGTCGGCGACGGCCCGGGCACGTCCTTCGTCCCGTCCGTGCACGACCACCGCGGCGCCCTCGGCGGCGAGCAGTCGCACCATCGCCACGCCGAGCCCGGAGCTCGAACCGGTCACCAGGGCACGCTTGCCCGAAAGTTGCAGATCCATGAGATTTTCCCCGTTTCGTCTGTGCATCAGTCTGCTATGTCTACAACCGTAGACCTGATGGAAGAAGTAGTCTACGCTCGTAGACATGAGCCACAACGCACCCGGAGCTGGGAAAAGTCCCGGCACCCGACGGCGGGACGCCGCCGCCACCCGAGAGGCGATCCTGCGGTCTGCGCAGGAGTCCTTCACCCGGGTCGGCTACGACGGCGCCGGAGTACGCGAGGTCGCCGGGAACGCCGGGGTGACCGCCATGCTGGTCAACCGCTACTTCGGGTCGAAGGAGCAGCTCTTCGCCGAGGTGGTGGACCGGTCCTTCGCGCCGCGTACCGTCGTCGGCACCGACCGGGAGGCGCTGACCGAGCAGACCGCGAGCACCCTTGCCGCGCGAACCGCGTCGGACGCCGACGACCTCGACCCGTTCCTGTTGATGCTCCGCTCGGCGGCCAACCCGCGGGCCGCCGAGATCATCCGGGCCGGCATCGAGCGGCACGTCGGCAGCCACGTCACCGGCCTGCTCGGCGGCGCGGACGCCGCCGTCCGCGCGGAGCTGCTGCTCTCCCTGATCGCTGGGGTGTGGCTGATGCGCCGGGTCGTCGCGACCCCGGCGCTCAGTGAGGCTGACGAGGAAACCCTCGCCCGCCACCTGCGGGACCTGATCTGGACCCTGGTCGACCCGCCGACCGATTCCGACGAGTCGACCGACCTCGACCCGCCGACAGACCTCGACGCGGAGGCCGACGTTACGGCTGCTGACGACGCAGCCGGGTGAGGATGTCGGCGATCTCCCGGGTCTCCTCGTCGTCGGCGCCGTAGACCAGCAACAGGTCGTCGTGCAGCGGCTGCAGCTCGGCGACCGCCTCGGCCTCCCGTCCCTCCGAGAGCAGCAGCAGCCCGATGCTGCGGCGGATGTCCAGCGCGGTCTGGCTCGCGTCCCCGCCCTCGTCCCGGACGTGGCCGAGCGCCTCCCGGAACTGTCGCAGCGCCGCCGTGGCCTGGCCCAACTCCGCCCGGCAGTACGCCGCCTGCCGCAGACAGTCCACCGCGTCCGGGTTCCCGACCCCGCCGACCCGGGTGTACGCCCCTACCAGTGCGTCGAACTCGGGCAGCGCCCGCCGGTAGTCGCCGCCGAAGAGCAGGCTGGCGGCGCGCCGGGCCCGGAGCACCAGCACCTGCCGGCTCTCCGTGCCGAGCGCGTCACCGGCCAGGGCGATGATGTTCTCCAGCACCTCGGCCGCCTGGGCGTACCGCTCCTGCTCCAGCAGCTCGGTGGACTCGGCGACCGCCTCCCGGATCGCGTCGCGGAGCGCGGTGTCGGCGCGGACCGCCACGGGTGGGGTCGCCTGCTCCTCGACCGCCGAGGCGGGCGGCGCGGGAGCCGGCGCGGGACGGGGCGCGTTCGGCCGCCGGTAGAGCAGGGTCGGGTCCGGCATCGCGGACAGCTCGGGACCGACGGGCGGCGACTCGGCCCCGGGCGGCGGCAGGAACGGCAGCAGCCGCTGGTGCACGGCGTACGCGTCCGCAGGCCGCTGCTCGGGGACCTTCGCCAGCAGCTCCAGGACCAGCCGCTCCAGCGCTTCGGGTACGTCCGGCCGCCACAGCCGCACCGCCGGCGGCGGCTCCTTGACATGCCGGTACATCAGCTGGAACCCGGTCTCGGCGGTGAAGACGTGCCGACCGGTGAGCAGTTCGTGCAGCAGGCAGCCGAGGGCGTACAGGTCGCTGTGCGGGCTGACCTGGGCGGCCTGGATCTGCTCCGGCGACATGTAGTGGTGGGTGCCAACCAGGCCGCCGGTGCCGGTGAGCCGGGTGACGTCGGTACGCAGGATCGCGGCGATGCCGAAGTCGAGCAGCTTCACCGCACCGTCCTCGGTGACCAGTACGTTGTCCGGCTTCAGATCCCGGTGCACCACCGGTACGGCGTGCGCGTGCGACAGCACGGTGCAGATCTGGGCGGCGATCGCCACCGCCCAGTCGATCGGCAGTGGACGGTCGGGCTGGATGAAGGCGCGCAGCGAGGTGCCGCGGACGTACTCCATCACCAGGTAGACCTGGTCGTGTGGGCGGTCCAGGACGGCGTCGTACACCTGCGGGACGCCGTGGTGCTGGACCCGGGCGGTGACCCTGGCCTCGCGGCGGAACCGTTTGGCGAACTCGTCGGCCTCCTCCGGCGTACCGGCCACGTCCGGCCGGATCAGCTTGACCGCGACCTCACGGTCGAGCACGCCGTCGTAGCCGCGCCATACCTGACCCATGCCACCGGAGTTGATCTCCTCGACCAGTTCGTACCGGCCGGCGATCGGCTCTGCCCGCACCGTCACCCGTGACCCGCCCTTCCCGAGGGGACGTCCCGCACCCGGCGCTACAGACGCCTTCCGCCCGAAGGGCCGGAAGCGTGCCGGTTTCACTTGACCTCGCAGCAAGCCCGATCACGTGATCAGCAATCCCGCCTGCCAAAATCATGCAACACCGAATCGATCATCCGGCGAACGACTGCCTCCGCATGGGTGGCTCGAGGACGAAGCGGTGGTCGCGGAGCCTTCCCACTCGATTACCAGAGCGTCTGCTGGTCAGCAGAACCATTGTTGCTAAGGACGGCCCGCAAGCGGGTCAACACGGCATCATGATCGCGCTTCTCACCCGCTGCGGCCCGATCCTCGCTTACGTCGTTGTCACCCACGAGCAAGCGGTCGATAGCCTCACAAGCCAGGCTTACGACCTCAGATGACACTGGAGGAATAGTTGCTTCAATATTCAGGCCTCGGGGCCGGAACTCCTCGCCACCTCCCAATCCAGCCGCAATAATAGCCGCTGCAGCCAAACCAACCTCGGCCGCAGATCCATTGACCCACTCTACGGAGGTTGCCACATCGACAAGCCCCTGCCTTAACACACCAACGCGATCGCTTTCCGAAACGAACGGCAAGCTGTCAAGAAAATCAGCGCCTCCGTCGTTCTCGAAAGGACCGTAACCCCACTTACCCACAGAAAAACACCAGCCTAGCCATAAGCATTGAGCCGCCTGAGTCTGGAAGATTGCGAGACATCCCGGGCTCGAGCCAGCACGCCTCGCCTATTCTAGCGGAAGCTCCAACTGCACAAACCGAGGACTCCTAACGTTGTAAAGATTCCGCCCTCGTCCTTCGATGCCGCTACTTAGTCTGAAACCCCACTTCTGCAGTTCGACCTTCATAATGTGTTCCATGATTCTAAGTGGCTTATCATTAGCACCACACACATGAATACAGATCGCATCCGCCTTACTCCGCAACCTACCTTCGCTTATATGCCTGGCGAGACGCACATCGAAGTTCGTAGTCATGCCGACACGCAGGTATCCAGGCTTGCTCAGGTCGTCGAAGATATAGACGCCCTGATTCTTTCCGCAGTTGTGTACTAGAACCGGAGTACCGCTCGCCAACACGTAGTACGTATGAATGTCGGCGACATTAAGGTTGTAAACCTGAGCGATTTGCGTCCATTGCTTGATTGCCGTGATTCGTACGTAGGTTCCGGCGGAGGTTTCCAGCCATTGGCCCGGCAAAAGGTCGCTAGCGTTACGCCACTGGCCGAGTGCTGGCATCCAGAATGGGTGCCCGTCGGTAGCGACCAGCTCGCCTACGGCGTCACCACCCTCTCCGTCGGAATCGACGCCGATCCTGACAAGATTCTTGCTGCCAACTCCAGCGATCGTCGCCGCAACAGCCTTGATAGAGGACCTCCCCGTCTCCGGATCGGTGGCGAGGACCAAGTCTCCCGCCTCGACATCCTTGATCGCCTTGGTCGAACCGTCGCCCATGACCACCCGAGTCTCGGGCGTAAAGCTGTTACTGAGGCATCCCCTCCCAAGAGCCGAACGCACGCTACTCTTCGCCATTTGACCGGCGGCCTTGAGGCCCATTCCTGAACTCAAGGCAACCCCGGCGCCGAAGGCGGCGGCACCGACGACAGCGGCGCCTGCTCCCACAACGGCTCCGATAGCGCCATCCAGTAGCGCCTCGCCGACAAGTTCCCCAACGCCCTCGTCTTCGCCGTCGAGGGCGTTGCCGACAAGGGAGCCCACGGCGCCACCGACAAAGCCACCGATGGCGGCGCAGCCGACCGTACCCACGCCGAAGCTCGCGGCTGAACAGCCCGCTCCCACCACTACCCCGGTAACGATGCCTGCGGCCGCACCAACTTTACCGGCATGGCGACAGAAGAAGCTGGCCCGGCATTCGCGTTTCTTGCGGTCGTCTTCCGCAGCTTTACGCGCATCGTCCGCGCGTTTGCGATGTTGCGCAATCTGCTCCGGGGTGGCTTCGGTGTTTGAACTGATGGTGTCAGGCCATCTTCTATCACTATTGGCCATTGGGCCGCCGCTGCTGCACTTGTACGTGCCGGTGCCGCCGCCGCACTCGGGTCGCATGCCCGTGGGGTCGGAGTTGGTGATCGGGCTGTTGTAGCTGTAGGCGTAGGCGTTCCACTGTTGGGGGTCGCTGAGGTCCATCACCGGGTCTACGGAGATGAACCGGCCGAGGGTCTTGTCGTACTGGCGGGCTCCGATGTTGACCAGGCCGGTGGGGTCGTTGTCACCGCCGACGAAGCCCTTGGGGTTGACCCAGATCGGGTTTTCGCCTCGGGCCTCCCCGTACGGGGTCTGCCGGCGGATCGTGACCGCCTGGGTCCCGGCGTTGATGGCGACCTGTTGGGTGCCTTGGTGGTCGGGGTAGAGCCAGGTCAGGGCGTTGTTCGCGGAGCTGCCGGAGCCGCCGGCGCGGCTGGCGCAGATGGTGCCGGCAAAGCTGTAGTAGCGGGTGCCGGTGTTGACGCCGCCCTCGCGCCGGATTTCCTGTCCGGGCAGGTAGAGGGTTGTGCCGGTGGCGTCGCGGCGGATCAGCCGGCCGCCGTCCGGGCCGTAGATGTTGGTTTCGATGGTCTGGCCGTTGGTGCTGACGGTGGCGAGGCGCCCTTCGGCGTCCCATTCGAGCGTCTGACTGCCGTTCTTGGTCGTGCAGTCGTTGGCGGTGTCGGCGGCCGGCCGGCAGGTGGTGTTGCCCAGCTCGTCGTAGTCGTACTGCGAGACCGCGGCCGGCTTTCCCGGGGCGGTGGTGGTCATCTCGGTGACGGCGTGTGGCTGGACGGCGTCCGGACCGCCCTCGGGGAACGTGTAGTCGCGGGTGGTGTCACCTGCGACCGTGTGGCTGGTCTCGGTCAGCCGGGAGCCGGTGGTGTCGAAGGTCCAGTCGTGCCAGTACGGTGCCGGCCCGCCCAGGTTGGCGACGGTGGGGTCGGTGTCACAGTCCACGCCGTCCTTCGGCGTCCAGGCGGTAGCCAGCCGACCGAGGACGTCCTGGCGGAAGCACTGGGTGTCAGCCTGACCGTCCGTGGGGGTGTCGGCGATGGAGGTGATGTTGCCGGCGTCGTCATAGCGGTAGTTGCGGTCGGAGACGGTTCCTTCGGCGGATTCCCGCTCCACTGTTGTGCGGGTGACGCGCCGGGTGGCCTCGTCTCGGTAGACGGTGTCCTGCGTGAAGTAGCCGCCGCTCATCTTGTAGATGCCGCCGGACCGCTCCCCGTAGGCGGTGTAGGAGGCGGTGGCCATGGTCGTGGGGGACGTCCCACCGGTGATGCTGGTGTCGAGCCGGACCGGCAGGCCGGTCGTCGCGTCGTAGTCGGTCGTCACCTGCTCGGTGACAAGCCCGCCGCCGGATGGGTACGAGATCGACGTCGGCGTACCCGTCGCATCGGAGAACCCGTAGCCGAATCCGTAGGTGGCGTTCAGGCCGGTCTCGGCAGCGGGGATGACGTAGTCGACGGCCTTCGGCTGGTAGCGGGGGGTGAACTGGGCTACCTGCCACCGGTAGGCGTTGCTTGAGCCGGCCGGCTCGTAGCGGATCGCCTGGGTCAGCTGGCCTCGGAACCCGGATTGGCCGGAGAAGAGGGTGTCGTACTTCCACTCGGCGCGGAGTGCGCCGGTGGCGGAATCGTCGCGTAGCTGCCTCTTACGGCCGATCTGGTCGTAGACATACCACAGTGACTTGCCGCGGGCGTCGGTTGTCTTGACCAGCTCGTTGAATTCGTTGTAGGTGCTGGTGGTGGTGCCCTTGTCCGGGTCGGTCGTCCGCCACTGGCGGCCCTGGACGTCGTACTCGTTGACCCATTCGTTGCCGGCGGTGTCGACCGTCTTGACGAGCTGGTCCTTGTGGTTGTAGACGTACCGGGTTTCCTGGTGGGGCCCGGAGACGCCTGCCGGAGTGGTGTGCTGTCGCAGCGCCACCGTTCGCCCTTCGGCGTCAGTCACGGTGGTAGTGGGTGTGCCGCCACGTGGTGGGGTGACCTTTGTCAGGTCGCCCTCGTGACTGGTGACGGTACGCCATTTCTCCTCGACGATGCTGACCCCGTCGCCGGCCAGAAAGATCTGGTTGGTGGGACGCGATGCACGATCGAAGAGAGTCTGCGTTATGGCATCCACCGACCATGCCGGCTCCCCCCACAACTCGCCGCTCGGCGTTCCCCGCTCGATGTGTGCGCCGTAGGTGGTCGCCGCTCGCCCGAACTCGTCGTAGAGGGTGTCGGTGACCACCCGGTCGCCGCTGCCATCGAGCGCGATCGACTGTGTCTGGCGGGGTCGCATGAGGCTGTCGAAGATTTGGTACGAGGTGACGTAGTTGCCGTCTGGGTTCATCGCCTGCGACCGGATGTACGGGTAGGCGTTCCGGTTCGTCGCGAACGTGTAGCTGTACTGGGCCGACGGTCGGGTCGGGTTGGCGCTCTTCGGCCAGCCGAACTCCCACACCTTGGCAACCCGGCCGAGGGCGTCGTACTCGGCCTCGGAGGTGATCTTTCCGTTCTGGTCGGTGCCCTTGGTGGTGGAGCCCCAGTACGGGTTGAACTCGGTGCTGGTGGTCCAGTTGAAGGGTGCCGGGCCGGTGGTGGTCGTCTTGGTCACCGGCCCGCCGATGGTCGGGGTGTAGGCGGTGGTGGTGACGTTGCCCTTGATGTCGGTGCTGGTCAACGTGCGGCCGGTGGTGTCGTAGCTAGCCTGCGACACCGTCTGCCACACCGTTCCGGTGCCGGGCGCCCAGTCCTTGAGCTGCTCGGACTTGCTGATCGAGCCGAAGGTCGGTGCGGTGTCGACGCTGGTCGCGCCGTCGTAGTAGCTGCGCGCGTCGGTGATGACGTCGTCGACGCTGGTCGGCGACGTACCGCACGGCAGGGCGGCGGTGGTGGTCTGCTTGACCATCCCGGTCAGGTTCTTGCCGAGGTTGCGGTTGTAGCGGTAGGTGATGCACTTCTCGTCGCCGGTTTCGGCGATGTCACCGTCGTCCTGGGACCAGTTGACCGTGCCGTAGGTGTGGTCGAAGTCCTGCACGCCCCGGGAGACCCGCCAACCGCGGTCGCCGTCAACACCGAGGGCGGTCGCGGTGTAGCTGATGCGGGTGTCGACGTACCGGGCCTCGACCAGGTCGCCGTTGATGGTGCGGCTGGCCGTGGGGTTGGATCGCCACGGAACGTTCACGGTCTTGGAGACCGGTTTGGTGTCGACGCCGTTGTAGACGACCTGTTCGCGGATTTGTCCGGCGAACTGGTCCTCGTCGTAGACGGTTTCGGACCCGAGGGAGGCGGGGACGGTGACGGTGCGGGTGCCACCTGACGGGCTGGCCTTATCGCCGTGCATGCCGCGCATGAAGGTTGTCACGGCCAACGTCTGGGTGGCCGGGTCGTCACCGACCCGGGTCTTCACCTGGGCGTAGCCGCGCCACTGACCCCACGTCTTTCGGTCGGGCTTGGACAGGCCGTCGTCGTCGGCGTAGTGCCACGCCGGGTCACCGACGTACTCGTACCAGGTGTGCTTCGACGGCGCCGGGCTGGCGCCGACCAGTTGGACGTCGTCTTCGGCGACATGCTCGACGCGGTACTTGTGCCACCACTCGGTGACCAGGGCCTTGCCGGTCGGGTCGTTCGGATCCGGCACCCTGACCGGGTAACACCGCTTTGTGTTCGTGTGCGGCGGGAGGTTTTCGACCATCGCCTCGGTGCACTCGGGTTCCGAGTAGTCGACCTTGATCCGGGAACCGGTCTCGGTGACGATGCTGGCGATCCGCAGCCAGTTGTCCGTCGGGCTGTGCTTGGTGAACACCCGGTTGGGCAGCGAATACGCCTCGAAGGTCACCGGTGGCAGGTTGACCGTTCCGCCGACCAGGCCGGCGTGGTCGATGCGGTCCAGCCACAGTCCCTCATGGGTGGAGTCGGCGGTGGCGGCGAACGTGTGTGAAAGCGTCCAGGACTCGACGTCCTGCCAGCCCGGAGTCGTCTTCGTGGTGTCCCACACCCGGGTCGTGATCTTCTTCAGCCGCTTCGTGGACCAGAACGTCGGCGAGTACTGCTGCGGACACGACGTCGCCGAGTCCTTGCACGCCTGGTCCCAGGGCGTGTCCTTCCAGTTTTCCTTTGTCGGGTCCGACTCGGTGCCGCAGTCGGAGAAGCAGCGGTTGTCGGTTTCGAACACCACCTGGGCGTACGGTGTGACGTTACGCTCGGTCACCCCGTGCGTCGCCGTGGTGCGGTCGTAGGTGCCGTAGTCGATTCGGGTCAGGTAACCGGCCCGGTCGTAGCTGACGTCGTCGGAGTCGGTGGCGTTCTGGGCGTACTTGTTGGTCTCCTTCTCGTACCAGAACGACATCGTGTTGCCGCGCACGTCCACGACGTAGTCCAGGTTCCACCGCCACGCCTGCTTACAGTCCGACCCAGCGAACGTGCTCTCGTGGCAGGGCTCCCCTGAGTGGTTGCCGAACACCGGAACGGTCAGCGTCGAGTTCGTCTTCGCCGTCTGGCCAGGCAGGCTGTGCAGGCCGAAGAAGTACTGGGTGCCGTTGGTGGTCGTCACCTTCCAGTACTCGCCGACGTCCCCGTAGTCCGAGTCACCGGCGTCACCGTTCGACGCGCCGGTCAGCTTTTCGATCTTTGAGCCGTCCTCGCTGCGGGAGTGCCAGCCCTTGCCGGTCTGGAAGATCAGCTCGCCACCGCGGCCGTTCAGGCTCAACGTCGCGTTCTCCGAACGCCAGCACTGATCACCGCTGGTCTCGCTGCCGTTCGCGCCGTTCTTGGTGTCCTCCGCACACGGCACGTATCGACGTTCGATGAAACCGGGTGAGTAGTCGAAGCCCTCGCCGATCAACGACGGCTGGTTGTTGGTCACTTCCGACCGGCCGTCGACGACGGACGAGGAGTAGGACAATCCGATGTTTGGGACCGGCCCCGTCGCCGGCGGCACCCGCAGCGGGTAACTCCAGGAGAAGTCACCCGACGACCCACCGGCCGTCCAGGTCGACGACGGCGCCAGATCGGTGGCGCCGAAGTCGCCGTCCTTGCCCGAGGCCGCGGCTGCGAGGACCACGAACGTGGAGGCCGTTTGCGGCGCGGAGTCGGCAGAGCGGGCAGTGGGTCGCGACGGTTGCGCCGGTACGTCCACCTCAGCCGACGCTACACCCGCTGCGAGATCGTTGAAGGTATGCAGCGGTGCCGCCCGACATCCCTGCACCTCCGGTGTGGTGAGCGCACACTCCGGCACCTGCCACAACCGCAGCCGGGACGCCCAGGAGCCACCGACCGCGTGCCGGAATCCGCTGTAGTCCACCGACAGCCTCGCCGCACCGCCCGGCTCTCCGGACGGCGTGGCCACCTTCAGCACCAGGCCGTCCCGCCAGGCCTGCGGAACCCGTTCCCGATCCACCACCTGCAGGTCCAGGCTCGAAAGCCGATCACCTGACGCCTTGTCGGCGGGGCTCACCCAGACCGGCAGGTCTCCCGCCCGCGTTCCCCGTGCTCCGGCGGTACGCGCGGACGCCGCAGCGAGATCGACCCGGGCCCGCTCCGGCTCAGGCCACACCGGCTCCGGCGCGGGCGAGGAGGTGACTCGCTGCTGCGACCAGGCCTTGCCCGTCACCGGTCCACCATCGTCGTCCAGTTTCTCCACCGGAGGTGCCGACGGCTTCCGTGCCTCCGGCGCTGGTGCGGCCAGCGCCGGAACACCTGGCACGAGAGCCGCCAGCAATGCCGCCACGAGCGCTCCGACAAGAACCGAGCGCCGGCGGTCGGTGGTGGAAAGGCCCCGACGCCCGCGCCACGAACGGCGCGCCGAACCTGCGAACATCAGCTGTTCCTTCCCGGAGAGCGGGTTCCGTGACGGAGTTGCGGAAGAGGTTTGATGAGTGTCGCCCGATGTCGCATGACGGTTGTCCGGGATGCGACGTCGACGGTCGCGCCCGGTCACCTGCGCCACAGGACCTGTCCGTTCACGTCCAGCAGAACCAGGTCACCGTCGTCGCGGATGACGAGCCGGTCTCCGGGGGTATCCGCAGTCCCGGAGCTCCAGAGGGCAACATCGTCGGCGCTGTAGACAACCAGGTTTCCGTCGGCCTGCAGTTGCAGATAGGCACCGGGGTTACCCGAGGTCCCGGTCTCCCAGAGTGGGAAGCCCGCCTGGTAGAGGACCAGGTTGCCGTCGGGCTGCATCAGCAGCTGGTAGTTGCCGATGTCCGAGCGGAGATACTGGCCATCGGTCAGCTTTCCCCGTGTCATGGTGTTGGTTCCCGGGTCCACCGGAGTCTGCGAGTTGTACCAGTCAAATGCCGCGGTGTCGGTCATCGCCCCCTGGAAGACCGCGACGTTGTCGATCGCGCCGGTCCACTGGTCGACAAGTTGGTCATGCCACAGGGTCCGTCCGACAAGCAAAGGCCCTGACGACACCATCGGGGTGAACGCCAGCGACTGGCGGCCCTCCAACTCGCCGTTGACATAGAGCCGGATCTCTTTGCGGCCCGCTTCGTACACGCCTGTCAGGTGCGTCCAGGCACCGATCTCGGGCATGGACGTCGACGTGACACTCGCCGTGGTCGTACTGGTGCTGTCATGGCTGCTGACGGCGAACTTCCATCCGCCGCCCGAGGGCGAGTACTTCAGCCAGGCAGTGCTCTCGTGCACACCCCGCTGCGACACGGCGGTCCGCTCCCCGTCCAAACGGTCCAGCATCACCCACGCCGACATTGTGAACGAGTCGTCAGTACGTAGCACCGGTGTCTCCTGCCAGGTGGTGAACTCGTTACCGTCACCATCCGGCGGCGTCGCGCCGGTCTTGACCGCGCTGCGGCCGTACTCCTCAGACGACTCGGTGTAGCCATCCTCCGGGAAATACTCGTAGTCCAACCACAAGCCTGAACCCCCAAGCGTGTGTCCCGAGGACACCGCGCTCCCCCGAGTCAGCGCCAGCCACCGGTCCCAGCTGGTCACCGCGTCCGGCGCTTCACAGGTCTGTTTCAGGTTCGTCAAATAGCAGGACCGCGCCGCCTCGAAGTCCCAGTTCCCCACCTGAACCGGCGACAGAATGCCCGGCTCGTTGAACCCACCGGAGTACGGATCGGCCGCCAACTGGCCGGTGAAGTCCTGCGGCACCAGCACCCGGTCGAACACCTGCACATCGGCGACCGAACCGTTCCACCAGTTCTCCGCCCCGCCGTACCCGAAGCCGCGGCCCACGACGAACCGGCCGGACGCCGACCACGGCGCAGCAGTACGGTCCGCCTCCGACACCAGCTGACCATTGACGTACAGGCGAATCGTCTTCTCCGTGGCGTCGTACACGCCGGCCAGGTGGGTCCAACGCCCCACGTCGGATGCCGTGATCGCCGTCGTGGATGCCGCTGCCCGTGTCGTACTCGACTGCGCCGAGGTGTCCTTCATGACGAACGCCCAGTACGGTGTCGAGCCGGTACCCGGCCGTACCCCCAGATCGAAGCCGCCGGCATCCACGCCCTCCTGAGCAACGGCCTTCGAGTGGCCGGTAGGTAGGACACCTGGGCGCACCCAGGCGGCGACGCTGAACGAGCCGGCGGTGTTCACCACGCTGGCGGTGGTCGTCGCGACCGACGAGGACCCGTTGAAGGTGGCCGTCTGTCCACCAACCAACCGCACGCCATCAGCCCAGGTCACGTTCGTGGCTGTCAGTGGCGAATCGGTCGGCACCTGCTGCCCGTCGGCCAGTGCGGCCGCCTGGTCGACACCGGGATAGGTCTGCAGGCCCCACTTGGCGATCGGCGGTGTGGGCCGTCCCACGGTGAACTCGACCGACCCGCTGCCCTCGTTCAACGTCGCGTCGACTGCCCGCACCAGCAGCACGTTGCGGCCGAACTTCGGCGCGATCAGGTCGACCTCGGCGTACTTCGGTCCCGTCCCCTGGGCGGTGACCTCCTTGCTCGCGCCACCCCAGCCGTACTTGAACTTCATGACGTCGGTCGCCGTTGATTGGAATCGAACTCGGCCCCGCATACCGGGGCCTGCCGGCACCGTCAGCATCGTCGCCGTCACCGGCGGCACCGTCGTGTCCGCCCGGAACTGACACCAAGCCGACCAGGGCCCGGTCAACGAATACGGCGCCTTGTCGGTGCCTCTCGCCCGGAACGCATACGTTCTTTCCGCCACGATCGACAGCGGATTGCTCTCCGTCCACGCGTCCGGGGTGAGACCTGTCTTGGCCGGCGGTGGCGTCTTACGGGTCGGTGATGTGTCCGTCACCGCCCCCATCCCGGCAGCCGGTACCTCAATCCACTCGAACGTCCCGGTCAGGGAATCTCTGGTGCCGTCACCATCTGGGAACCTCGCCGCCAACGTCGGGGTCAACGAGCCAACCGTCAACACGCCCGAGGCCGGGCAGACAGTGCGTGCAACCGCCAGACTGTGGGGCGCGCCGGGCTTGGTGTCGTAGTCCGCAAAAAGCTTCGCGTCGTTGGGGAAGAACTTCTTCCACCGGTCCTGGGTCGACTCACCGGAACCATCCGAGGCACGAGCCGTCAACCCGACCGTGAGCGTGTTCCACCGCTCGTCCGACGCCATCCGCAACGCGTCGAGCACACCGGATCCCGAAAAGTTCATGATCATGTCGGGCTGGATGGAGCTACATCCGCCGGCCTCGTTCGCATGACCGGAGGCGCTCGCCATGTGAGCCCGCAACGCTGTCGACCATGACGCCTTCGGCGTCGCGTTGATGACCGCAGTCCGGTACAGGGTCGTGACCGTGTTTCCGCAGGACCAGGAGTGGTCCAGCTTCATCTGTACGTAGCCCGACTCGATGTGCTTGCCCTTCAACGACACGTTGTTCGCCGTCGTCGGGAACTCGAAAAACGACCGGTAGAGGACACCGGTTTCCTCGTCGCGCCCCACCCGGGCCCGGCCGGTGTCGGAGTTCGACGAACCGTTGTTCGTCGCATACGCCCACCGCGTCTTGTCGACCGACCACGCCGGGTCCACGTACAACGGGAAAACAACATCAGGCGCGGTGAGCAGCTCCGTGTCCGGACGCAGCACCAGCTCACCATCCGTTACCTCCACGTCGACCGGCGCCACCTGCGCCGCATCCCCAGCCGCAGCGGCCGTAGACCGGAACTCCACATCCGACGTCTGCGGCAGAGCCGAACGCGTCGACATTTGAGTGGTACGGGAATCCCACATCACCGGTGGCTCTGCCGACGCGACAACCGTCGCGCCCGCCGACGCCCGCAGCCGCCCCGCCGGGTCTGACCGCACCTGCGCGTCACCGCCGAGCCCGAACCGGATCTGACGCACGGCAGGATCGGCCGCGGCGTTCGCCGACTTGACCACAAGGACGTGGCTAAAACCGGTTCGCGTCGCCCGTACCACCAGGTCCACATCGGTAAGCACGTTCGGGTACGTTGCTGAATCAGCAGAGACAACCGGCGCGGGCAGAACGCCCCCGGACCACGTCATCTCCATCGTCCGCCCACCGTTGGAAAGGGTCACCAGCGGCCCCGCACCGCCACCGGAAAACGCCACCTCCGCCACCGACGCGGCCGGCCGCCACAAACCGTCGCCACCACGAACAAGCCCGAGGTCGACATCCGTCCAACCGCTTGCCGTACGAGTGCGCTGTGGCACGACCGCGGACTCAAACTGCAGCCGGCCATCCGGCTGCGCCACCACCTGCGCGAACTCCGTGCGTGAGCCATCCACGACCACGGGCTCGTCGCACGCGACGGCAAGCGCGAAGGCTTCGGCATCAGAGTCCGCGACCCCGGTACAGGCCGGTGCCGCCGCAGCCGCCGGGCCTCCTCCGGGGACAGCCACTCCAACTCCGGCGACCACTGCCGCCACCCACACAGCCAGTCCGCGACGCCACCGACGGCCCACGACCCACCACCAAGTCGATCAAGAAACAGTGGCAGGAAGACTAGACACCCACTCCCACTCTCCGCAGTCCCGCATCAACGCGGTGCAACATCGCCGCCGTCAATCGAGATCAATCCTATCGATATTCCTCGATTTACTCACTCGATCAGCCTCAACAAACTACCTAGCGTCATCGAAATACATCTAAAGTTCTCGATGAAATGATGTACGTCACGGATCTGTGCTGCTCGACGAGCGCGTGCCGGCCGACGATCGGCTATGCCCGCACCGTCACCGTGTTCCCGGTGCGGGCAGCCGCTCCGCACCCGCTCGCCGGCCGGTGCGGAGAACACCTGTCAACCGGAGACCGGCTCCGGCAGGTACGCGACATACTTCTGCTTGATCAGCGAGTTGAAGGCGTAGCCCCAGATCCTGGTACCCCGGAACGTCCATACCTTGCCCTCACCGACGTCCACGATCGCCGGCTGTGCGATGACCGCAAATCCGCCGCTGTTGAGCCGGTACGCCTTGTTGGTCAGAGCCACCGCGCCAGCATCCGCAGCCGTCGAGACCAGCACGGGCAGCACGATGAGTCCCGACTGCATGCCCCGCCAGTTCCCCTTACGCTCCACTGCAAGGTTCACCGCCGCCTTGACGAACGCGTCCAGGTCAGCCTCGCCAACACGATCCGCCTTGGCGACGACAACAAAAACATGCATCCGCTACAGCGCACGCATCTGCGCCTTGTAACCGACCAGAACGGGCATCGACCCCATAATCTCGTCGGTCACGGCACAACCGTCACCAGCCAGTCGGGCCCGAACGTCATCCACGTACGCGTCTACCGTCGACATCAACACATTCTCCAAATCATCAAAGGATCAGGCCAACCATCAAATCAAGCGGGTTCAACCCGCATAGGAGATCCATCACCTCCAGACGAAAGAAGGACGCACGCACCCGTCACCGGGGCCACCGGGGCCAGGACGGCAAAGTAGCGAGGCGCACCCAGCACCCCCCCCACAAGAGAGATCCGAGAAAGCATAGGAGAAGAACAATAATCAACGCCCGACTCAGCATGTATACAGACTCGACGTAGAATTGCCAAAGAAAATTCATCGACCGACCGTACCGGCATTCCGAGTCCGGGCCGTCCGGACATGTCCCGCGTAGTTCCACAAGCGACTCGACGCTCGCCGGATTCACAGTGGACCGGCCGACCACGACCTCCCTCTGATTACCAGCGGATTCCAACCGTCCATAACACGCCCACCAGTACCCGCGCCCGCGCCTGCTCACCGGACCCACTTGTCGGCAGTCGTCGATCCACGACTGAACGGTACGCTCAGGGGAGCCGCTGGGCCGAATCGATCCGGTGCCCGGATAGAAGCTGTACAACGTTTCGAAAACGGGGAATGAGACGCGGGCCAAAGCAACGAAGCACACCGAGACAGCCACCGACCGAAGTTTGTACACCACCGGTCCGCAATGTTGCCGGGCACGCACCTCGCGCGCTCGACGGTGTTCGAAGAGTTCGCCACGTCGAAATCCTTCATCACACGATTCCTTCCCGTCGCACCCTTCCGTGAACTCCAGCGCCAGACCGACCCTCAGCTCGCTCACGTCGGCTCGATCGGGATCCGGTTCAGGTAGGAAATGTCGACGCCAGCCTGCTCGCCGAACCGACGGATTCTTCCCACAAGCCAGGGCGGTAGCGCCGCGTGGTTCTCCTCGAGCTGCTCACACAACGTCTCGGTCCCCAGCTTCGCTTCTCCAGCCCAGACCATCGCCCGGAATTCTTCCGGATCGACCGGAGCGACGCCCGAATCCGGCACGGCGGACAGGAAGCCGATGAAGTCACGAGCGATACCGTCTGCCTCGCGACGAAGTACGTCATGGTTCATCGCGACCTCGTCGGTCCCACCATGACCGGATCGGAATCATGTCTGAACCGATCCCGGGCCATGAAATCCGAGTACGCCCCTTCGTCCCGGCGTTGAGCGCCCATCTGATGGCCAGACCAGCCGAGACCACCTCGGCGATCAGAGGTCGAGCCACCGACCATCCGGAACCCGGTCCGGTTTCTCCGGCCCGGGCGTCCACCACCCCGTGCGGCGCCGTCGACCGGATGGCCACGGGCGCCTGGACGGAACCACCGCCACACCGCTCTCGCCGCGCCGGAACGACGCATGCCCACCATCGCCATCGACGTCAGCTTGACCCCCAGCACGGTCGAGACATCTGCCAATCGGTTCCGCCGCCGTGCATCCTTCCAGGCGCCGACGATCCTGACATCGCCGAGACGCCTCGACATCTGGACGCCGCCGTCCGTGGTTACCGGCTGTTTGCCGCCGAGAGCGGTAGGGTAGTTCGTTGCGAAGAGTCCGAATTAGGACGGAGGACGCGGTGCGCCGTACTCGTCTGCAGGCCCCGGTCGCGGTGGCGGTGGGCCTCGTTCTGCTGACCGGCTGTACGACCGACGGTGGCGCCGATCCGGTCGCCACCGGTGGCCCTCCGACGGCGCCTGCCACCGGTACCACCGCGACGTCCCCGGCATCGGCGACCTCACCGACCCGTTCGTCGCCGTCGCCGACCTCGGACGTGATCGCCGGTTCGTTGCTGCTGCAACCCGCCGATCTCCACGGCGCGAAACTCGAACCGGTGCCGGAGGGCGAGAGTGCGCACCTGCGACCGGCCCGGCCGTGTGGCGCGCGCTATCCGAGCGACCGGACCCGGACCGCCGCCGTCGCCATGCGGGCGTACGTCAGCCCGGCCGATGGCTACACCCCGCACGTGGTGCTGCAGTACGTCGGTCTGCACCCCGGCCACGCGGAAGCCGCGTTCGACGAGATCGCCGAGGCGGTACGCGGCTGCCCCGGCAACCTCGAATCCGGACAGCTCCGGTGGGAGGTGGCCGGGACCGGGATCGCCGGCGACGAGTCGCTCCTCGTCCGGGTCTCCGAACGGTTCAGCTACGGCGACGAGGCGCACGTGGTGACCACACCGACGGTGATCGCCCGGGTCGGCGACCACGTCACTGTTCTCGCCGACCTGGGCTGGGAAAACGCCAGCGGCGACGAGCCGAAGTTACGCCAGCTGGCGACGAAGGCTGTCGAACGCCTCCGTGCGGGGCAGTGAACACGCGTCCCGGTCACCACTGTCGCTACCTGTCATCGCACAGTTCGTAGGCACGTGTCCCGTTCCGAACACGCCCTGGTCGAGCAGCACGGGATAGTCTGCCCGCGGTACGTTGAGGCGCGGGGCCGAAGGAGTCGATGCTGCGATGACGGCCAGGCGACCGATGCCCACCCAGGACGACGTGCTCGGCTATTTCGACACGCTGTCGAACTGGGGACGCTGGGGCGACGACGACGAGCTCGGGACCCTGAACCACATCACCGACGACGTCCGGCTGGCGGCGGCACGGGCCGTACGCCACGGCAGGAGCGTGTCGTGCGCGTGGGAGGTTGGCGTACCGGAAGAGATGGAACGGTCGACGACGACGTTCCCGTGCGCCGCCGACATGCCGGGTGCCGAGCAGATGCCGCCCGTCTTCCACGCCGACCGGCGCTGGGGCTTCTCGTCCGAGCGGCTCGGCATCACCTTCCACGGCAACACCGTCACCCACGTCGACTCGCCGTGCCACATCTTCTGGGACGGCATGCTGTACAACGGACGGTCCCACGCGTTGGTCGACGCCGGGACAGGGTCGGGGTGGGCGGCCGTCACCGCGGCGGCGAACGGGATCGTCACCCGCGGTGTCCTGCTGGACATCGCGAGGGTCCGTGATGTGCCGTGGTTGGAGCCGGGGCAGCCGGTGTTTCCCGACGATCTCGAGGAGGCCGAGCGTCGCCAGGGTGTGCGGGTGCGGTCCGGCGACGCGGTACTCCTGCGGACCGGTCACGGTCGCGTCCGGCACGAGGCGGGTGCGGCCGGCGGTGTCACCCAGGCCGGTTGGCACGCGTCCTGCCTGCCGTGGCTGTATGACCGGGAGGTCGCGCTGATCGGCGCCGACACCCCTCAGGACGTTCAGCCGTCGGGGTACGACGACGTGTTGATGCCGGTGCACGCCGTGGGTCTCGTCGCGATGGGTCTGTGGCTGCTCGACAACTGCGACCTGGAGGCGTGTGCGACGGCGGCTGCCGAGCTCGGCCAGTGGGACTTCCAGCTCGCGGTCGCGCCGGTCCGCTTCGCCGGTACGTCCGGCAGCCCGGTCAACCCGATCGCCACGTTCTGAGCGGGCGCGACTCAGAACGTGGCTCCGGCCCGGAACACCTTGCCACCGCCGGTGGCCGAATCGAACCGGGTCAGACCAGGCGGCGGATGTCGCCGTACGCGCGGTAGAAGCCGCCCCGGCCCGACTCGCGTACCTCGGTGACCAGGTACCGCACGCCCGGCTGGCGGATGCCCTTCGGGAACTGCACCGACCAGTCCGACCGGTAGCCGCCGGAGACGACGTGCACCCGCAGCCGGCCGCCGACCTCGACACACTCCACCACCACACCGCCGCCCCGGTCACTGGTCACCTCGACGGTGGTCGACGGCACGACGGCCCGCATCGGCGGTGCCTTGACGTCGACCACGTCGGGCACGGTGCCCTGCTCGGCGGCGCGGATCGCCGTCTCGCTGGCGTCTATGCAGGCCAGTGAGCCGTCGGTGGTGACGATGTAGAGCCGCTCCTGGTGGTACTGCATCGAGTACGCCGACCCGCAGCCGGTGCCGAGCTTCCAGAGCCGGTTGCCGGCCGCGTCGAAGCAGTAGATCGAGGAGTGGCTGTCGCCGGCGAAGACGTACCGGCCGTTCTCGGCGGTGGCGCACGAGTAGACCGGGGCGTCGCAGCGGTAGGTCCGCTCCGACCGGCCGTCCTTGCCGAGCCGGACGACCTGGCGGGTGGCGGTGCCGGCGTACAGCATGCCGGGCTCCTGCCAGCCGAACAGCACCGCGCCGGTGGGCTGGTGCCAGACCTCCCGACCGGTACGCCAGTCGTAGCTGGTCACCCCGCGCGAGTGACCGTGGTGTACGGCGTCGGCGTCGCAGCGCACCATCCAACCGGAGGTGCCGTTGCCCTGCCGCCGCCAGAGGAACTCGTCCTCGTGGTCGATCGCGGCGATGCCACCGCCCGCGTCCGAGACGCCCAGCACGCCGTCGTGGATGTCCAGCCAGTAGATGTCGATGTCCGGGGCGATCCGGTACGCCAACTGGGGCACCTTGCCGGAGAGGTCGTAGACGTTGCCGTCGTCGCAGCCGGCGTAGAGCCAGTCGTCGTCGGCGACGATGCACTTCACCCCGTCCGGCAGGCCGAACTGCTGCATCACCTGACCGCTGTGGCTCAGCGTGGTGATCAGCCCGCTCTCGTTGCCGACCATGCACCGCTCGTCGTCGACGAAGATGCCGAACGCCGGGGCGCCGGAGCGGTACCGCCACAGTACCGGCGCGGTACGCGCGGTGGACCGGGTGCTGACGATCTGCCGACGCGACACACTGCGCTTTTGGCGTACGCCGGGCGTGGCCGGGGCGTACCCCTTGCGGACCTTTTCGCCGATCTTCTTGGACGCCTCGGCCCGGGCCCGCTGGTTGTCCGGGAACGTCTTGCTCTTGACCTGGCCGGTGTCCCCGATCCGGCCGTACCGGACGGTCAGCTGGGCGTCGTCGACGGTCACCTCGTAGAACTTGTGCGCGCTGCCGTTGTCTTCGGACAGCTCGAGGTACGTCGTCTCCTGAGGCATCGGCGGAACCTTCCGGCGAGGGGGCAGGGCGAGGGTGGCAGATGGTCGGCGCCGGTCACCGGCGCATCGACGGTCGCACCGTATCCACCGCCCCCGACAAACTCGTCCGGCCGGCGGTACGGGCAGGCCGATCAGTGGTTGCCGCGTGTGAGTTCGCACGGTTTGGATGCCACTTCAGATCTGACGACGGCCGCGTACCACGACGCAACCTGTGCTGACCGCGATCCGACCTGGACGGCGCGTGCACGCCCACGGCGCAGGCTGGTCAACCTACGGGTCGGGCGGCGAGTCGGTGGGGACCTGACGACCTGAAGGAGTTCGGGGCATGACAACAGACGGTTTGGACGCACCGGTTCCGGATGCGGCTGCGCCCGGGCAGCGGGTCCTCGACCTCCTGGACAAGGCGATCGCCCTGCAGACCCCGCTCGTGCGCAAGCACATCGCCCGGGCCCGCCAGCGGAAGCCGGAGGCGACGCCGGCAGGGGTGATCCGCAACCTGGAGCGGATGTACGTCAGCGCCCTGACCGGTACGGGTGCGGCGGTCGGCGGGGCCGCGGCGGCGCCCGGCGTCGGCACGGGCGTCGCGCTGGCACTGACGGGCGGTGAGGTTCTCTCCTCTCTCGCCGCTCGCCAGCGCATTGACTGTCCTGCCTACGCCGACTCTGTTCGAAGCGGCGTACAGTGCGACCGCGCCTGCCGAGATCTCAACCCTCGGGAGTACCGTCTTCTGCCCACCGTTGTTCGGTCAACCGACGGCCGAACGCGTCGTTTCGCAACTCGCAGGCGAGCCGGCCGTTGCGGTGCCACTCGCGGGACTCGACGAGGATGCCGAAGCGGTACGTGTCCTCCGTCCGGACGCTTCCGTCCTCGTGAAAGGTACGCTCGGGGCCGTCCTGCACACCGTTGCGATAGGTGGACTCTGCCAGGAGCACTCCCTCCGAGTCGACCTCGACGGCGACGCCGGTGAAGAGTTTGCCACGGTAGGTGAGCCGGTCGTCGTCGTTGAAGTCGGCCTCGTCAAGCAGCACCCGCATCTTTGCGCACTCCTGTGGTCAAGCTGTTGTGCCATGGTGCCGATGCCGCCCGGAAGCCACCCGCGACGCCCGCTCAGCCCTTGCCCCGCTCGTCACTCTCGCCGTGCCGGGACAGGAGGCCGAGGGCACCGACTGCGGCGGCGAGGGTGGCGGCGGTGGCGAGGGGGCGTACGCCGTCGCGTTCGCGGAGCATGAGCTGGCAGGTGTCACCGGTGTAGTGGGCGGCGACGGGCTGGCCGGCGTGGTGCCGGGCGAGTCGACGCAGCAGCGGCACCGGGTCGTCGACAACGATCGGCGTCGGACACTGCGGCACCGGGATCGGCTCGATCGGGTCGTCGGGTACCGCACCAGCGATGACCAGTTCGAGATAGTCGAGGCAGAAGGCGGTCGCGGCCTCCGGGGTGGACCGGGAGGGCGGGTCGGCCGGGACGATCGTGCCACCGGGTGCACCGATGCTGACGTCCCAGCGTTCGCCCTGGATGAGCCGCAGGTCGCCGGCGTTGTGCACATGGTCGACGATCGTGACCGTGGCCGCCAGCCGCAGTCCGAGGGCGAGCCTTATCAGGTGTGCCAGCGGCGGTACGTCGGGTCGGCGGGCGAGCACGAACAGCCGGGCAGCGGGCCGGCCCCGGGCGGCGTTGGAGACGTACTCGGTGAGTGGGTCGTCCCCGGCCCGGTGCAGGGTGACGGTGCCGTGTCGCAGGTTGTGGTCGAGGTCGGCGCCGCCGTCGAGTTCGGTGAGGTCGTCGGGGCGTACGCCGAAGTCGCCGGCCCGCTTCCCGAGCCGGAACTGGGCGGGGAGCTGGTGCAGCGGTTTGCCGCCCGGGTGGGTGGCGACGTGCGGGGCCAGCACCCGGTCGCCGAGCTGCCAGGCATGCTCCCCCACCGGCCGCTTCGAGTCGTCCAGTTGCAGGGTGAGCCCGCTGGCCAGCCAGCCGGCCTCGTCGACCCGCCAGTTCAGGTGGACGACGCGGCTGCTCAGGTCGGTCAGGATGATGGTCACGTCCCGGTACAGCCGACGGCTGCCGCCGCAGGTGTCGCAGCGGAACGGTGACGGGGCACGGCCGGCGCCGGCACACCGTGGACAGTCGGGCTCGGCGACTCCGGTGCCGAGCAGGCAGTGGCAGCGGCGGAGTCGACTTGTCGGGTCGCAGTCGGGACACTCGACGTACGGGACGGGGCGGCCCTGCCACGACGGGGCCGGCGGCTGCCAGCCGCGCTCGACAATGATTCGACTCCGTTGGTGGATCTGGCCGGTCGGCGATTCGCTGAGCGTCTCGGTGGTGTCGGCGATCTGGAGGCTGGTGTGCCACCAGCGGCCGTCGCGCCAGATCGCCTGCGCCCCGGCGGTCGGCGTGCCGGTGGAGACGTCGACACAGTCGGCTAGGATCCGCCGTTCGAGCTGGTCGAGGTCGATGTCCGGCGGTTCGGCCGGTGGCCGGTAACCGATGGTCAGATGGTGGGCGGGTGCGGTCCGACCCCGCTCCTCCAGACCGTAGCAGGCGTCCAGGTCGCTGGTGCCGGTGATCGCGGCGGTGAGATCGTCGGCGTGGCAGCGCACTTCGGTCGGGACGGGTCCACCGGCGACCTCGTACCGCAGGTGCCAGGTCAGGTCGTCCCCGGTCTGCATCCGGCCGGCGTCGACGGGACGGCCATCGACCCGGCGCGCCCCGACAGTGCGGGCCTCGACAGGACGGGCCTCGACACGGCGGGCCTCGACACGGCGGGCCTCGACACGGCGGGCCTCAATCACGAGGTCGAGGCAGAGCAGGTCGGCGAGCCGGCAGAGTCGGGCCAGCTCGGCGGCCGGGTCGCGGGGTGGTTCGGCTGTCATGCGGCCGAGGTAGAGCCGCCACGGATCATTGGACCGGCGGGCGATCGCGTCCGCCTCCAGCACCTTCCGGTCGGAGGCGGGCAGGTCCGGCCGCCACTGCTTCGGCAACATGACCAGCGGCCCGTCCGGCGAGCCGGACCCGTTCACGTCGGTCCAGGAGGTGGCGCCGACCCGGGCGGCCAGGTCGCGCAGCAGCGGGGCGAGCGGCAGATACCAGCCCGGGTCGGCGTCGGGTCCGCGCGCCGGTTCCACCACCCCGGGTACGACGTTCGCCGAGGCCACCGCCCCGGTGTCAAGGTTCGCCACGGTCAGGACAAGCTGGGCGCGTCGCCGGCCGGTCTGCCGGCAGTCGTGGCACGGCCGGCCGACGGTGCCGACCCCGTCGCACTCCAGGCAGTTGTGGTACGGCTCCCCCGGCGCCCGGTCCTCGTCCCTGACCAGCAGTAGGTTGCCGTAGTAGGTGCAGCGGCAGCGGACGAGGCGGAAACTCATCCCGTCACACTCGCGGCACAACATCACCGGTGGTCCGTCCGGCACGGTGGCGGTCACGGACCCGCCTCCGTGTCCGGCTCCGACTCGACGGTTCCGCAGGGTGTCTCGTGTTTGGCGCGCAGCACGCAGCGTCGGCCGCCGGACAGGAGTCGGTCGCAGAAGAGGCGGGACTGCACGCCCTGGTTGTCCTCGGCCGAGACGGTCGCCTCGGCAACGTCAACCTGCGGCAGTCGGTCGAGGGTCCGGGCCGCCGTCCGGGCGAACCGCCGGGCCGCGGTCGGATCCGACGCGGTGAAGGGCACGTGTACGACGTACCGGTCCGTCATCAGCGCCCCGCCAACTCGCGGGCGGTCGGCGCCTGCCGGGACTGCCAGCGGCGCAACGCGTCCTTGATCCGGGCGTTCTGCTCCCGGACACTCGCCAACTCGGTGTACGCCCGCGCCAGGTCACCGGCCACCTGGTCGAGGAACTGGGCCACCTCGTCCGGGTCGACGCCCCGCCGCCCGAAGCCGACCGGGGTGAACCGCCGGGCCCGCACCTGCGACGGCCACAGCGGCCGGTACGTCTCCGACCGGTACGCCGACCCGAGCCGCCGCCGATCCCTTCTCAGTCGTCGTAACAGCAGCACCCGCACAACCTTCACCAACTTCCGCGTCGTGGATCAGGACATGGACGGGCGACCCCGGCCCGTTCTGGTCAGTCGTGTATTCGGCCGGACCGGGGTCACCCCGCCCCACCACCGCAGCCACCAGCGGCGAGTACGGCAGCAGGGCGTGACTCGGGGCCGGGACGGACAACCCGTACAAGCCGACCGCCCCTGCCGAGGGGACGTTACCTCAACTGGTCTACCTACGTCTGCATACGTAGAAGGACGTTTTGCGCTATCTGGAGACTTCTATCGTCGACGCTATGGACCTCGGCCCGGACGACGAGATCGATCACGGCGCCCCGCTCGCGCCGTACAAGCAGCTCGCGGCGATCCTCACCGCCCGGATCAAGCGCGGAGACTGGCAGCCCGACCGCGCCATCCCGAGCGAGCAGCAACTCGTCCAGCAGTACGGCATCGCCCGCGCGACCGTCCGGCGTGCGATCGCACTCCTGGTCGAACAGGGCGTGTTGTACGTCGTACCCCAGCGCGGCACCTACGTCCGCCGGGCCGGCGGGTAGTCCAAACCCAGCTGCATTCGGTCGATAGTGCAGGCCGCCAGCCGTACCCGTCTGACCTAGTGTTCTGTCTCGTAAATAGCTAGTCATTGGAGTAGACTCGAGACGTGACACGTGCTGCCGCACCACTGGTGCTCGAACCCGGCCAGCGGGAACTGCTGGAGTCTCTTGCGAAGTCGCGTACGGTCGCGCATCGGCTGGTGCAGCGGGCGCAGGTGCTGCTGCACGCTGCGGACGGGATGTCCAACGCCGACAACGCGGCGCTGGCCGGGGTGACCCGGATGACGGTGCGGGCATGGCGGTCCGAGTTCGCCGAGCGTGGGCTCGCCGATCTGGGCAAGGTCGCGCCGGGTCGTGGCCGTAAGGCGTCGATTCCGCAGGCCACGATCGATGAGATTGTGGAGTTGACGCTGCACTCGAAGCCGCAGGGGGCGACGCACTGGTCGTGCCGGTCGATGGCGGCCAAGGTCGGCGTGAGCCCGGCGACGGTGCAGCGGGTGTGGGACGCCCGCGGTCTCAAGCCGCACCTGGTGGAGACGTTCAAGCTGTCCAACGACAAGCGGTTCGAGGAGAAACTCGTCGACGTCGTGGGCCTGTACCTGAACCCGCCGGACAAAGCCGTCGTGTTGTGCATGGACGAGAAATCGCAGATCCAGGCACTGGACCGTACCCAGCCGAGCCTGCCGCTCAAGCCCGGTCGGGCCGGCACGATGACTCACGACTACAAGCGCCACGGCACCACGACCCTGTTCGCGGCGCTGGGCGTGCTGACCGGCAAGGTCATCGGTAAGTGCTTCGCCCGGCACCGGCACGACGAGTTCCTGCGGTTCCTGCGCACGATCGACACCACGGTGCCCCGCACGTTGCAGATCCACCTGATCGTCGACAACTACGGCACCCACACCCACCCGAACGTCAAGGCATGGCTGGCCAAGCATCCCCGCTTCCACCTGCACTTCACCCCGACCAGCTCGTCCTGGCTGAACATGGTCGAGCGCTGGTTCGCCGAACTGACCGACAAGATGATCCGCCGCGGGGTGTTCCACAGCGTGGACGACCTCGTCACCGCGATCGAGGACTACCTACGCGTGCACAACGACGACCCGAAACCATTCGTCTGGACCGCCACCGCCGAATCGATCCTGGCCAAGGTCCGACGTGGACGAGTAGCCCTCCAACAAGCGACTACTCAAAACTGAGACAGAACACTAGCTCTTGGTCAGCGCCTTCCGGCTCTGGCCAGGGCGATCTCCGCCTGGTTGGCCAGGGTGGTAACAAGGTCGGCTGCCGACGGCAGATCGGTGATGAGGTCGACGGCTTCGCCGGCCCAGACCGGCAGTGGGGGTATCACGCCTCGTGCCACGTCGTTCTGGTAGTCCTCCCGCACCTGAGGGTCTGCGACGAGTTCGGCCTCACGGCCGCGCCACCGGTCCAGGTAGGGATGGCCGAGGGTGCGCGCGGGGTACTTCGACGGCCATCGCGATCCGCGAGCGATGTCGAGCACGGTGTTGCGCTCGGTGTCGTCCCCTCGCCCTTCGACGATTGCCTTGGTGATCATGGGGTCAACCAGGGCCTCTGTGGTGGCCTGGAAGCGGGTGCCGATCAGGGCGCCGGCAGCACCCAGGGCCAGGGCTGCGGCGAGGCCGCGCCCGTCGGCGATGCCACCGGCCGCCAACACCGGCACCGGGGCCGCGAGATCCACCACCACGGGTACGAACGGCAGTGTGGACCGACCCCGCCGGGCACCATGGCCACCGGCCTCGGTGCCTTGCGCCACAATGACATCGGCGCCTAGGTCCACGGCCTGCCTGGCCTCCTCCAGATCGGTGACCTGGATGATCAGGACGGCCTCCGCTTCGCGGACAAGTTCCACGTACGGGCTCGGGTCGCCGAATGACAACATGACCGCGTGGGGACCGTACTCCAATGCACACGCGACCGCACCGACGTCGATCCCCCAGGTCAGGAAGCCGACGCCCCACGGCTGATCGGTACGCGAAGCGACGATCCGCGCCTCACGATCCAGCCACTCCCGATCTCCGAAGGCCGCACCGAGCATTCCGAGGCCACCACTGCTGGCGACAGCCGCCGCCAGGGCACCACCGGCCGACCCGCCCATCGGGGCCAGGGCGATCGGGTGCCGTATCCCGAACAACTCCGTGAACTCCGTCGACAACGCCATGCTCGCATCATCGCCTTGTCTCGTTGGATCTGACAGCACGGCTCCGGACCGGACTCCGCGATCTTCCGACCGCGTCAACCAGGGGCTGCACACCTTGACCATCTCGGATAGTGTCCGACCAACCACGCACTGGCGATGCCTCGCCTCGTGGGCAGGCGCGTCGAAACCGCGTGCGTCAGCATGGCCGGTAACCGGGGAGGACCGAATGGCCAGCATCGAGGAAGTCAAGGCAGCGCTCATCCAAGCCGCCGAGCAGGGATCGAGCAGCCTGAACCAGATTCGCGCCGCCTCCGAGCAGACCGAGCAGGTGCTCACTCGTCTCCGGGCCGTCGCCGCCGGCACCGGGCATCCGAAGGTCGCCGAGGCTATCCAGCGCGCCGAGCAGACCAAGCAGCGCCTGGCCGAGGCGGCCACCATGATCCAGGGCAGCGCCGCCGCAGCCCGCGAATACGTCAGCGTGCTCGGCTGATCCCGGCATCGCACGATGAACATCGACGAGGTCAAGCGTACGATCCAGGACGGTAACCAGGTCGCGAAGTCAGGCAGGGCAACCTTGGAGCAGCTGGATAGTGAGGTCGCCGCCACGGAGGCGTATGCGCGCATCACCATCCACGACAGCCAAGATCAGGACGCCCAGGCTGGCCTGGAGATACTCGCCGGATTCCATCGCGAGACCGAGTTGACGGTCCGCCGTGTCGACGCTGCCGTCGACCACGCGAACGCCTATCTGGGCACGATCGGATGACCGCATCGGTCGCCGAGGTCGTGGCGCAACTCCTCCACGTGCGCGAGCGTCTCGCCGCCGCCGCGATTACCGCCACCCGCGCCCAAGCGGATGCCGAGGAGGCCCACGGCCGGTACGCCGAGGCTGCGTCAGGTAGCGACCACCCACAACTACAACAAGCCCTTGCCGATATCAGTACCGCAAGCGAGAAGGCGGCAAGGCTCGCCCGCCTGCTGACCGAAGCGCGGACCCGCTTCACGGCCTACATCAACAAAATCGCCCCGGGGTCTGCCCAAGACTCGGACGTATCAGAGGCAGAGATGCCGTCCGGCGAGCGCCTGCTGAGCGAGGCCGAACGACGTGGGCGTAAGGCCGACATGATCTGGCGCAAGCAGCTGCAAAAGGCCGAGGACACCGAGTCCACGTTGAAGCAGGTCGAGGACGGCGGGAAGGCGGTCCTCAGCTACTTCCGGCAGCAGCAGAGCCCACCCGGCGCCACCTCGACCGGCACTACTGCCCCAAAACCCGCCCCAGCCCAGGAGCGCCCGCAGATCGACAATCCGGTCACCGCCGCCATCGTCGCGACCGGAGCCATCGCCGTCGCCGCCAAGTCGACATGGGACCACATCAAGAAGCGACGAGAGAGAAAGAAAGCAGATGACGATCAAGCCTGAGCTGTCCATGTACATCCGGACCCTGGTACGCGGCGACAACGAGGCCCACGACCGGATCCAAGCGCAGCTCGACAACGAAGGCTGGGATGGGTTCCCCCGCTACCTCGCGTCGCTGTTTTTCCTCGCCGTCGACCGCCGCTTCGGCGAGGACGCGACGCCGGCCGACGTGATCAAGTTCGTGGCAGATCTACGCGCTGGGCTGGCTGACGGCGGCCCTGACATCAACGCCGAGGACGCGGAGGCGCTCATCTGGGCAAACATCGACCCGGAGGCCGACTACGACATCGAACCGACGATGATCGGAAAGATCCAGGCCGCCGTCGTCTACAAAGTGCTCACCGATGAGCCCATCTCCGACGAAGACCTCGACGGAGTTCTTACCGAGGCGGTAGAGCTGGCCGCTCGCCGCTGAAAACGTCCTCGCAGTTGGCGGCTGGCGTCCGTCCCCTCGCGACGCCCGCGAACCAGGTCAACCTCGCCACACCGCTGCACGCAAAACCGCACATGGTCCAGCAGGGTGCGACTGGTTTGACACCACTGCTGGAGCGACAACCGACAGATCTACGCTACAGCGGTTGAAAGTCTGGGGTCTGTCGCGGTCATGACGGTTCCGGTTCGAGGCTGAGTCCGGTCTGGGCGAGGAAGCCGGGGATCAGGTCGGGTCGGTACTGGATGCGTTTGAGTCGGTTGCGGATGATCGCGGCGAGGTGGTCTACGCCGTCGACGGTGAGGTTGCCCAGGCTGGACTTCATCGTTGACCACAGGCCCTCGACGGGGTTGAGGTCGGGGGCGTACGCGGGTAGCTGTACCACGGTCAGCCAACGGTGGCGGGCGGCGATGAGTTGCCGCATCGCCGTGCTGGTGTGGGTATTGACTCCGTCCCAGATCAGGATGATCGGGGCGTGGAGTTGGTGGTGCGCGGCGGTGATCAGGGTGGCGTAGTCGTCCTCGGACAGGCTGCGGCGCTCGCCTCTGCGCTGGCGGTGGACACGCAGGCGGTAGAAGACGTGGCCGCGCTGGCCGGGCTTGTAGGCGATCAGTCCGGCGATCGAGACCCGGCCCGAGCCTCTACCCGACACCCGGACGACGGGAGTGTGTCCACGGCGGGCCCAGGTACGGGCCCTGGGCGGGCGTAGGGTCTGTCCGGCCTCGTCCTCGAAGAGGATCCACGCTCCGGTCGTCGCCGCTAGCCTCGTACCTTGGCCCAGGTGGTGGCCCGCCAGTCGGCGATCGCGTCCCCGTCGCGTTGGACGGCCCGGTGTTTGGGTACCTGCGGGGTGTAGCCGATGCGGTGCAGCAGATAGGACACGCCACGCAGGGTGTAGGAGACGTGGAACAGCCGGCCGATCAGGGTGGCGACCCGGGCCAGGGTCCACCGCTGGTCCTCGGTCCAGCCGTGCGCGGCCGGGCCGAGGTCCAACTCAGCCCGCAGCCGCAACACCTGGTCCGGTGAGAGCCGGGAGACGTTTCCACCCGGCCCGGTCGAGGCCAGGGCGGTCATCCCACCCGCGCGCCAGCGGCGCCGCCACTGGTAGACCGACTTCGTCGACACCCGCAACCGGGCCGCGACCTGCGCCGCCGGCACATCCACGGCGAACATCCGCGCGGCCTGCATCCGTACCTGTTCCCGCTTGGCCCGTCCCGCAGCGGACAGGCCACCACTATCGGCGTACCTCACACCCCAGGTATAGATCGACGCCGACCTGCCGTCCATAGTGGTTGGTCACATGTGATCGACCGGACCAGACCCCAGCCATTCAACCGCTGTAGGCCTGACCGCTACGAGGTGTTAAATCTGCAATCTGAAGGCCTTTATACAGCACCACGGCAATGGCGTCTCCGCGTGGCCCAAGACAGAGTCATTGTCATCGTGATGAAGGGGGGCCTGAGCAGGTACGCGGCGGCGTGTCGTTGCCGCAGATATGACGAGGCTCCCGGTAGGACAGCGGTCGACCAAGAACGACCGCCCAGAACGGGAGCTTCGTTGCTGACCTATCCCGCCAGCATCCCGCTGTCCACCCGAAGCCTGGCCCGCCTGATCGAACTGATTGGCGATCGGCGCGCTTAGGGCCTAAAAATGCTAACACAAGCTACGCTACCGCCCACGCCGCGCCGCCCCGATCGCCCGGGCCATCCTCGTCCTTCAAGCTCCCGAGGACGCCCGCTACCCACGATTAAATTGGCTCGATCTCCCCCGCGGCGCCCGCTAACACGAGCCGCGACCACGTCAGATCGTTAAGAGCATCTCGGTTGTCGTTGTCGGATGGCCGACACAACGTCAGTCGCCATGCGTAAACATGAGAGAATTATGCACTTGCGCAATCATTGTCTCGTGATGCGAAAGGAAAGTGAGAGCGTTGGCCGTTTTTAATCAGTCAAACCAAAGCGTTTACGGGACTCAACAAAACGCGGAAACGATTATCAACGACCAGGCCGGCTCTCCAGCATTGCTCGAACTCGCCGAGCGCATAGCGGAGGCAATAAAAAAGATTGAGTTCACCACCGGCAATCCGGAGTTACGCGCCCCAGTCACCTCGGCGCTGACTCGAGCGCACGATGCCGCGACTGGCAACGATCTGCCGACAACCCGCTCATGGTTAGAAGTAGCCGCCAATGCAGCTGGCTCGGCCACAGATATTTACAACCTGGTTGAGTTTTTGGTCAACCTGGCGAATTCATGAACTTTTTCAATCAAGCAAATCAAATTGTTCAATATCAAAACAACGCTGACCAAATTATCAATGCATACGTTAACGGTGGAGACCCGTGCCCGAGTTGCGGGTACGCACCCCTACGATCCCTGCCCCTCGTCTGGGCCGCAAACACTGTAAGAGTTCCCCACGGAATCATGCTACGCTCTCAACTGGCGGAACGCATAATGCCACCGCTCAAACCGTCGCCTCCCCCGCAACACTCGGCTTTGACAATCATTATCGCAGTCGTTGCCATTTCCATCATCTCTTGCTTCTGCCTCGTGGCCGTAGACTTCGTACCAGAAAATGCTGGAAGTATCGCGTCTCTCGTGGGCCTTTTGGCGTTTATAGTGCTCATATGGTGGACGGCGCGACGCCTCCGCTCAGATCTCGTCGCCCAATCGATCACAAACAAAGAATATGCCCGAGAATTGGAGCAATACCGAAACGACGTTCAGCGATGGCAAAGTGGCTATATATGCACTGCGTGCGGGAAGATGTGGACAAGCTGAGACGTGACTGATCAGGTGCTCGTCGGCGGGTTGGTTTGACCTGCGCCGTCTGGTCTGGATCATGGTGGGGTGTCCGGAACGCCATCCGTCGTGGAGCTGCTTGAGCGGCTTGCCGGCTTGGAGGC